>JALORP010000016.1 GCA_025458865.1 Steroidobacteraceae bacterium | reverse complement strand
TGGGCATCCTCGACGTCGAGGGCGCGCCGGTGATGCGCACCTGGAACGTCGTGTGCCTGCAGCCCAAGCTGCTGTCGCCGGTCGCCGAGGCCTGCCGGCGGTTCATGCTCGAGCACGGCGAGGAGCACCTGCTCGCGAACGACGCGCCGCTGCTCGGGCGGATGCGCAATCCCGGCGAGGCGCCGCCCGTCGCGCGCGGCTAGAAGCGCGGCGGCACCCGCGCGAGGCACTCCACCTCGACCTGCGCGCCGAGCGCGAGGCCGTTCGTGCCGAAGGCGCTGCGGGCGGGATAGGGCGGCGCGAAGAACTCGCGATAGATCGCGTTGAAGCGCCCCCACTGCGTCATGTCGGCGAGCATGATGGTGCACTTCACCACGTCGCGCAGCGACAGGCCGTGCGCCTCGAGCGTCGTGCGGATGTTCTCGAGCGTCTGCCGCGACTCGGCCTCGAGGCCACCCGGGACCAGCTCGCGCGTGCCCGGCCTGATGCCGATCTGGCCGGACAGATGCAGCAGGTCGCCCGTGCGCACGGCCTCGGAGAACGGCAGGCCCGCGGGCAGCACCTTGCCGGAGTCGAGGTGCTCGACCGCGGGCGGCTCGGCGGCCGCCGTCGTAGCCGCGATAAGCAGAACGAAGACGAGGCTCCTCGCACGGCGCCAGGGTGCCTCAGGTACGCGACAGCCTTTCCCCTGTCCGTCAGGCGCGAATTGCGACATGGTCGCGATGATAGGCCAGAAACGGCTCATGGGCGGGCGAGAGCCGGCTCAATCGCAACGGGAAGCCACCGAGCCCGAGCATGCGCCTGTCCTTGGCTCCAAGAGCCGGACTCAGGGCGCCGTCACCGCATGAGTCGAACCACAGGAAGCCTCGATCGAACAGCGCATCGAGCTGCACTGCCAGGAGCAGACCGTTATGCACGTCGAGCCGCTCCCGATCGTTCGCCACCTTCCATGGCTTGGCATGGCTCGCACGCAGCAGTTCCGGAACGGCAAGCCCGGTGACGGCGCAGCGGCCGCCCCAGTACTGCATCAGGGCGTCACGGAACCTGTCCTGGCCGACCCGCTGACGCACGATCGCGTCGCGCTCGGTCGCCCCGAGCTCGGAGAGTTGCTCGACGAACTCCCGATAGGGGCGGTCGGGCAGGGATTGGTTCAGCGCCTGCGCTCGCGCCAGCGCAGTTAGCATGGCATCGGCGGTTGGGAATTGGAACGCACCGGCGGCCGCCGGCGGCAGGACAGCCACATCCAGGACCGGCACATCCAGTTCGCTTAGAACCGCGCGGGATGACAAAGCCGCGACCGGCCCAGACGCATCGTCCCTTAGCCACAAGCGTAACGCGGAGCCGGCGGTATCGAAAGCGAGCCACGGGCTGTCCGCCACGGCCGGAATGTCGAACCCCGCGTCGCGCGCGATTTTGGCGAGCAGAATGTGACCGAGGAGCGGCATCTCGCGGAATCACCTCAGGGCTGACGGTTGGTGTCCGTACCGTCGAACGCAATGGTGCCCGCCACCGGATCGAGGAACCGATCAATATCGGGCACGAGCCCTCGATAGCGCACCAGGGCGAACGCTCGGACCTGCGCCTCGGGGAAGGCCTCTGCGACCCGGCTGGCAGCCGCGAGCAGCGTGCGGCCCTTGGTCACGATGTCGTCTACCAACGTGATGCTCGGCGGCTGAACCAGTGTCGGCTCGATCCGCATCGAATCGTAGTGCAGCTGGACATCGGGCCGCTCGCCAGGCAATGCATAGGCCGATTTCGGAACCGCCCGCTGGCGCAGGAGACAGGGCAGCACCTCACGCGCGAGCCCCTCAGCGAGCAGCAGCTCTGCGATGCGCCGGGGGATCCATTGCGCGCCAGGCACCAGCGGCGCGCTGCCTGGCACAGGCACCAGCGTGATGTCTGGCCCGAAAAAAGCGCGAAAACACTCCTCGTCACGGTAGACCTGATGGACACGGCCCGCATAGCGCGGCAGCCAGACGGCGCTTCCGGACTTGACGCGGTCCCGCAGCGCGACCGATGTCTTCGCCGCCTCGGACGTCCCGCGTTTCGAGTAGGCGTAGCAGGCCGCGAACTCAAGCCTCGGCAGCAACGTCGCCGCCCACCGTGAGTGCCGGAATCTCGTCGAGGCAGTGCTCGAGATTCTCGCGGGAAAGCATCTGCGCGCCGTAGCGGATCATCTCGGCCGGCCAGCGCAAAGACGGATCGCGCGCTACGCTCTCCATGAGGAACAGCGGCCGGCCGAGTCGCAGCGCCTCCCAGCCCTGGTGGAGCGTGCCGCTCTTGTCGCCGGCTTCCACGATCACCGTCGCGTCAGACAGCAGCGCCATCGTCCGGTTGCGCATCGGGAAATTCCGTGGAGCGGACGGATAACCGGACGGAAACTGCGAAACGACGAGCTGCTCCCGCATCAGGCGGCGCTGCAGCGCCTCGTTCTCGCGGGGGTAGAAATCGTCGAGGGGCGTGCCGAGCACGGCAATGGTCCGGCCACCCGCTTCCAGGGCTGCGAGGTGAGCCGCCGTGTCGATGCCGGCCGCCAGGCCGCTCACCACGATGAAGCCGCGCTTCACCAGGGTCCGCGAGAGCGAGCGAGCCCGCGCCAGGCCTTCGTCGGATGCCTCGCGCGACCCGACCACGGACACGCGCCGACCCGCCGTCAGCAAGTCGGGGTTGCCGGCGAGGTACAGCGCCGCCGGGGCATTCTTACGCTCGATCTCGTTCAGATCGCCCAAGACCTCTGTCGGGGCAAGCTCGACGACCGGCGGGGCGGCGACGAAATGCATGACGGGACCTGAGTTCATGGCGCTGACCGGGTCCGTTTGCCGGGCCCTAGGTTACCACTCGGCCGGCGATGCGGCAGCACGGGCGGCCGCGGTTCTGTTCAGCTCGCGCGTGGCTAGGGCCGGTCCCATGCCTCCAGGACCAGCCGGCGGGTGCGGTACTCGCCGAGTTCGCGCAGCTCGCGCTCCTTTAGCACCCGGAAGGTCTCGGAGGGGTAGTCCGCGCCCATAACGTCCGCGGGGTCCAGCACGTAGCGCAGCTCGTCCCGGTCGAGGCCATAGGCAAGGGCGAACCAGGCATCGAGCTCGGCCCGCAGGCGCGCGCGCCGCGCGTCGTCCCACGGAAACGGCCGGCCACGCTCCCCGGCGGGACGCGAGTCCCAGGCAGGATTCTCAGCCACGAGGTCTTCGTAGAACGGCTGCAGGTCGTGGGCGGTGTAAGCGAGTTCCAGCACCCGCGGCACGATGAAGTCGAGCGCCGCCGCGTCGAGGCGCTCCGGCGGCAGCACGGCGAGCTGCTTGAGGATGAAGAAATTCAGGTGCGTGCCGCCGACCTTGTGCCGCGCGAGAAAGTCGAGCACCAGCGCGGAAAGGTTGCCGAGTAGCGCAGCCATCCGGCCTGCTGACACTCGCCCAGTGTCGCACAACGCCACCGGCAGGTTATTCCCCACCCCCACCGCCGGGATCACGCTGGCGATGACGGTGCGTTCGTCGGTCGCGCGGCAGATGTCGCGAAAGCCCAGCAGCCAGTCGCGATTCCAGCCTTTCGCCGCGAGACGCTCGCGGACCTCGGCCTCGTCGACCCAGTAGCGCGGCGTCACCGCGAACGCCGGATCGCGCTTCTGCGCCGCGCTGACGTCCGCCGTCTCCGGCCTGCCCTCGGGCCCGGGCACGTAGGTGGCCCAGCGATGGTCGTAGTGGGCCGCCATCTTGGCCTCGTAGAGCGGCACGAGTCCGCCGCCGGGCGCGTCGCAGAACAGGCCGCTGTCGTTCGACATGTCGAACATTCTCAGAAACGAGATTCCCCACGGATTGCCGTCCTCGCGCGACTCGTCCCACAGCACCGGCACGCGGCGATAGACCGCGGTTGCGATCTCGGCATCGCGGCGGCTGCGGAAGATCGGGCAGGTGCGCGTGTTCGGATTCAGTCGCGCGAGGTCCTCGGGGCCGAGCGTGAAGCGGCGGCGCGGGTCGGAGGCCTGCTCGACCCGGGTCAGGAAGAAGCCGAAACGTGCTTCGGACGCGGCGCCGAGCGTCAGCAGGCAGAACTTGTAGCTGCGATGCACGCTCGGAAAGATGGGCTCGCTGTTCTCGAAGTCGATCAGCTCGGCGAGCCGGCCCTGCGCCGCATGCGCAAAGAACAGCTTCGTCGAATCGTCCGTGGCGATGCCGGAGGGCAGCACGAGGCCCGCCCGGCCGGTGGGCCCGAGCGCCGAGAGCGCCGTCTCCGCGAAGAGCGCGTAGCTGTTGACGTCGCCCACGCCGGTGAGCGGGTAGCGCGGGCCGTGGGCGAACTGGCTCGCCGCCTCGGCGGCCTGCTTGGCGGCGACGAAGGCGTCCCACAGGCGCCGGTCGGCGGAGCCCGGAGCGGCTTCGGCCAGCGCCTCGATCAGTCGCCGCCGGGCCGCGGCATTCGGCGCGGCGGCGATCTCGGGCGCGCGGGCGGCGAAGAATTCCTGCTCGGCGATCTTGAGCCGCTCCCAAGGCGGGTTTCCGAGCACGCAGTCGAAGCCACCGCGGGCGAAGACCTGCGGGAACGCGAGCGGCCAGTGCAGGACGCTTGCCTCGCGGCAGGCGGCGCGGGCGGCCGCGACGATGGCGGGGTCGGTCGCGCCGAAGCCGTCGAGCAGCGGCACGAGGTCGGCAGTGGTCGGCACGCGCGCCTGCGTCGCGCCTGTCTGCGGCAGCAGCCAGGCGGCCATGGAAAGATCGGCGGCGACCGCGAGCGGTCCGGCCGCAGCCTGCGCCGCGAGCGCGGCGAACTTCCGCTCCTTGGCCGCCACCTCGTCGAGCGTGACCTCGGCGGCCTCGTCCACTTCGGCAAGCGCACGGCCGAGCGAAGCGCCCGAGAAATCGAGCGGATGCTGGCCGCTGTCGCGCACCCGCTCCAGCTGGCGCCGGGCCTCGCGGTTGCGGCGCGCAAGGGTCTGCGCGATCCCACGCTCGTCGCCTGTCAGCGGCCGGTACGCCTCGTCGGGAATCCCGGCCGCGATCTGGCGCAGGTCCATGAGTCCGAGCAGGGCGTTGCCGCACTGCAGGTGATGGTCGAGGAAGGACAGCGGCCGGTCCGGCGTGAAGGCCTCGAGCCACAGCGCGATGCGCGCGAGCTCGAGCGCCATCGGGTTCAGGTCCACGCCGAAGACGCAGTACGAGATGACGTCGCGCAGCGCATAGCGGAACTCGGCCGGCGTGGGCGTTCCGCCGGCCCGGTGGCGCGCGAGGTGGCCGGCGATGCGTCGCGCCGCGGCGAGGAGGAAGTGGCCGCTGCCGCAGGCCGGATCCACCACGGCCAAGCCGAGCAGCGCCGCATCCGCGTCGGCGGGATGCGCGGCAAGCCGGGCGGCAATGACCGGCTCGAGGGCCGAGTCGAGCAGCAGCTGCACCAGGCCGTCCGGCGTGTAATAGCTGCCGGTGAGCTTTCTGGCGGACCCGCGAGCGCCACCGTCCCCGGCGAAGCCGAACTCGCGGGACTCCGCGGCCACCTCGGGCTCGAGCTCGAGCAGGCTCTCGTAAACCGACCCGAACTCCTCGGGGCCCATGTCCCGCCAGTTGATGCGGGTGACGGCGCCGGTGGCAGGATCGCGCAGCCACGCGAGGCGAAAGACCGTCTCAAGCAGCGGGCCATTGCCCAGCGCAGCCGCGTCGAGGTCCGCGCACTGCTCCGCCGCGAAGAGACCACCGAGAGCCGGCAGCCCCAGTACGGGCTCGCCCCGGGCGAGGCCGCGGAAGACCGGCGCCAGGCCGCGCCACAGGTCGTCGTGCCGGTCGAAGCCGCGCCGCCGGATCGCGCGCTCTCGCAGCCGGCCGAGCGCATAGCCGGCCGCATACAGGGCCCGCGCCTGCTCAGGGGTTCCGGGCGGATGCAGCAGTCCGCGGTCTTCCACCGTGAACAAGAAGATCAGCCGGTAGACGAGGCGCAGCAGCTGCTGGAAGTAGCCGTGGGCCGTCAGCCGACCGTCGGCGAGCCGCGAGCGCAGCTCGGCATTGACAGGATGCTGGAGGAAACCCCCTCCGAGGGCCTCGAGCGCCGCTTCGACGCCGGCGCGCAGCGACTCGCGTGCACGGGTTCCCTCCGACAGCGCGGCGGCGCGCCAGGCCTCGAGCGGGCACTCTTGCGGGGCGTGGCCGGC
This sequence comes from Steroidobacteraceae bacterium, assembly GCA_025458865.1. Classification (GTDB taxonomy): domain Bacteria; phylum Pseudomonadota; class Gammaproteobacteria; order Steroidobacterales; family Steroidobacteraceae; genus SG8-30. The sequence continues at coordinate 52,715 of JALORP010000016.1, read as the reverse complement.
CCGCCCGAAGCGGCTCTCGTGCAGCAGCAGCCAGAGCGCGGAGAAATCCGCAAACCGCCGCTCGGTGAACAGTCGCTCCAAGTCCACCTCGATCCAGGCCGGCCGGGTGAGGCTCGCGTTGTCGCGCGCGACCCGCAGCACGAGACCGTTGCTGGCGATGCCCCACAACGCCTCGGGTGCGGCGTTGAGGAACTCCTGTACCAGGCCGAAGGCGCTGCGCCGGCGCGTGCCGTCGCCCCACGCGGGATCCGGCGCATCCAGCGAGCGATCCCACGGCCCGACAACGATGGGCACGCGGCCAACGAGCGCGGAGAACGGGACCGGCCACGGACCCGAGACGAGCTCCTGCAACAGCGCCGGGCGCAGCGAGTCGAATCGGAGCGCCTGCCTCAGCAGCTCGCAGATGAAGCGCTCGGTGACGTCGGCCTTGCTGTGCCCGGGCTGCGCCCGGCCGACGACGAAGTCAGCCCACAGCGCCTCACCGATACGCCAGAAGCGGCTGATCTCGTCGCGCAGCTGCAGGCCGGGCGGCACGCGGTAGTCGGCCGCCGTCATCTGCCCGGCATCGAGCGCGGCCACGCGCGCGAGCCAGTCCGGCGGCAGCAGGCCGCCCTCGATCGACAGCGACTCGAAGTGCCGGGGGGTGGGCCGCCTCAAGTCAGGTCACCGGCAACAGGACGTACGCGGCCACGACGTCGACGGGCGTGAGGGCCTCAACCGCGTAGCGGCGACCGCGGGTGTCGGCGGCCTCGCGCACGCGGCGGTGGTCTGCGAGCAGCTGCCCCGCCTGCGCCGAGGCGAAAGATTCGGCGCGCGCCTCGAGGGTGGGCCAGGCGGAGGCCAGCGCGTCGAGTTCGCGCTCGACGACGACCGGGGCCAGGTCACCTGCGGCCTCGTACGACAGCAGGGCGAAGGCCCCAGGTCCGGTCAGCATGTCCTGGTGTTGGCGCCCCAGGAAGGCGATCGCGGCGGCTTCCTCCACCAGCAGCTCGCGCTCCGCATGGTCGCGGCGCTGGACCGTGAGGCGGTGCCGTAGCCGCAGGAGCCAGACGGTCGCAGGCCGGTCGACCGCGCGGCTGCGCCACACGCCGGTTCGCCCGAGGCGGGCCAATGCGGCGTCGCTCGCCCCCTCGGCATCGAGCGAGCGCTCCAGCAGCTCCTCGGCGAGGACAGCCACCAGCGGATGGCTGCGCGAGATGAACCGGCAGTCGCGCGCCGGCGGGTAGTCAAAGTCCACCGACACCGTGTCCTCGAGCTGCTCCGCCGCCAGTCGGTCGCGCAGGGCCAGCGGCAGGGCCCCGAGGGGCGCCTCGGCACCTCGCTCGCGACGAAAGTGCAGCGGCGCGCCGAGCCGCGAGAGCGCGCGGCGGACGAAGCGCCCGACCTCGGCCGGCCCGCCGAGCAGCAAGCGGGTCCGTTCCCACTCCGGCAACACCTCGGCCGGCTTGAGCCGGCGCTGGCTGAAGATCGCCCGGCTGCGGCGCGCCGTATCCGCCAAGCGGGTCCACGCCACGTCCATCGCGCGAACGTCCTCGGTATCGCCGAAGTCGAGAAGGGCCTGCTCGGGCATGCCCGCACGGTGCCGCAGCAGGACGGCCTTCATCAGCGCCTGCGTCACCTTGCCCTCGTCGCCCGGCATCGGCACCGAGATGCCAAGCTCGGTGCGGATTCGCTCGGCCTTGCTCAGGATCACCTTGAGCACGGCGCCGTCGACCGGATTGTTCTCGCCGTAGATGAGCAACGCGCGGACCTCGCGGCTCTTCTGGCCGAAGCGATCGACGCGGCCCTCGCGCTGCTCGTGCCGCGTCGGGTTCCAGGACAGGTCGTAGTGCACGACCGCGTCGAAGTGCTCCTGCAGGTTGACGCCCTCCGACAGGCAGTCCGTCGCGACCAGCAACCGGTTCGGGTGCTCACCGAGGGCCGCAACGGCGCGCTCACGCTCCTCGGGCACCAGCTCGCCGGTGACGGCCGCGACGGTCACGCCGCGCCAGCGCGACCTGAGGTGCTCGCCCAGATAGTTCGCGGTTGCGATGTAGCGGCAGAAAACCACCGGGTTGAATCCGGCCTCCAGCAGGCCATCGAGCTGCTCCGTCAGCAGTCGCAGCTTGGGATCGCCGGAAACGCCACGCAGCCGCTCCGCCTCCCCGACCAGCATGTCGAGCCGGACATCGCCGGTGTCCGCCGCCGGTTCGACGTCGTCCTGGCTCAGCGCGTCGGACTCGCCGTCGAGCACGCGCTCCAGCAGGATGTCCTCGTCCTCGAGGCCGTCCTCGCCCGCGAGCCGGCTGCGCAGGGCCCGGGCTGCCGCCGCGGGACTGCTCGACACGCAGCGCATCAGGGCCAGCGTGCCCCAGAAATTCAGCCGCTGACGTCGCTCGTCGGCACCACCCGACGTGATCGCCTCCGCGCAATAGTCCAGCACAGACTCCAGGAAGCGCCACCAGTCACCGGTGAGCCGGTAGGTCGCCTCGGCAGAACGCCGATCGGGGAAGAGCCGGCCGTCGTGCCACTCGTCGATGTCCGGGCGGCGGCGTTGCACGAAGTGCCGCGCCAGCCGGTCGCGCAGCCGGTCGCGCGCCGTTCCCTCGAGCACGGCGAGTTGCTCGAACTCGGCATCCAGCAGGCCAAGCAGGTGGAAGAAAGCGGCTTCGTCCCCGCTGTGCGGGGTCGCGGTCAGCAGGACGAGGTGACGCTCCGAATCCGCGGCGAGCGCGCGGAGCAGCTCGTAGCGCCGGTGACGACCTTGCCCCGTGTTGGCGCAGGTGTGCGCCTCGTCGACGATCACGAACTCCGGGCAGGCGCGCGTGAACTCGTGGCGCCGCCGCTCGCTCTTGATGTAGTCGAGGCTCACCACCGTCACCGGGTGCGCCTCGAAGATCGACGTCGCCGGCGGCAGGCCTCGTTCGAGCCGGCCGGCTGTCGCCGCCGTCACGGGCTCGGCCGCGAGGTGGAAGCGATGCGCGAGCTCGAGCACCCACTGGTCCACGAGATGCGGCGGACACAGCACGGCGATGCGCCGGATCTCGCCCCGATCGAGCAATTCTCGCGCGATCATGCCTGCTTCGATCGTCTTGCCGATGCCGACGTCGTCGGCTATCAGGAGCCGGACGGTATCGAGCCTCAAGGCCATCATCAGGGGCACGAGCTGGTACGCGCGCGGCTCGAACGCCAGCTGGCCGAAGCTGCGAAACGGCCCCGCGCCTCGACGCAGCGACATCAGCAGCGCGTCGGCCAGCAGCGCGGCCGCATCCTGAGACGCCCGGCAAGCGGGATCTGGCCTCGGGAAACGCGCCGGCGACACATCGGGCTCCAGGCCCAGGTGCAGCCAGGCGCCGTCGTCATCGCTGCCGCCAAGCGGTCGCAGGTGCAGCATCGGGTTCGCGCTTCCCGGCTGCACGACCCAATCGCGCCCGCGGGCGCGCACCAGACTCCCGATGGTGAACTCCGCCGTCAAGGGTTACACCCCGGAAGGCACGCCGAGCAGGCGAGCGAGACGCCCGAAGAGGGCAGGCCAGGTCGCTTCGTCGGCCGGAAAGCGCATCACCGTGTAGCCGCGCTCCTCCCACCGCTCCTGGACCTCGCGCGGCAATCCCGGGAGCGCAACGGCGGCGTAGAGAGCAGCCCAATGCGGGACGCGGTGACCGTCGTCCATCGCGACCTCGGGCCGCGGCAGCGCTGGGATGGCGCTCCTTGCGGCGCGCAGCCAGACGTCGCTGGGCGCGCTCCCAGCATCATGCGATGACTCCGTGCCGGGCGGCATGGCAGCGAGGTCGATATCGGCCTGAGCGAGGCGGCACAGCAGCCGCAGCGCGACCGGGTCGCGCCGCCGGATCAGCTCGTGGTCCGGCTGGTTGTAGTAGGACAGGAGGCAGCGATAGCAGCCGGCCACGCAGTCCGTTCCGGCCACCTCGGCGAGATGCTCGGGGGCCGGCAGGGGCAGCGCCTCGTCCGGCGGCAGGTCGAAATGCATGGTCCTTAGCGCGGCGCGGGCGACCCGCCGCAGCGCAGCGCCATCGGCGACCAGCCGCGTGAGCACGCCGGCGCCGCCCTCCGTGGCCTCGTAGAAGAGCACGCCCTTGCGGTCCCGTGCGCCGGGCAGAGGCTCGGCCAGCAGCTCGGACTCTTCGAGCTGGAAGGCCGCCTCGATGCCGCGCTTGAGCGCGTATTGCAGGGTCGCCAGCGACGTCGCCTCGATCGGCTCAATTGGGAGCATCAGCAGCGCATTCTTGCGGTCCTGGACGATCGGCACGATTCGCTGCGGCGGCACGCGATCCGGATCGGGAGGCCCCTCGTCCTCCTCCTCCTTGGCCCACCAGCCGGTCCGCGGGTTGATGTTGAACCCGAGCACGGTGGGATTGCGGCGACGGCGCAGTCCCTTGTTGATGCGGGTGATGGTCGCGGCGGGCCCATAGGTGAACGAAAGTATCCTGCCTTCTGCATCCTCGGCCACCAGCGGCCGGGCATCGGGTCGACCGTCACGCCGCGCCCACTCGAACGTGGTCTGCAGCTCGAACGCCTGACGCTGGCGCTCTTCGTCGTTGGCGGTAATGCGCTCGGCAGGTTCCGTATCCACGTTCTCGATGCGGTAGAGGCTATTGATGTTCTCGGCCTCGGCGAGCGATTCGCCACAGGCATGGCAGGCATTGCGGTCCTCCTCGAAGTGCGCCGCGCCGCAGGCACGGCAGACGCGCACCGCCCGCACCGGAAGCCGCAGATCGGCGCCCGCCTGGTTGCCGGAAATGTTGAGGCGGGCGCGGACGACACGGTAAGCGCGTCCCTCGTGGTATACGAGGCTACGCGGACCGAACTCCGCGATGCCGAGAAAACGCGGGCGCTGCAGGAACGCCTGGCCGGTACGGCCATCGCCTGAACCCGGGATGTAGGCCATGAGCGGCAGCCGCGGGAAGTTATAGCCGGGAAGGAAGCCCTCCGTGGCGAGATAGCGATAGGTGTAGAAATCGCTCGAGTTGCTTTCCTGGCCATGGAGCAGCAGCGTGATCTGCTGCTGGGCCTGGTACTGGCGACGCTCCGCTTCCCGTCGGTCTCGCGGTGGCGTGGCGTAGTTGTCGATCACCTGGCGCGCCCGTTGCACCTGCAGCTGCGCCGACTGGAACAGGTCGCGCCAACGTCCGAACGCTGCCTCGAACCTCTGCGCGGCTTGTTCGGCCACGATCCCGGCGAACTCGGCGGCGCCCGGGAACCATGGCGCGGCGTCGGCCGTGAGCTCCGTGCGAAGCCCGTCGAGGATCCTGGCGCCGCGGTCCCTCGCTTCGCTCGTGACCCGGCCATCCGCCAGGGCGGCGAGCAGCGGCTGACGCACCGGGATACCGGGCAGACCCGGATCGACGATGTTGGCGATGCCGGGGTCGAGTGGCTGGCGCGTAGCCGCCAGCCACACGGCCTGCAGGTGCGATTCGATGAGCTCGCGATTGGCGAGGTCGAGCAGAGGCGGCTGCACGACACCGTGGACCATCGCCTTGGGGTCGCGGAAGAAATACTGGTCGTGGGGACTGCGGGACGCGCAGTAGGTCAGCACGAGGGCCGCCTGTCCGCTGCGCCCCGCGCGGCCGGCTCGCTGCACGTAATTGGCGGGGGTCGGCGGCACGTTGCGGAGGTACACGGCATTCAGGGCCGAGATGTCGACACCCAGCTCCATCGTCGGTGAGCAGAACAGCACGGGAAGGAATCGCGTGTCCTCCCCGAGACTCACCGCCCGGGCGGCGACGACAGGCTTGCCGAGCTCCTCCCGGTCCTTTGGGCCGTAGCGGAAGCGCGCCTCCCGGTGCTCGCGAACGTCCTTGTCCACTTGAGCCGTGTGCTCGCGCGCTTCGAGCGCGAACAGGGCCCGGTCGCCGGCAGCGAGCATTCCGGCGACGGCACGGTACAGGGTCCTGAAGTAGTCGTTCCGGACCGTCGCGCGCGGCTCGCCGCCGGGAATGACGAAGCGGACACGCAGCGCGTTGAGTTGCCAGCCCGGCTGCTGAAACGGCGTGTGCTCGTGTTTTAGAACGAGTCCGGCGGCGGTCGCCGCGTCCAGCATCCCTTCGAGCAGCTCGACGTAGCGAGCCGTATCGAGATCCGCGGCGCGCGCGTCGCCGTCCCACTGCTCCCGGCGGCGCAGCAGCCGGCCGAGCGCGGACTGCAAGCCGCCCCGGAGCAGCAGCTCCTCGTCGCGCGGGCGAACGTTCGCTGGCGATCGAACAAAGAACCAGCGTGCGCCGCGTGGCCATTCTTCGCGCCCGAAGCCCCAGGGAGCGCGAAGCAGCGCAACGGCGCGGTCGCGCGTCGCTGCGAGCTGCTGTGCATTCAAGGCTTCGCTGCTGACAGCGAGGCCCTGACGCAGGTAGTCGAACAGGAGCGAGAATACGCGACTGCGGACCTCCGGCGTGGCATCGCGCAGCAGTGGCTCCCGCCGGAAAAGAGTCTCGTCGCTGCAGAAGGCTTCAATGCCGTCGTAAGCGACGCCGAGAAGGCCGAGCTGCTCCAGATTGGGGTTGTTGAAGCGCCAGCCCCGACGCTGATCGACCCAGGCGCGGTGAGCCAGCACCATGCGCAGCGTCCGTTCCGCCTCCTGAACGTCCATGCCTGCGATCGCGGGGTTCTGGAGCCACTCCCGCCGATGGGACTCGGCCGGGTCAGCGCCGGAGGCCACCGGCGCGTCGAATCGCAGGGCGCGGATCGCCGCTCCGCCGAGTTCCGCGTCGCCGATGCCGTGCGGCCCGGCGCGCTGCAGGGCGCACAGCACTGCCCCTCGGAGCAGCGATACGAAGAGGAAGTCGTTGAAGTGCCCCGCCTGCAGTGCCGCATCCTGCCGATTGTCGGAAAACCCGAGGAGTTTCCGTTTGTCCTCGGCGATCTCGGCAGCCCTTTCGTGCATCCACAGCACGGTCGACTGGACGAGCAAGGTCGAGGCCGAACTGCGTCCTTCGGCCGACAGCGACGAGAGGCGGTTGATGTCCTTGCCCTGGGCGCCATGCACGGCACGGCATCGGAGGCAGAAGCGGAACTTTCCCGGCAGGAACCAGAACGAGTCGCCCGAGCCCAGCTGGCCGTCTGGCGTCACCGGCAGACGCACGGCCTGAAGACCCTTGTGCGAGCGCTTCAGCCGCAACACGCCGCCCGGGCCCACTTCCGTCCAGGTGTCCGGATAGTCCTCCGGACGACCCTCGAAGTCGAGGTCGCCGGCGTGGCCTGCGGGGGTCAGGAAACCGAGCCGCTCGCCCGCCGCGTCCGAATCGCCATCATCGTTGCTGGGCTCCCCCGTGGCATCTTCGTGCCGGGTCGGCATGTCGTCGATGTCCCGTGCAAGGACCATGGGCGACGTTCCGCCGCGCAGCCGCACGGGATGGTACTCCTGGCCACATTCGCGGCAGAAGTACGTGGCATACAGTCGCCGGCTCTCGTCTCCCGGCAGGAACTGCTGCCCATCGAGGACGACCTTGCGGTGCTGCGGAGGGTCGAGCGTTGCATAGGCGACGCCGGCTCCGCTGATGAACTGATGGAGCTTGAAGGCGAAGAACGGGGAGTCCGAGCCCGACGGATTGCATGTCCGCTCCCGCTCCGGCCTCACGGCGGTCAGCAGGAAGTCCTTGAGGACGTCCAGGCAACGTTCGGGCGGTCGGGACGAATCCTGCGACAGCCACTGCGCGGCCTCCGAGATAGCCGCAGGCCGTGCCCGCACCCACTTCGTGCCATCCGGCCGATCCAGTCCCAGTCGTGTCTCGACCCAGATCGCCAGCGGATCGCCGCGAAGTTCGGCATCGGATGCGGCAGCGCGGATGCCGCGATCGATCACCGCGCCGAGCGCCTGCTTGACGCTCTCGGCCGTCTGGTGAGGATCTGTGGCCCGGTCCAGGTCTTCGGTGACGATGCTTGAGACATCCACTCGATCGGCGAAGAGTCGCGAAGCGACGCCGGCGACGGCCGCATTCTTGTACTGCTCCGATGCGCCGCTCGCCATGGTCGCGGAGGTCCCGATGCAGATCAGGCGATCCGGGGCGAGCCGCTCCCGCACGCGGCGGACCAGCATCGCAACATCGGCGCCCTGCCGGCCCCGGTAGGTATGCAACTCGTCGAGAACCAGGAACTCGAGTCCCTGGCAGTTCTCGATGACCTGGCGGTCGAGGTCGTTCTGCCGGGTCATCAGCAGCTCGAGCATCATGAAGTTCGTCAGCAGAATGTCCGGCGGATTGCTGCGGATCCTCTCCCGTTCGTCCTGTGACTCGACACCGGTGTATCGCGCGAAACTGACCGGCCGATCGCGCTCCCCCAGGAACTTCGTCAACTCCTCCAGCTGGCTGTTGGCGAGCGCGTTCATGGGATAGATCACGATCGCCCGCGTCCGCGGCCGACTGTCGGACCCACGTGCGCGCAGCACGGCATCGCAGATGGGCAGGAAGAAGCACAGCGACTTGCCGGAGCCCGTACCCGTCGTGACGACGAAGCTCTTGCCGGCGCGCGCCAGCGCGATCGCGCTTTCCTGATGCCGATGTAGTCGAATCGGGAAGCGGTCGGCAACGACGGGGTGCAGCACCCCGGACGCAGCGAGCTCGCCGGTCGTCGGACCGGGCTGGTAGCGGGGGTTGATCTGAAGCAAAGGTTCCGGCCAGTAGCGGCCGGAGCGGTATGCTTCGTCGATCTGCGCCTTGAGATCCTCCGCCCGAATCTGCGTGAAAGACCGCGCGAACGTGGCGTAACGATCGATCAGCGAGTCGCGAAGCGCGAAGACGTCCATGGCTGTCTCTCTCGCGAGGCCAGTTGGCCCGTCGCCGGCCGAGATTACCCGGACGTTGCCCCGCCTGCTACCCGTTACTCCCTACCGCGCGGTCGCCGACAAAGGGATTCGTGCGTCGCTCCTCCCCGAACGTCGACATCGGCCCATGCCCGGGCACGAAGCGCACGTCGTCGCCGAGCGGGAACAGGTTCTCCCGGATCGCGCGGATGAGCGTGGCGTAGTCGCCGCCGGGAAAGTCCGTGCGGCCGATGGAGCCTGCGAACAGCACATCGCCCACGAAGGCGACGCGCGCGCCGCGGTCGAAGAACACGACGTGGCCCGGCGTGTGCCCGGGGCAATGCAGGACCTCGAGCGGCAGGTTGCCGACCGTCACGGTGTCGCCGTGGCCGAGCCAGCGCGTCGGCTCGAAGCTCTCCGACTTGCCGAGGCCGAACATGGCGCCCTGCTGGGGTAGCTGCTCGATCCAGAAGCGGTCGCCCGGATGCGGGCCCTCGATCGGCAGCCCGCGCAGGCGCGCCAGCTCCGCGGTCGCGCCGGCGTGGTCGATGTGCGCATGCGTGAGCAGGATCTTCTCGAGCGTCACGCCCTCCTCCTCAGCGGCGGCGAGCACGCGGTCGAGGTCGCCGCCCGGGTCGATCACGGCGCCGCGGCCGGTGGCGTCGTCCCAGACGACCGAGCAGTTCTGGGCGAAAGGCGTGACGGGGATGACGGTCGCTCGAAGCGGCATGGTCGCGCCTGTACCGGGCGCCGCGGGTCGCGGCGTTGCGGAGTCTACCGGCCCGGGCCGCCGCGCGCAGGCGCCGAGCCGGCCAGCTGGTTGAGCGTGCCCATCGCGCGACGCGCGGTGCCCGTCAGGGCGATGCCGCGCAGCGCCCAGTTCGCGAGCGGGTAGCGGCGCAGCAGGAACAGCGCGACGACCCCAGCGCCGATGACCCAGGGGTTGCGCGCGAGCCGCCGTACCGCCATGACGCTGCGATCCACCCGCTGGAGCGTATCGCCGATGTGCGTTGCCTCGAGGCGCAGCGACTCGCGCTGCACCTTGCTCTCGGCCACCAGCAGGCGGCGCCGGGCCTCGAGCTGCGCGGCCCGCGAGGTCACTTGCGGCCCTCCAGCGCGTCGCGATCGCGCTTCAGCTCCTCGATGGTCGCGTGCAGCAGCTTCGGCCGCGCCCGCAGCTTGTGCCTCGCCAGGTACACGGCCCCGAGCGTCACCGCGAGGAACACCAGCACCGTCAGCGAGGCGGCCAGCAGCCGGTGCTCTTCCCACCACAGCAGCACCACGAGGAAAGCCAGCATCAGCACCGTCAGGCCGGCGAAGAAGATGGCAATGAGCGCGAGCACCATGATCTCCGCGACCCTGTACAGCTCCTCCTCGACCTCGGTGGTGATGAGCTCGAGGCGGTTGTGCGCGATCGCGAGCGCGGTCGCGGCCAGGTGCCGCGCGGAAGCGAACAGCCCGCCCGTGCGCTCGCGCGGCGGATCCATGTCCGGCTCGTCCATCATGGGGATCAGCGACGGCCCGCGAGCAGGCCGAGGATGAAGGCGACGCCGGCCGCGACGCCGATCGCCCCCCAGGGATTCTCGTGCACGTACAGGTCGGTGTGACGGGCCGCCTGCCGGGCGCGCATGGATACCTCGCCCTCGATGTCGGCGAGCCGGGCGCGGGCCGCGCGCAGCGACTCCTCGGCCCGGCTGCGGGCGCCCTCGAACTTCTCGCCGGTATGGCCCGCGGTGGCCTTGATCAGGGCCTCCGCATCCTCCACCACGATCCTCAGGTCTTCCATGAGCTGGGCAGTGTCGGGCTTCTGGGTCATGTTCAATCCTCCGTGGACCAACCTGTGGTCATCCTACCGCCCGGGCGAGCAGGCGCAATAGCGGCTTTTGTCCACGCTCCGGTCCGCAACTGCCTGTCCATGCTAGATTTCCGGGCAACGGGGAGGACCGGGCATGCGCTGGGAAGGCCGCAGGCAGAGCAGCAACGTGGAGGACCGGCGCGGCAGCCGGCCGGTGCGCCGCGGCATGGTGGGCGGCGGGCTGGGCCTGGTCGCCGTCGTCGTGATCAGCCTGTTCCTCGGCGTGGACCCACGCGTGCTGCTGTCCGGCATGCAGGCGGTGGATGTCGGCGGCAGCCAGCAGTCCGACGCGCCCTACGTCGAGACCCCGGAGGACGCGCGGCACCGGGAGTTCGTCTCGGTCGTGCTGGCCGACACGGAGGACGTGTGGCACTCGCTGTTCCAGGCGGGTGGAGGGACCTACCGCGAGCCGGCGCTGGTGCTGTTCAGCGGCGCGGTCGAGTCGGGCTGCGGCTTCGCCGAAGCCGCGATGGGCCCCTTCTACTGCCCGGCAGACCAGCGCGTGTTCATCGACCTGTCCTTCTTCGACGACCTCGAGCGTCGCCTCGGGGCCGGCGGCGACTTCGCGGAGGCCTACGTCATCGCGCACGAGGTGGGCCACCACGTGCAGAACCTGCTCGGCACCTCGGGCAAGGTGCACGAGCTCCAGCAGCGCTCAGGCCAGGCCGAGGCGAACCAGCTCTCCGTCCGCCTCGAGCTGCAGGCCGACTGCTACGCCGGCGTCTGGGCGCACCACGCCGATCGCACCAAGGGCATCCTCGAGGCCGGCGACGTCGAAGAGGCCCTCGGCGCGGCGAGCGCAGTAGGCGACGACCGGCTGCAGCGCCAGGCGCAGGGCCGCGTGGTGCCCGACTCGTTCACCCACGGCACCTCGGAGCAGCGCATGCGCTGGTTCCGGCGTGGTCTCGAATCCGGCTCGCTCGAAGCCTGCGACACGTTCAGCGGGGCGGTATAGGGGACTGTCCCCTCTCCTAGAACGCGTACTTCGCCGTCGCCTGCAGGCGGCTCATCGAACCGTCCGTGCCGTCTTCGAGCTCGCGCTTTGCGTAGCGGAACTCCAGGCCCAGGTCGAGCTTGGGCACCGGCGAATAGAACGCGTTGGCCGCCCAGGACACCGAGCTCCTGTTCACGCTCCCGCCGGTGAGCGAGACGTCGTTGTCGTACTCGCCGTAGGCGACCATCAGGTTCGTGCGCCACTGCGGCGTGAACACGTGGCGCCAGGCGATCGAGCCGGCGATGCCGGAGATCGCCTCGAGGTTCCCGCCGGCGTCGATCACGGCGTCGTTGGCGAAGTTGAGCGCCGTGTAGCGGCCGATGGCGTCGCCGCCGATCAGCGTGAACCGCACGTCGTCGCGGCCGATCATGAACTTGCCCGACAGCTGGGCGGCCAGCGCGAAGGACTCGTCGGAGGTCGTGCCGATGTCGTAGCGCAGTTCGCGGGCGAGCGCGGCCATGCGCAGGTGGCCCCAGGATCCCTGCCACTGGTAGGCCGCGGTCATGTCCGGCGCGCGGTTCTCGTCGGAGACGAGCTGGATCCCGCCGCCGAAGGGCACGATCGTCGTCTCCGGGTTCTCGAGCGACAGCGACAGGCCGCCTGTCGCGTAGCGCAGCTGCGGCTGGCGCACGAAAATCTGACCGTCGGTGTTGCCGATGAAGTCCACGCTCTCCGGCAGTGTCGTCACGTCCTGGAAGTTCGACCAGGTCTGGCCGAACAGCCACTTGTCGTAGGTGATGAACGCGTGGCGGACCTGCAGGCCGTAGGTGTTGGTGATGCGCTCGTTGCCGAGCGAGGTGCCGTACAGGTCGAACTCGAGCCTCGCGCCGAGCTTGTGGCCGTCGTAGCTCGAGTCGGTCCCGAACATCACGCGGGTCTGCTTGATGTGCGCCTGCAGCTCCTGGTACGAGGGGCCGTTGCCGACCGGCGTGGCGGAGGGAAGGTAGAAGTCACGACCGGCTCCCGCCGGCATCCGCCCGTCCTGCGTGTCCGTGTACAGCACGTCGAGCTTGCCGTAGCCCGTGATGAAGAACTTCGTGCCCGCCAGCGCGTTCGGCACGATGGAGGTTTCCTGGATGGGCGGCGGACCGGCCTTCGCTGGGGCGGGCGACGGCGCAGCGGGCGCCGCCGCTACGGCGGCCGGTGCGGCGCCGGCGGCCTGCCGCTCCGAGAGCAGCTGCTGCACGATCTTCTCGAGTTCGCTCACCCGTGCCTCGAGCTCGCGCTCCTTGTCGGTCTGGGCCAGCACGGCGCCCGGCAGGGCCAGGGCGGCCGCCGCGGCCAGCGTGATCGCCACCCGTTGGGTCTTCGAGTTCATCTGGCGGTCCTCCCCTCGGTGTCCGGGATCGAGCCTAGCGGCGCCGCGGACACGGGCTCCATTGGCGGATGGTCGACACCGGGCGCCCGGAGGGCGCGGATTACCCGTACGACCATGGTCCTATTCATCCCACGGGCGGTCCGTAAAATGCTTTGACCTTGGTCAATGAGGCCGGGCGGGGCCATGCTCGGGGGGAAACGCAGATGACGAACAAGACCTATCCGGTTCCGGAGCCCTTCGCGGCCGCCGCCGCCGTCAAGGCGGCCGACTACGAGGCGATGTACGAGGAGTCGGTCCGCGACCCCGAGGGCTTCTGGGCCCGCATCGCGAGGCGCATCGACTGGATGCGCTTTCCCACGAGGATCCAGGACGTCTCCTTCGACCCGGACGACTTCCGCATCCGCTGGTACGAAGACGGCGAGCTCAACGTGTCGGTCAATTGCCTGGACCGCCAGCTCGCGCAGCGCGGCGACAAGACCGCGCTGCTGTTCGAGGGCGACGATCCCTCCGTGTCGTACCGCGTCACCTACCGCGAGCTCTACGAGCGCACGTGCCGCTTCGCCAACGCGCTGCGCGCGATGGGCGTCGGGAAAGGCGACCGCGTCACCATCTACATGCCGATGATCCCCGAGGCGGCCGTGGCGATGCTCGCCTGCGCGCGCATCGGGGCGGTCCACTCCATCGTGTTCGGCGGCTTCTCCCCCGAGTCGCTCGCGGGCCGCATCGAGGACTGCGGCTCGAAGCTCGTGATCACGGCCGACGAGGGCGTGCGCGGCGGCAAGAAGATCCCGCTGAAGGCGAACGTGGACGCCGCCCTCGCCGGCCACGACCTGCCCTGCGTGGAGAAGGTCGTCGTGGTGAAGCACACCGGCGGGCCCATCGCCTGGCAGGAAGGCCGCGACGCCTGGTACCACCAGGTCGTGGACGCGCAGCCGGCCGAATGCGAGCCCGCGCGGATGAACGCCGAGGATCCGCTGTTCATCCTCTACACCTCCGGTTCCACCGGCAAGCCGAAGGGCGTGCTGCATACGACCGGCGGCTACCTCGTCTACGCCAACTTCACCTTCGCGATGGTCTTCGACTACCGCGAGCAGGACGTCTTCTGGTGCACGGCCGACGTCGGCTGGGTGACCGGCCACAGCTACGTGGTCTACGGCCCGCTGTCGAACGGCGCCACCAGCCTGATGTTCGAGGGCGTGCCCAACTACCCGACCGTCAGCCGCTTCTGGGAGGTCGTGGACAAGCACCGGGTCACGATCTTCTACACCGCGCCGACGGCGATCCGCGCGCTGATGCGCGAGGGCGACGCGCCGGTGAAGCAGTGCTCGCGCGCCAGCATCCGCCTGCTCGGCAGCGTCGGCGAGCCCATCAATCCCGAGGCCTGGGAGTGGTACCACCGCGTGGTCGGCGACGGCCGCTGCCCGATCGTGGACACCTGGTGGCAGACCGAGACCGGCGGCATCCTGATCTCGCCGCTGCCCGGCGCCACGCCGCTCAAGCCCGGCTCGGCCACGCGGCCGCTGCCCGGCGTCCGCCCGCAGCTCGTGGACAACGAGGGCAAGCCGCTCGACGGCGCCGCCGAAGGGAACCTCGTGCTGCTCGGCAGCTGGCCGGGCCAGATGCGCACGGTCTACGGAGATCACCGCCGCTTCATAGATACCTACTTCACCACGTTCAGGGGGACTTACTTCACCGGGGACGGCGCGCGCCGCGACGCCGACGGCTACTGGTGGATCACCGGTCGCGTGGACGACGTCATCAACGTCTCCGGCCACCGCATAGGCACCGCGGAGGTCGAAAGCGCGCTCGTCGCGCACCCAAAGGTTGCCGAGGCGGCGGTCGTCGGCTGCCCGCACGCCGTGAAGGGCCAGGGGATCTACGCCTACGTCACTCTGAACGCCGGCGAAGAGCCCTCCATCGCGCTGCGCGACGAGCTGAGGCAGTGGGTGCGCAAGGAGATCGGCGCGATCGCTTCGCCCGACTTCATCCAGTGGGCGCCGGGCCTGCCGAAGACGCGCTCCGGCAAGATCATGCGCCGCATCCTGCGCAAGATCGCGGCCAACGAGGCGGACCAGCTCGGCGACACCTCCACGCTCGCCGACCCCGGCGTTGTCAGGGAGCTCGTCAGCCACCGCCTCGACACCGACGCCTGACGCTCGCGGGGGATCGAGCCTTGGCCCCGAAGGTCCTCGTCGCCGACGACCACCCGCTGTTCCGCGAGGCGCTGCGCCTCGCGCTCGGCCGCGCGCTGCCGGACGCCGCGGTGATCGAGGCCGACAGCGTGGCGTCGCTCACCGAGGCGGTTGAGCGCAACGCCGACGCGGACCTGCTGCTGCTCGACCTCAACATGCCCGGCGCGCAGGGATTCAGCGCGCTCGTTCAGGTGCGCGCGCACCAGCCGTCGCTGCCGGTGGTCATCATCTCGGCCAACGAGGACCCGGCCGTCGTCCGCCGCGCCATCGCCCACGGCGCGGCCGGCTTCGTGCCGAAATCGTCTTCCGTCGAGGAGATGGTGGAAGCGCTGCGGGCGGTGCTCGACGGCGACCTGTGGGTGCCCGGGGGAGTCGATCTCGACAGCCCGGCGCTCGAGGACGGCGAGGCCGAGACCGCCGCGCGGCTCGCCACCCTCACCCCGCAACAGTTCCGCGTCCTGACCATGCTGTCCTCCGGCCTGCTCAACAAGCAGATCGCCTGGGAGCTCGGCGTGTCGGAAGCGACGATCAAGGCCC
This sequence comes from Steroidobacteraceae bacterium, assembly GCA_025458865.1. GTDB lineage: Bacteria > Pseudomonadota > Gammaproteobacteria > Steroidobacterales > Steroidobacteraceae > SG8-30. The sequence continues at coordinate 37,088 of JALORP010000016.1, read as the reverse complement.
ACATGACCGCGATCATGCAGAAGCTCGGCGCCACCAACCGCACCCAGGCGGTGGTGCTGGCGCAGCGGCTTTCGCTGGACCGCGCCGCGGCCGCGCCTCGGGCCGCTCAGGACGGCCCGGCGGCCTGAGCCGACACCCGCGCCCGCGGAAACGAAGCCAGCAGCGCGCGCAACGCCGCCGGCTTGACCGGCTTGCGAAGCACGGCGTAGCCGCGCTCCCGCGCCTGCTGGGCGAGCGACTCGCTGGCATTGGCCGTGATGAGCGCCCCGGGACAGCCGCCCGCACGCCCGCAGAGCTCACCCAGCACCTCGAGCCCGGTCTGCTCCCCGCGCAGGTGATAGTCCGCGAGCACCGCGTCGGGCCGCGTCGAGGCGACGAGCGCATGCGCCTCGCCCGCGCTGCGCGCCGCGAGCACGCGCACGCCCCACCGGCCGAGCAGCGCGGCCATGCCGGCCAGGATGTCCGGCTCGTCGTCGAGGCACAGCACCGTAAGGCCGGCGAGCGCCGCGGCGCGGGTCCGCTGTGGCCCCTCCGCCCGCGGGCGGACGGCGGCCGTGCTGCGCGGCACGCGGATCGCGAAGAGGCTGCCGCGGCCCGGGCGCGAGCGCACGACGAGGGGCGCGTCGAGCAGGCGCGAGATGCGGTCGCAAATGGACAGGCCGAGGCCGAGGCCCTTCTCGCCCCAGGGCGACGGCTGTTCGAGGCGGCGGAACTCCTCGAAGATCTCCGTGAGCGCCTCGGCGGGCACGCCCGGGCCGCTGTCCCAGACCTGGAACTCGACCTCGGCGCCGCGCCGGCGGCAGCCGATCACCACACCGCCGCGGCGGGTGTAGCGAAGGGCGTTGCCGACGAAGTTCTGCAGGACGCGCTTCAGCATGCGCGGGTCGCTGTGGACGGCGACGCGGGTCGGCACCACCTTGAGGGACAGCCGGCGGTCCGCCGCGAGCGGCGCGAACTGCTCGGCGAGGGACTCGAGCAGCTGCGCCGCCGGAAAGTCCGCGGGCTGCGGCGTGACGCCGCCCGAGTCGAGCTTGGTGACGTCGAGCAGCGCGTCGAGCAGCTCCTCGGCGGCGCGCAGCGAGGTGTCCACGCGCTCGGCGAGGCTCTTCGCCTCGGGATCGCGCAGGTCGTGGGAGCGCAGCGCCGAGAGGAACAGGCGGGCGGCATTCATCGGCTGCAGCAGGTCGTGGCTCGCGGCGGCGACGAAGCGGGTCTTGCCCTGGTTCGCCTGCTCCGCCTCGAGCTTGGCCTGCCGCAGCTGCTCGGTGCGCTCGAGCACGCGCTCCTCGAGCGTCTCGGCCACGTGGCGCAGCTCGGATTCGACGCGCTTGTAGTCCGTGACGTCCGTGAAGGTGGTGACGAGCCCGCCGTCGTCGAGCGGCTGCGTGCGCAGCTCGATCACCTGCCCGTCCGGCAGCTCGCGGCTCGACACGTGGGGACTGCCGGCTGCGAGATGCGACATGCGCCGGCGCACGAGGTCCTCGACCTCGCCCGGCCCGCACCAGCCGCGGCCGGCGTTGAAGCGGAGCACGTCCTCGACCGGCTGGCCGGCGTACAGCAGCCCCGGCGGGTAGCGGAACATCTCCTCGTAGCGGCGATTCCAGGCGACCAGCTTCAGGTCGCGGTCCACGACGCTGATCGCCTGCGCCATATTGTCCATCATGGCCTCGAGCAGGCCGCGCGAGAGGCGCAGCTGCGCGGAGGCCTCGTCGAGCAGTGCGACCACCTGCCCCAGCTTGAGGCCCGCGCCGCGCAGCGTGCTGGTGAGCATCAGGCGCGCCGAGGAGGCGCCGATGGCGCCTGCGATGTCGTGCTCGACGCGGCGAAGCAGGCCAACATCGGCCGGATCGGCGGGCGCGAGCGGCCGCCCCGTCTCCTGCGCGTGTTCCGCCACCAGCCTCGCGGCGACCTTCGTCCCCAGCACGTGCTCCGCGAGCGTCATCAGGTCGCCCGCGGTCGCCCCGCCCGGAATCGGGGCGCCGCGCAGGCCGGCATCCGCCGGCTCCGGCTCGAGGAAGGCCGAGGCCCGCAGCTGCTCGTCGAGGCTGGGCCGGCGCAGGCGGGACACCGTGACCAGCACCAGTACGTTCGCGAGGAGCGACCAGAACACGCCGTGGGTGAGCGGATCGGGCGGGGCGAGGCCGAGCAGGGCCTGCGGCGCCAGGAGGCCCAGACCCAGAGGGCCCTCGGCCACCCAGCGCGGCGGCGCGCCCTCGATGGCGAGCAGGCCCGGCAGCAGCAGCGTATAGAACCACAGGCCGTAGCCGGCGAGCAGGCCGCCCATCACCCCGGCCCGGCTGGCGCGCGGCCAGTACAGCGAAGCGAGCAGCGCCGGCGCGAACTGCGCGACCGCGGCGAAGGCTAGCAGGCCGATCGAGGCGAGGCTCGGCGTCGAGGGCACGCCTCGGTAGTACGCGAAGGCGAGCCCGAGCAGCAGCACGATCGCGCCGCGGCGCGTCCACAGCACGAGGCGCGTCGAGTGCGCCGCCAGCTCGCCGCGGCGCGCGCGCAGCCGCCAGATGAGCGGCAGCAGCAGGTCGTTGCTGATCATCGTGGCGAGCGCGACGCACACCACAATCACCATGCCGGTGGCGGCGGAAAAGCCGCCGATGTAGGCCAGCATCGCCAGCCACTCGTGCCCGGCGGCAAGCGGCAGCCGCAGCACGAACGTGTCCGGATTCACGGCGGCGCCGCCGCTCCCCGCGAGCCCCAGCGCCGCGATGGGCAGCACGAAGACGCTGATGACGGCGAGGTACGCGGGGAACATCCAGCGCGCCCGCCGCAGGTCGGCCGGCTCCGCGCACTCCACCACCCCGACCTGGAACTGCCGGGGCAGGCAGAAGATCGCCGTCAGCGCGATGAGCGTCTGCGTGACGAGGGACGCGAAGTTGTCGCCGGCCACGGGCAGCGCCCGCACGCCCGCCGCGAGCGAGCCGAGGTCGCCGAAGGCCGCCGCCGCGAACAGGCCGACCGCGACGAAGGCGACCAGCTTGACGAGCGACTCCACGGCGACGGCGAGCACCAGGCCGGGGTGGTGCTCGGCGGCGTCGATCGCGCGGGTGCCGAAGAGCATCGCGAACAGGGCCATCGCCGCGGCCACCCACAGCGCGCTGTCGGCGGCCCAGGGCCCGGCCAGGCCCTCGCGCGACGCGCCCGTCATCACCTCCACGCTCATCGCCACGGCCTTGAGCTGCAGCGCGACGTAGGGCACCGCGGCCGTCAGCGCGATCAGCGTGATCACCACGGCGAGCCGGTTCGACTTGCCGAAGCGCGACGCGACCAGGTCCGCGATCGAGGTGACGTTGTGCTGTTTCGCGACGCGCACGAGCCGCTCGAAGAACGGCATGAACAGCACGAACAGCAACGCGGGGCCGAGGTAGATCGGCAGGTAGGAAGGGCCGTCGCGCGCCGCGCTGCCGACCGCGCCATAGAAGGTCCAGCTCGAGCAGTAGACGGCGAGCGCGAGGCTGTACACCACCGGCCGCAGCCGGACGTGGCTGGGGTATATGCGGCGGCGATCGCCCAGCCACGCGACGGCGAACAGCACGGCCGCGTAGGCGAGCGAGGCGATCAGCAGCACCCAGCCCGGAACCATCCCCCCTCCGTTCCCGGCGGCCCCCGGCCGTCTATACGACGCCGGCGGCCGTGGCCGCAACCGGATTCCCCCGGGGTGGCCCCGGCGTGACCGGCAGCGTGTACCCTTGCGCGCGGGACTTTCACGAAGGGAGCGGAAGCATGCGTGCGCTGTTCGCGATGCTCGGGCTCGTGGCGCTGCCGGCCTGCGCGGAGCAGGCCGTGGAGCCGCTGCGAATCGCCACCTGGAACGCGGAGTGGCTGCTCGAGCCTGGCGAGTTCGACGCGCTGATGGCCGACTGCCTCCCCGAGGGCCGCCGGGCCCGGGGCGACGACCGGGCGCTCTACTGCAACCTCGGAACGGAGAGGCGCTGGAGCGACGAGGACCTCGGACGGCTCGCCGCCTTCGCCGCGACCGTGGATGCCGACGTCGTCGCGCTGCAGGAGGTGGACGGCGTGGCGGCCGCGCGGCGCCTGTTCCCCTCGCACGATTTCTGCTTCACCGCCCGCCGCCACGTCCAGAACACCGGCTTCGCCGTGCGCCGCGGGCTGCCGCACCGCTGCAACGCCGACTACCGCGCGCTGGGGCTCGCGAACGACGACGTGCGCTGGGGCGCGGACCTCACGCTCTTCCCGGGCACGCCGCGCGCGCTGCGCCTGCTGTCGGTCCACCTGAAGTCCGGCTGCGCCTGGGACCCGCTCACCGCCGGCCGCCAGCCCTGCGAGGTCCTCTCGCGACAGGTGCCGGCGCTCGAGGCCTGGATCGACGACCGCGCCCGCGAGGGCGTTCCGTTCATCGTCGTCGGCGACTTCAACCGGCAGCTGGGCCGCGAGCAGGGCCCGGCCCGCGACGACGCCGGGCGAACCGCCGCGATCTGGCCGGAAATCGACGACGGCGACCCGCCCGGCGCCCGCCTGAATAACGCGGGAGCGGGCGTGCGGCCGGTCTCGTGCCGGCCCGGCGAGAAGCCGCGCCCGCCGATCGACCACCTGGTCCTCGGGGAGAAGGCCGCCACGGTGCTGCGCGAGGGGTCGTACCGCATGTGGCCCTATCCGGCCGAGCCTCGCGGCGCACGCTGGCCGGACCACTGCATCCGCAGCATCGACCTCGATACCGGCCGGCTCGGTCGCTGAGGCGGCGCCTGCTATCCTCGACGGGTCAGACACCCCGGAGCGAGCGATGCCCTACGATCCCTCGAACATCTTCGCGCGGATCCTGCGCGGCGAGGTCCCCTGCCACAAGGTCTACGAGGACGAGCACACCCTCGCGTTCATGGACATCATGCCGCAGGCAGAGGGTCACACCCTCGTGGTCCCGAAAACGCCCGGGCAGGACATCTTCGAGCTGCCCGCCGAGGCGCTCGCCGCCACGATCCGCACCACGCAGCGCGTGGCGAGGGCGGTGCGCGACGCCTTCGAAGCGCCTGGCGTCATGATCGCCCAGCTCAACGGCGCCCCCGCCGGCCAGACGGTGTTCCACCTGCACTTCCACATCGTGCCGCGCTACCACGGCAAGGACATGCGGATGACGTCGGGCGCGATGGCGGACCCCGCCGTGCTCGCGGAGCACGCGGCGCGGATCAGGGCGAAGCTGGGCTGAGCGGGCCGGGGCCCGGCGGCGCTAAGGCGCCGCGACGGCCGTCGCGGGAGCCGCGGGCGCGGTGGCCTGCGTCGGAAGACCAGCCTTGCTCCAGGCGGGGAAGTCGCCCTCGAGATGCGAGAGGCGCGTGAAACCGTTCTTTGCCAGTACGCCCGCGGCAACCTCGACGCGCCGGCCGCTGCGGCAGTACAGCACCACGTCCTTGTCCTTCGCGCCGGCGAGCTCGGCGAGGCGTCCCGCGACCTGGTCGTAGGGAACGTTGATGGCACCCGGGACGTGGCCGGCCGCGAACTCCTCGGCCGAGCGCACGTCCAGCACCACGAGGTCGGCCTCGCCGAGACGCTGTTCCAGCGCGGCGGGGGCAACCGGCTCGAGCGGCACGGCAGGCGCCTCCGCCAGGGCCGGCAGGACGGCGAGCGCGGCGCACAGCGCCAGCAGGCGTTTCATCATGGTCAGTTCGCCGGAGTCGGCGACCAGCGCTGCGGGACGCGCTGGACCTTGGACAGGTCGTAGCCGAGTTCGCCGAGGCGGCGGAGGATCGCCTGGTAGTCGGCCTCGGGGATCTGCGGCGTGCGGGCCATGACCCAGACGTAGTCGCGCGCGCTGCGGCCGATGACGGTCTGGGTGTAGTTCTCGTCGAGGTAGACGACGAGGTACTCGGCCTTGATCGGCCAGATGAACTGCATGCCCCAGGTCGCGTTGGTCTTCGTGTCGCGCACGAAGCCGCGCGGGTTGTACTCCTTGCGCGGACCGTCGAAGCCGCCGGCATTGAAGGTGAAGGTCGTGGCGATGCTGCCGTCATCGTCGAGCCGGTAGGTCTCGACGGCGTTATGCGCCCCGCGCTCGATGCGGGTTGGAATGTTGGCGATGACGTACCAGTCGCCCATGAATCGGGGCAGGTCCACGTAATCGACGGTGGGCATCGGCTCAGGCATGGATCGGCATCCGGTGAGGGCGGCGAGGAGCAGGGCGACTCCCAGCACGCGGGTGGTCGGGTTCACGGCGATTCCTCCGGGGTTTGCTGTCCATTCGCATCAGGCGCCCCGCTGGATGAGGCCGTGGCGGCCAGGGCCGGGCCGGCGAGGCGGAAGATCCGCCATTCGGACTTCGGCTCGGCGCCGAGGCTACGGTAGAAGTCCTCCGCCCGCACGTTCCAGTCGAGCACCGCCCACTCCATCCGGCCGCAGCCGCGCTCCAGGGCGAGCCTCGCGAGGTGCGTGAGCATCGCCCTGCCGTAGCCGCGGCCGCGGTGCTCGGGGCGGATGTAGAGGTCCTCCAGGTACAGGCCGCGGCGGCCGACGAAGGTGGAGAAGTTGTGGAACCAGAGCGCGAAGCCGACGGCCTCGCCGCCCTTGCGTCCGATCAGCGCTTCCGCATTGCGGGTCGCGCCGAACAGGGCCTCCGCGAGCAGCGCCTCGGTCGCCACGACCTCGTGCTCGAGCCGCTCGAAGCGGGCGAGCTCGCGGATGAGGGCGAGCAGCTCGGGAACGTCGGCCCGGGTCACCGGCTGGAGGGTGAAGGCGGAATCCATGGCCTCGGGCATCTCCGGTGGCGGCGGCTCGCTTATGATGCCAGCGCCTGCCCCGGCGCGCTGCCGGGAGTCCTCGGGAGGCTGACATGCTGAACAAGCTCTGGGCCGCGCTGGTGCGCGGCCTCGTGGTGGTGCTGCCGATCGCCCTGACGCTGTGGCTGCTGTGGTGGCTCGGCACTACCGTGGAGGCACTGCTCCACCGCGCGATCATGCTGGTGGTGCCCGAGGACCTCTACCGGCCCGGCATGGGGATCGTCGCCGCCGTCCTGCTGCTGATCGCGGCGGGCGTCGCCGTCAACGCGTTCCTGGTCCGCCGCCTGCTCGCGGCCTGGGAGGCGCTCATGGAACGCATCCCGATCGTGAAGAGCGTCTACGGCGCGGTGCGCGACTTCGCCAGCTTCCTTCCGACGGGCGGCGAGAAGCGCGAGCTGCGCCGGGTGGTGCTGGCCCGCTTCGGCGAGGCGCGCGTCGTGGGCTTCGTGACCCGGGACGACGCGGGCGAGCTCGGCCTCGGGCCTGGCGCGGAGGGCACGGTCGCGGTGTACTTCCCGATGAGCTACCAGATCGGCGGCTACACCCTGCTGCTGCCGCGCGAGCAGCTCGAGCCACTCGACCTGCCCGTCGAGACCGCCATGCGCCTCGTGCTCACCGGCGGGATGTCGGGAGCGCCGACCCGCTCCTGAGGCCACCGGCGGGACCGCGCGCTGCGGTGGCTGCGCGAAGCGTCACCTCCAGCGGGTAGTGGTCCGAGCCGATCCGCGGCCCGTTCCGCAGGACGGCCGGCGCCAGTCCCGGGCCGTGCAGGCAGTGGTCGATGCGCAGCCCAAGCGGCGGGAAGGACACCGGCCAGCTCGGCACGAAGCCTCGCCCGGCGGCGCAGTCGGCGAGGTTGCCGCCGGCCAGCAGCCGTGCAAAATGCGGCGAGAACGCGGTGAGGTTCAGGTCGCCGAGCAGCAGCACCGGTCCCGGCGCCTCGCGCGCGAGGCCGGCGAGCGTCTCGAGCTGCGCGCCGCGCCGCGCCGCGACGACGGCTCCCAGCGGCCAGCTGGCATGCGCCCCGATGACCGTGACCGGCACGCCGGCGAGTTCCGTCGTGAACACCAGCGCGCCCTCATCCTCGCCTTCGAACTCGACGGCGCGCAGTGCGCCGAGGGGCCTCCGGCTCGCCACCAGCACGCCGGCCGAGTGCGCCTGGTAGGGGAGCACGTCCGCGAGCGCCGCGATCGCTGCGCGCCACTGTGGGGTCACCTCGAGCAGCACCGCGACATCGGGCGGCGACTCGCGCAACCATGCCAGCAGGCGCCCGGGGTCTGCATTGCGGTACCAGACATTGGCCAGCACTGCGCGCAGCTCAGGCCCCGGCGGCCCCGGTGGCGGCCGCGGATGGTAGTAGTGCAGCAGGGGCAGCGCGTTGACGGCGGCGAGCAGCAGCGCAGCGACGCCCGCCGCGCGGGCGCGGAGCGCGACGAGGGCGGCGCCCGAGGCCAGGAGCGCCAGCGCGTACTGCGGCCGGAAGTGCGCGAACAGCTCGAGCCACCACGCGAGATCCGCGAGCGCCGCGAGCGCGCCCACGAGGCCTGCCGCCAAGGCGACGGCGAGGGCCGCGATCCGGGCGCGTCGGCGGGCCCGGGACGGCGGGGTTGCGGGCGCGGGCCCGCTGCCGACATAGTGCGCGCCTTCCGGAGGGCTGGATGTCATGGGCGAGCGCCGTTACTTCGAGGACCTGCTGGTGGGCGAGGAGCTGGAGTCCTCGACGCACGAGGTCGTGCGCGAGGACATGGTCGCATTCGCGCGCCAGTACGACCCGCAGTGGTTCCACGCGGACGAGGACGCGGCGCGCGACTCCATTTTCGGCGAAGTCGTGGCCTCCGGCATCTACACCATGGCGCTGTGGCGGCGGCTCGACCACGAGATCGCCTCGGACATCGCGTGGATCTGCGGCGTCGCGTGGGACGACGTGCGCTTTGCGCGCGCGCTGCGCGCCGGCGACCGCATCCGCGCCCGGGCCCGCTGCCTTGGCAAGCGGGAGTCGGCAAGCGACCCGCGCCGCGGCGTCGTCGTGTTCGAATACAAGCTGCTGAACGACCGGGACGAGGTCGTCTTCAGCTGCCGCAGCACCAACCTCGTGGAGCGGCGCCCGCTCGCCTGAGCTTCACGGCGTGACGGCGCGGGATCGCCCTCAGCCGAAGGCCGCGCGCGCGACGGCCCCGCCGCGCCCGCGGCCGGACGAGTACATCAGCTCGACGTGACGGATGCCGGAGGTCCGGCGCGCGACCCGCCGCACCGCCTGCACGAGGCGAAGGGGCAGCCGCCGCGAGGCGAGCGGACCGTCCGCGGCGTAGGCCGCGGCGACCACGAGGTGCAGGATCGTGAGGTGCTCGAAGCTGTCGCGGGTATAGAGCACGAGGCCGACCGGCCGGGACAGAGATCCGTGGCGTTCGACCGCGAACAGGCACTGCACCTCGGTGGGCCCCGCGACGCGTACCCGCACGCAGCGGCCGTCGTTGACGATTTCGGGAGCGCCGTATCGGTCGATGGCCGCCACGATTCCGGGGCGCACCGCATCCTGTCGGCGATTGAAGAACAACAGCAACTCCAGCTCGCGGTGGTGTTCGACCGGCAGGCTGGACGTGAAGACCATTTCGCGCATGGGAGCGATGTCCTTCGAGCGGTGCCGGAGCACGTTAGGCATGCCGCCAGCCGCCTGTCGAGTTTCACATAAGGGCAGCCCCGGTCTTCGAGCCGCCCCCGGTGAGACATCGGCGCAACAGGCCACGAGGCCGCCGGACGGCCCTGCCAGTCGACCTTCCCAACCGCTTGGCCAGCTGGCGATTTTTGAACTGGTTCACAGGCTGCGACGGCGAAACGGGACCTGTGTCTCGCCCGCGACGGCGGCTATTGTCAAGAATCCGTGCACGCGAAAGCGGCTCGGTAGCCACTGTCCGCCACGTGGATTTCGCGCAAATTCAAGGACCGTCCACCGACTCACCGTGCCGAAACGAGCCTCCCAGTCTGGTCTGCCAGCCGACACGCCCGCGTTCCAGAGCGCCTCGCGTGACGCCGCCGGCAACGTCATCGCCGTTGCGACCAATGACGCGATGCTCGACCTGCTGCGCAGCGCGCTCAAGGACCGTCACCGCCTCTGGCGTGCCAGCGACGCCTCCCAGGCCGCTGAACTCCTGCTGGCGGCGCCATCGAGCGTGCTGCTGATCGACGTGGCGGTCACCGGCCACGACACCGGCAGGATCGTCGAGAGCCTGAGTGGACAGTTCCCGGGACTGCCCATCCTCGTGACCGGCCGCCGGGACGACGAGGCCGCGCTGTCCGCGCTGATCTCCTCCGGTGCGATCTTCCGCTTCCTGCACAAACCGCTCTCGGAGGATCGGGCGCGAACCTTCGTCGAGGCCGGCGTGCGGCGCCTCGGCGAGCAGCCGCCCCCGAAGCCTGCGGCGCCCGCGAAGCCCGTCGCGGCGGCGAGCACGCCGCCCCCGACTGCTCCGGCGCCCACCGGGCCCAGGGCCAGCTCCCCACCGCCGCTGCGGGGGCTCGGGCGCATGGCGGCGATCGCGGGCTTGCTGCTCGTCGTCGTCGCCGCCGCCGCCCTGTACCTCCAGGCGCCCCGGGACGCACGGGAAGAGCCGCCCTTGCCTGCCGCGGGTGCGACAAGGACGCCTGCCGCGGCCCAGGCCCGGGCCCAGGACCTGGCCCAGGCGGCCGAGATCGAGCGGCTGCTTGGTGAAGCGGAGCGGGCGCTGGAGGAGGGTCGCTACGCCGAGCCCGCCGGCCGCAACGCCATCGAGTCGTTCCGGGCGGTGCTTGCGAAGGACACCGGCAACGCGGCGGCGCTCGACGGCCTCGCGCGCACGGCCGACCTGCTGCTGGTGGAGACCGAGTTCGCGCTGCTCGACGGCAACCCCGCCGCCGCCGCCAGCGCGCTGGACGCCGCCCGGATCGCGAACCCGCAGCACCCGCGCCTCGAGCAGTTCTCGACGCAACTGGCCGCCGAACGCGCGCGGCTGCGCGCGCCGAGCCGGCCCGCGACGGCCCCGCCGCCGGCGGCCACCGCAGCGGCGGCCGCGCCCCAGAGGACGGACCGCGAACTCCAGTTCGAGCGCGCGATCGCCAGCGCGCGTGAAGCCATCGCCGGCAGCCAGACCGTGCAGGCCGCCAGCTGGATCGCGCGCGCGTCGGAGCTCGGCGTGGATCCGGCGGCCGTGCAGCAGATCCAGGCACAGCTCGACGCCCTGCGCGCGGCCACGGAGCGTGAGGAGCGCGCGCGGCTGCTCGCGCTCGCCAACCAGCGCCTCGCGCAGGGCCGCCTCACCGAGCCTGCCGGCGACTCCGCCCAGCATTACCTCGACCTGCTGCGCGCCTCCGACCCTGGATTCGACGGCGTCGCGGACACCGCCGCGCTTCTGGGCGAGCGCCTGCTCGCGCAGGCGAAGCGGGTCGCCGCGGAAGGACGGGCATCCGAGGCGGAGAAGCTGTTCGCGGCCGCGGCAGGCCTCGCCTCGCCTGAACAGTTGCTCGAGGCGCGCGCGGAAGCCGCCCCGGCGGCCCCCCGCCCGTCGAGCGTCGCCGGCGTGCAGCTGGAGTCCACGCTGGTGCGCATCGCCCACGCCGCGCCGGTCTATCCGCAGCGGGCGGCGTCCCGCGGCATCGAGGGCTGGGTGGAGGTTGAGTTCACGGTCAGCGCCGACGGCCGGCCGCGCGACGCACGCATCGTGGACGCCGACCCCAGGGGTGTCTTCGACTCCTCGGCGCTCGCTGCGATCGCCAGCTGGCGCTACGAGCCGCCGCCCGGCGGCGAGACGCGCGTCGGCCTGCGCCTGCGGTTCAGGCTCGGCCCTGGCTGAGACCGGACGGCGCCCCGCCGGCCCGGCTCAATCCCGCAGGCCCGCCTGGTCGAGCAGGAACGCCCACTCCTCGGCGACCTCGCGGAAACTCTCGAAGCGCCCCGACTTGCCGCCGTGGCCCGCCTCCATGGTCGTGCGGAACAGCAGCGGGTTCGAGTCGGTCTTGCGCGCGCGCAGCCTCGCCACCCACTTCGCGGGCTCGAAGTACTGCACCTGGCTGTCCCACAGGCCCGTGGTCACGTACATCGCCGGGTAGTCCTGGCGCGCGACGTTGTCGTAGGGCGAGTAGGACAGCATGTAGTCGTAGTAGGCCTTGTCGGCCGGGTTGCCCCACTCGTCGTACTCGTTGGCGGTGAGCGGGATGCTGTCGTCCAGCATGGTGGTCACCACGTCCACGAACGGCACGTGCACCAGCAGGGCGCGGTAGTCGGCAGGCGCGATGTTGGCGACCGCGCCCATCAGCAGGCCGCCGGCGCTGCCGCCGCGGCCGAAGACGCGCTTCGGGTCGCCGTAGCGCTCGTCGACGAGGAAGCGCGTGACGTCCACGAAGTCGGTGAAGCTGTTCTTCTTGTTGAGCAGGCGGCCGCCGTCGTACCAACGCCGGCCCATCTCCTGGCCGCCGCGGATGTGGGCGATGGCATAGACGAAGCCGCGGTCCAGCAGCGGCAGCAGCGAAATCGAGAACGTCGGGTCCATGGCGTAGCCGTAGGACCCGTAGCCGTACTGCAGGAGCGGCGCCTTGCCGTCGCGCGCGACGCCCTTGCGGTGGACGATGGACACGGGGATCCTCGTGCCGTCCCTCGCCGGCGCCCAGCGGTACTCCGTGACGTAGTTGGCCGGGTCGAAGTCGCCCAGCACCGGCTCGCGCTTCATGAGCCGGCGTTCGCCGGTCGCGACGTCGTAGTCGTAGGTCGTGTAGGGCGTCGTCAGCGACCCGTAGACGTATCGCAGCACGGTCGTGTCGAGCTCGGCATTCGTCCCGAAGAACGTCGCGTAGGCCGGCTCGTCCGAGGCGACGTGGAAGTCCTTGCTCCCGTCCCAGCGCAGGATGCGCATCTTGCGCAGGCCGTCGCTGCGCTCGTTCACCGCGAGGAAGTCCTGGAAAACGTCGAAGTCGTGGATGAACGCGTCGTCGCGGTGGCCGACGACCTCGCGCCAGCGGGTGCGGTCACCTTCCTCCCCCAGCCTCGCCTCCATCAGGCGGAAGTTGGGCGCCTCCCAGTTGCTGCGGATGATCCAGCGCCCGTCGAGGTGCTCGACGTCGTACTCGTGGCCCTTCTCGCGAGGCAGGAACGTCCTGAAGGCGAGCGCGGGGTCGGCCGCGTCGGCGAAGCGGACCTCGCTCGTCAGCGTACCGGCCGAGACGATCAGGATGTAGCGGTCGTCCTTCGTGGTCGTCAGGCCGGTGTAGAAGGACAGGTCCTCCTGCTCGTAGACCAGCGGGTCCTGCGCGGGATCGGCGCCGAGCGCGTGGCGCCGCACCCGGTAGCCGAGCAGCGTCTGCGGGTCCTTCTCGATGTAGAGGACGCTCGCGCTGTCGGCGGTCCACGCGATGTCGCCGTCGGTGTTCTCGATGCGGTCCGGCAGGATCTCTCCGGTCGTGAGGTCGCGGATGCGCAGCGTGTACTGGCGCCGGCCGACCGTGTCCTCGGCCCAGGCGACGTAGCGGTCGTCCGGCGACACCTCGAGCGCGCCGACCTGGTAGAACTCGCGGCCCTTCGCCAGCTGGTTGCCGTCGAGCATGACCTCCTCGGGGGCTTCGAGCGAGCCACGCTTGCGCGCGTAGACCGGGTACTCCTGCCCGGCCTCGAAGCGGCTGTAGTACCAGTAGCCGCGCTTGCGGTAGGGCACGCTCGCGTCGTCCTGCTGGATGCGCGAGACGATCTCGCCGTACAGCTTTTCCTGCAGCGGCGCGACGTGGGCCAGCATCGCGTCCTTGTACGCGTTCTCGGCCTCGAGGTAACCGAGCACCTCGCGGCTCTCGCGCGTGTCGTCGCGCAGCCAGTAGTACTCGTCCGTGCGGCTGCCGTGGGGCGAGGCCACCTCGTGGGGCCTGACGGCCGCCACCGGCGGCACCGGCTGGGTGCTTTCGTCGTTCATGGTCCTCTTGCCCTCGGGGGCGGTGGCGGCGCAGGCGCCGAGCAGGGCGACGGCCGCGACGGCCGCCATCGGCCGCAGGCTGGCAGCGAGCATTCGGTTCACTCCTGTAAGCGCGCGCGAATTCTAGCGAAGCCGCGGCCGGGCGGCGCGCCGCGGGCGTTTCGGCCGGTCGCGCGCGGCGCCCGCCTCAGCGCGCCAACCGCGCCGCGAGCGCCTCGCCCAGCGCGTCCCCCGACAGGAAGGCAGCCTCGATCCGGGCGTCCAGGCACCAATCCCCGCAGAAGGCCACCCCGGCATCCCAGTCCGCGATCCAGGGCTCGCCCGCGGGCGCCTCGACCCGCGCGTAGCGCCAGCGGTGCACGCTCGCGTGCGCGAGCGGGGGCAGGGGCCGGCCGGCGCGCTGCTCGAAGCGCTGCACCAGCTCGGCCTGCACGGCCGCCGGCGAGGCCTCCAGGCGCCCGCGCGACCACTCGGCGTCGGCGTGCAGCACCCAGGCATCGAGTCCACGCCGGCCCGGCTTGGCGGAATTGCGCGCGACCCACGGCAGCACGGTGTCCTCGCGCCAGTCGGCGTCGAACGGCAGGTCCAGCGGCGACTCGAACGCCAGCATCGCCGCCCAGCAGGGCGCCATGGGCACGGCAGCGACGCGCGCGGCGACCGGCGTCGCGGACGCGGCCAGCTCAGCCGCCTGCGGCGCGGGCAGGGCGAGCACCACGAGCGCGAAGGGCCCGAGGCTGCGGCCGAGGTCGTCGCAGAGATTCCACGCGGACCCGTCGCGCACGAGCGACGTGATCCTGCAGCGCAGCGACAGGTCGAGGCCGGACGCGAGCGCCGCGGGCATCCCGGCCATGCCCGGCGCGCCGACCCACAGCGTGCGCGCCTGCTGCTCGCCGCCGGGCCAGCGCGGGTTCCAGCGCTCGGCGCAGCCCTGCCGCGCGGCCTCCTCCACGGCGGCCTCGAAGGCAGGCTCGCGCACTGTCCAGTACTGCGCGCCGTGGTCGAAGGCGGAATCCTCGCGCCGGCGGGTAGCGATCCGTCCTCCGGGCGCGCTGCCCTTGTCGAACAGGCGCACCGGCAGGCCGGCGGCCTGCAGGCGCCGGGCGCAGGCGATGCCGGCCAGGCCGGCGCCGACGATGGCGATGGCGATCGGGGTCGAGGTCACTTGCGAACTCCTGCGGCGCGACGATTGTAGGCAAGCGCCCTCCGGGACGCACGACGCCCGGCTCCCGCGGCGCGGCCGTTTCCCACCCCGGCGCTCGTGCTAGCCTTGCGCCATGTCATTCCACCGCAGCGGCTGGCTCGCATCTTTCCTCCTGCTGGCCGGCTGCGCGGCGGCGCCGACGCCCTATCCGGCCGGCCTCGGCGAGCGCTTTGCGGCCTACGAGCGCGCCGCGCCCTGCTGCACCGACCCTGCGCAGTTCGACTACGCGCCGCTGCCAGACGCGGGCACGGTGCAGGCGACGATCGGCAGCGAGAGCCCTGCCTTCGAGTTCCACAGCGGCCTCAGCCCTTTCGCCGCCTTCCGCCTGCCCGGGGGCGACAAGCCTTACCGCGTGCGCATCAAGACGCTTTTCGACGGCGAGCCGCCGGGCGGCAGCGTGTTCTACCCCGTGGTCGCCATGCTGGACGAGTCGTTCGTCGTCACGCGCGTTTCGGGGCTCGAGAACCTCAGGCTCGAACCCTCGCTTGCCAGGCCGGGCGGCGGGCCCGGCCTCGCGCTGGTCGCACCCTTCGACCCCTCCGTCTCCCGCGAACGCTACATCGTCGTGTTCACGCCGGCGGTGCTCCTCGGCGCGCCCCCGGAGGATCGAAGCGAGGGCGACATGGTCACGCTGCCCGCCATCGACTGGCTCCAGCGCAACGGACGCCGCGTGCTGGATCCCTCTCCCTACGGCCGCCTCGAGATCCTCGTGGCGCCGGTCGAGCCGCCCGGCAGCGGCTGAGGCGCAAGAGACTCAGCGGCGCCGGGCCAGAAGCTCCCAGCCCAGGAACAGCGCGAGCCCGAGCAGGAACGGCAGCAGCTCGTAGAGCAGCCGGTAGGCGAGCACCGCGCCCAGCAGCGCCTCGGCGGGCACGTCGCGCAGCGTGAGCAGCAGCACCGACTCGAACACCCCGAGGCCTGCGGGAACGCTCGACAGCACCCCGGCGAGGATCGCCACGACGTAGAGGCCGACGAAGGCCAGGAAGCCGCCGGTCGAGCCCTCCGGCAGCAGCACGTACAGCACCGCCGCCGCCGAGAGCACCTCGGCGAGTCCCAGCGCGTACTGGAAGGCGGTCAGCCGCGGGCCCGGCAGCTCGGCCTCGAACCAGCGCAGCTTGAGCGGGCCGCGCAGGCGGAGCACCGCGACCACGTAGGCGGCGTGCGTCGCGAGCAGCGCCGCGCCGATCGCCACCGCCCCGGCGACGCTCAGGTTGAGCCGGGGCGACACGGCGTCGGCCTCGGCCACGAGGGCCACCGCGCAGAGCACGCCGAGCCCAGCGGCGTACGGCAGCGCGGACAGCACGATGACCTTGCCGACCTCGAGAGGCCCGAGCCCCAGCGGCTGGTAGAGCCGGTAGCGGATCGCGCCGCCGGAGAGCGCGCCGAAGCCCACGGCGTGGCCGATCGGATACGCGATGAGCCCGACGAGCGCCGGCCGTCGCCAGGGCAGCCCCGGACGCAGCTCGCGCAGCATCACGACCTCGTAGGTCGCAAGCGAGGCGAGTGCGCCAGCGGCGAACAGGCCCGCCAGGACGAGTGCGCTGGCGGGCAGCGCGCGGAAACTCGCCGCGACCTGGGCCGGCTCGATGGCGGACAGCGTGCGGTAGAGGACCACCGCCGCGATCGTGATGATGATCACCGAGACGATGGAGGGCAGCAGGCGTTTCATGGGCTGCGTTTCGACCAGCGATGGTTCGCGGATGCGCCGCGGATCATCCGGGCGAGTCCACGAACGCCGAGACCGCCTCGACCACGGCGGGTTCGGCGAGGACCTCGCGGTGGCCGAGGCCGCGCGTGTACAGCCGCTGGGCGGCGGGCCAGGCCTGCTCCAGGTCGCGAGCCTGCGATACCGGGATCACGTCGTCGTCCTCGTCGTGCACGATGAGCGCGCGCGAGGCGACAGCGGGGCCGAGCGCGACGAGGTCGAGCTCGCGCAGCGGACGGCGGGCATGCGCCTCGAAAAGGCGAGCGAGCCGCAGCTGAGCTGGGCCGGGCAGGCCCATCTCGCCGCCGAACTGCGTCATCATCGCGCTGACGCGCGTAGGGCTTCCGATCACGACGAGTCGCCTCGCCGCGAGACCCTCCTCCAGCGCGATGCCGGCGGCCGCGCCGCCGAAGGAGTGGCCAATCACGGCGTGCACGCCGCCGAGTTCCCCGGCGGCCGCGCGAAGTAGGTCGGCGAGGATGCGGGTGGACAGCCGCCGCCCCGGCGACACCCCGTGCCCGGGCGCATCCAGCGCCACCAGCCGGTAGCCGCGCGAAACCAGCGCGCCGGCGAGGCGCACGAACTGGGTCGGCCGTCCGCGCCAGCCGTGCTGCGCCAGCACGACCGGCCCACGGTCGCCCCAGCACAGGGCGTGCAGGCCGCAGGCCAGTTTCGTCGGCGCGCCCGCGGACAGTCCGGGCTCGTGCTCCCAGGACTGCGGCGGGTTGCGACCGCCCGGCCGGCAGAGCAGCTCGGCCGCGAGGCGCGCGGCCAGCCCGGGCGCGATGCGGCCGACCGCGCCGAACATCGGGGGCATCCAGGGCGGGAAAGTCGCGGCCATGGAAACGACGAGGGCCGGCACGGTCACCCGCGCCGGCCCTCCAGTCGGTGAGGCTTGGTCCGGATCAGCCGGCAGCCGAGGCTTCGGCGGACGCAGCCTCGCCTTCAGCCGGCACCGCGCCTTCAGCCGGCGCTTCACCTTCAGCCGGCGCCACATCCTCCGCGGCCGGCGCGGCCTGCGGGCCGCCGCAGCCTTCCGCGCCGTCCACGAGCCGGATGCTCAGGTCGCCGCCAGCCTGGATGTCGCGGGTGCACTTCGTGCTCCCCGAGGCGAGCGGCGCGCTGAACTCCCAGTCGCCCGGGGCCAGCGGCAGGGTCTCGCCCGAACCATTGCAGGTCGGCGCGCCGTTCTCGTCCGTCGGGCCCTCCATGGCGACCTCGAGCACCATCGTGCGGTTGTTGGCGTACTTGTTCGCCTCGCCGCGCAACTCCACCGGCACGATGCGCACGGGGATCGTCTCGCACATGCCACCCATCGAGAAGGTCTTGACGCTGACGCTGGCCTTGATCAGCGGAAGCGCGTCGTTCTGGCTGCCGCCGCAGCCCGCGAGCAGCACCGTCGCCGCGGCCGCCGCAAGCCAGGGACGTGCACCGAAGCCATTCAACTTCATCATCTCGACTACCCCTCGAATCATTGTGTGCGCCACGGGAACGGCAGGACTGTCGCCTGCCGGCGAAAAAGCGCGGTGAGACTACCAAAAAAATGCCCCCGGGACACCCTCGCCGCGGATCGCACCGCACGCGTCAGGCCGGAGACGGTCGCTCCAGCGCCCACAGCACCGGGGCGTGGCCGCGGCGCGCGAACAGCCCCCCGCCGAGCGCCACGAACGCACGGCCCAGCCGCCGCCGGTACCAGTCCACCGGCCGCAGGTGGACGTCGCCATCGGTGCGCGAGCGGTCGGCGGCGGCACGCCAGTCCTCCAGCGTCAGCGCGCTGACGTACAGCAGCCCTCGGCTCAGCCGCCCGAGGTTCGCGACCGCGCGCGCGGCTGCGCGGTCGTCGAGGTACTGCAGGACGTCGTGGCAGAGGACGAGATCGAAGGCACCGGGGGGGCGGTAGTCTTCGAGGCCGCCGTGCACCCAGCCGTGCCGGCGCGCGAGGTACTCGCTCACCTCGAGGCCCGTGTAGCGGGCGCCAGGGAAGTGGCGCAGGACCGGCGCGCGCAGGTGCCCGAGCCCGCAGCCCGCGTCGAGCACCCGCCGCACGCGAACCCCGAGATACGCCGCATAGGCGCAGATGAAGTCGCCCAGCCGTTCCGCCTCCGCCGCGGAGGCGACCCGCGTCGCGGGATCCTCGTAGAAGCGGCGATAGAACTCGGCGTCGAAGCGCATGGGCGGCTCGCGGGGCAAGGGCGTGGCATTATGCGGGCTCGACCGCCCTAGGTGAGAAGCGACCGATGCACGCCACCCCGTTCCGCACCGGCAGTTCCGCCGCTTGAAACACGCCCGCATCGCAATCGCGGGCGGTGGCATCGGCGGGAACGCGCCGCCCGGGTGGCGGTGCTGTCGCGGGAGACGGGCATGCGCCTGCTCGCCCACGTGGTCGAGCCCGGGCGCGCCGGCACGCCGCTGACACAGGCGTCGCTCGGCCTGATGGACTACGACGCGACGACGGTCGAGGTCTGACCCCCTCTCAGTCGGCCACGGCCTCCAGCTCGTCGGGCGTGAGCTCCCAGCTCGCGTCCGGATCGAAAGCCTGGATGGCCTCCACGGCCTTGTCGGTCCCGGCCCCGAAATCCTTCTGGTAGACGAGTCCGCGGTGGTTGACGATGAAGGTCATCACGCCCGAGTTGCCATGCTTGGCCGGCCACGCGACGGCGGCGAAGCCGCCGGTCAGGAGGCCCTTGTCGTCGAGGTAGGACTTCTCGCCCCCGACGGCGCCAGGCCCCTGCGCGACCAGGATGCGGTAGTAGTAGCCGTGGAACGGCTCCGGCGTGTCGCTGCTGCGATCAGTCCCGGCGAGCAGGTCGCCTAGCGGACTCAGCGGCTCGCCTTCGACGGGCTCCCAGTAGAGGCCGTCGCGCTTGCCGGGGCTGCTGCGGAACTTCTGCGCAAAGGCGCGCGGGTTGCCGTCGCGACCCTCGCTCGCGTATTCCCGCTGCGCATCCACGAACGCATGCAGCGCAGTCAGGGTGTACAGCTCGTTGCGGCCGATGCGGCGATTGAGCAGCTCTTCCCGGCCCGCGGCAGTGTCGAAGCGCCACTTGCCGGCCTGCTGCACGAGCGGAATCGGCCAGGGCCAGCCGTCCTCGCCCAGCAGCGCGACCACGGTCTTGTCGTCGAACTCGGCGAAGTCGACCCCTTCCCCCACCATCGCCTTGACGCGCTCGAAGTCCTCGCGGTCCGCAGCCTCGTCACCCGACCGGAACAGGTCGTAGGCGCCCGGCCCGAATACCTTGTCGACGGCCCGCTCGTCCTGCTGGCCGATGAGCGCCGTCATCGCCTCGATGGCCTGCTCCGGGGAATCGAAGGACTGCTGCCGAGGCTCCTTGCCGCAGGCCGCGGCGAGCACCGCGATACCCACGAGCATCAGCCACGAGGCCGACAACCTGGTCATCTTGTTCATTGCCACTCCCCGCTACCGGCGCCGGCCGCCGCCGCCGCCACGCATGCCAGCGCCACCGTAGGACGGCATGCTGCGGCTCGAGGCACCGCGCGAGCTGGCGGCGCGATCCATGCTCGAGCTGCGCGAGCCGCTGTAGGCGGAATCGCGCGAGCCCGACTGGCGCGTCGAGGCCGACGGGCTGTGCTGGCTCGAGCCGAAATCCCTCTGGCCCGCGGCGGCACCGCGGTCACCGCCACCCAGATCGCGTGTGCCCGCCTGCGCGCCGCCCGCAGCCCGGTTCGAGGCGCTGCCCTGCGACCAGCCGCGAGCGTCGTTCTGCGACACCCGGCTCGAGCCGCCGCGTGCGCCGTACTGGCTGGCGACGTTCGGGTTCTTGTAGTTGACGCCCTTGCGATGGCTGGGATCATGGCTCCAGCCTGATTTGTTGCCGCCTCGGTCGGCCTTGTTGATCTGGTTGCGTTCCGGGTTGATGTTGGTATTGCGGTTGAAGTTGTTGTAGCGGTCGATGTCGATGTTGATGTCCGTGTTGCCCCAGCCCCAGTTGCAGTTGCCCCAGATGGCGCCGCCGACCGCCACGCCGATGCCGAAAGCGACCAGGCCGGCGCCCGGCGGATAGTAGGGGTACATCGGCGGGTAGTACCAGCTCGAGTACCCCCAGCCGCCGTAGACCACCGTCGGCGAATAGCTCGGGACGTAGATCACCTCCGGCGAGGACGACTCGATGATGATGATCTGGTCGGGGTTCTGCTTCACCACCTGCTGCTCGGTGGTCTTCAGGTTGCCGGCCTCCTTGGCCTTGCCGCGCATGCGCTGGACGGTATCCATCAGCTCGGTCTTCTGCGCGAGGAAGGCGTCGCCGAGGTCCTGGGTCCAGTCGAGGTTGTCGTTCATGCGCTTCAGGACGTCCGGCAGGTGGGCGAGCGACTTGACGCTCGGATCCCAGTCGAACTCCTTCATCGCCGCGTCGAGCGCGTCGCCCTCGAGCTTCGCATTCTTGCTGCGCCAGCGCTGCGCCTCGACGATCTCGAGCGGGTAGGTCGAGGCCATCAGGATCTGGGTCAGCAGCGAGTCCGGGTAGAGCGCAATCGGCGCCACGATCTGCTCGAGCTGCTCGGTCGAGAACGAATCGGCCTGTGCTTCGGCCTGCGCCGCCGGCGCGATGCCGAAGGCCAGCGGGCACGCGAGCAGCAGCGCCGCGAAACGCTTCCGGATCCTCATCGGCATTCCCCTCTGCAAAGGCGAGTGCAGTTCCGCGCAAACGCCTACTTGATCGGCTCGTATGAGAACTTGGCTCCGGCGACCGATGCCTCGTACATCGCCCCGCCCTTGATGATCACGAACGGGGCCACGCCCTTGTAGTACTGGCCGGCGGTGGCGGCGTCCTTCTTGCCGCCGCTCGCGCCCGCGCTGGCGCCGCTGGTCGAGGCGCCGGCCGAGGCCGCCGCAGTGATCACCACCGCGCTCGCCTGCGCGCCGAACTCGAACTGGCCCGTGGTGAATTCGTCGAAGGCGCGCTTGTCTTCGAAGAAGAGCATCAGGCTGTAGCCCTGCGCGCCGAGCTGGAAGCCGACGGAGAGCTGCGTCATCTTCGTGTTGCCCACCGGCTTGCCGCCGACGAACACGCGGCCCTTGCCGTGCGCGCCGCCGATGCCGATGCCCGCCTTGCCGATGGTCGGGAACACGGCATAGCCATAGCTCTTCTTGAAGAACTCTCCGCTCTCGCCGGCGTTGCGGAACAGGTCGGCCGTCTCGGTGTAGTCGTCTGCAACCGCAGATGCAGCAGGCGCGAGCAGCGCGAGTGCGAGGCAGGCAGCGGTCAATAGCGTGCGCATGGGAAGTCCCTTCCAGGTGGTAGTGCCGGCGATCCTACGGCCAGCCCATATCCTGCGTATTGCGGACAACCGCAGCTGCAGGTCGGTTTAAATCCCCTTCCCGATACGTAAATCCCCGGTTTTCCAAAGACTTCCGCTCGATGACGATGGGGGTCCGGACGGCCGGACCGCGGCACAGCCTTGCCCGGCCCGAACGACCTCGACGGGGCTGCAGACATGCTCGACCCGAAGAACAATCCGAGCCCGATTCCGGCCACGGGAGGCGTGGCGGAAGCGATGACGCGAGTCCTGACCGCCGAGCGCGAGGCGCAGGAGGCGATCGCGGCGGCGCGCGTGGAAGCGCAGCGCATCCTGGAGCAGGCGCGGCGCGAGGCGCGCACGCTGCTCGAACGGGCCGAGCGCACGGCCGGGCAGGTGCACGGCCGCACCGGCAAACTGGCCGCCTTGCGCGAGGCCCAGCTCGTCGCCGCGGCCGAAGCCCAGCCAGCCTGTCCCGACCCCGGCACGGTCCTCGACGAGGCCATCGCCAGGCTCGCCGTCCGCCTGACCGGGGGCGGCGATGCGTGACTCCGCGAGGCTCGCCTATGCGCAGGCGCGGATCCAGGGCCGGCACGGCCGCAGGCCCGACGCCGGCTTCTGGCGCGGCGTGGACGCCACGCGCGACTTCGAGCACGTCATCGAGCTGATCCGCGGGAGCCCCTACCGCGCGGCGGCGCTGTCGCTCTCCGCGCAGACCGGCGTGCACGAGCTCGAGCTGCGGCTGCGGCAGGAGTGGCTCGAGGCCTGCGAGGAAGTGGCCGCGTGGTACCCGCCGCCGTGGCGGCCGGCACTGCTGTGGATGCGCTGGCTGCCGTGGCTGCCGGCCCTGACCTGGCTCGCGGCGGGCAAGGCGCCACAACCCTGGATGCGCGACGACCCGCTGCTCGCACCGCTCCTCGGCGAGCGCGGCCCCGCGGCGGCGATCGGCGACACCGGGTTCGCGCCGCTCGCGACCGGCTTCGAACCCCTGGGCAGCATCAGGACCGCCTGGCGCCACCACTGGCGCACGCTGTGGCAGCCGCTGCCGCCGCGCCATGCGCAGGGCCTCGAGCGGCTCGACGCGGCTTTCGCTTTCAGGCTGCTGCCGCCGCGCGACCGCCCGCCGGTGGACTTCGAGACCGTGATCGAGGACACCGTCGCCGCCATCGAGCGCCTGTTCCGCCGCCACGCCGGCACGCCGGTCGCCGGCATTGCCTGGCTCGCGCTCGGCGCGCTCGATCGCCTGCACCTGCGCGCCGCGCTGTCGGCGGCGAACGTTTTCGGCGAGAGGGCCGCCGCATGAACCTGCGCCCCGCCTCCGCCCGCTGGTTCGAGCTGCTCACCGATCGCGAGGTCCTGGGGCGCGTGCTCGGCGTGCTGGGCCAGACCGGCACGGTGCAGCTGGAGGCCTACAGTGGCGTGGACGCGAGCACCGCGCTGCCGGACTACGCGCGCGCGCTGGAGCGCTATGCCCAGCTCGCGCGGCGCTATGCGGCCTACTGGCCGGAGATCCGCGTGGACGCCGAGGCTGCGGCCACGCGCTCGGCCGACCGCGTGCAGGATGACCTGGAGCGTCTCGAGGCCTGGACCGCCGAGGCCGAGCCGCTGATCGCCGAGCTGCAGTCCCTCGAGGCCGCCGCGGCCGGCGTGAGCGAACTCGCGAGCCTGCTCGAGGCGTCCGCCGCCGAGCTGCCGGACCTCGGCCTGCTGTCGGGCTGCGGGCCATTGCTGAAGGCGCAGATCTACGCCCTCGAGGGCGCCGACGCGCCGCTCGTGCTCCCGCCGGGCGTCCTGCACCTCGTCGTGCGCCGCGAGGGCGCGCGCTACCTGCTGGCGCTCGGCTCCGCCGACGAGCTCGCCGACCTCGACACCCGCCTCGCCGCCGTGCACGCCAGGCACATCGAGCTGCCTCGCGACCTGCCGGGCGAGCCCGCGGCTGCGGTCGCGGCACTGCGCCGGCGGTCCACGGAGCTCGCCGGCCGCATCGCCGGCCGGCGCGAAGCGCTCGACGCGATCGGACAGAAGCACGCCCTGCCCGCCCTGCTCGCCGAGTTCACCTTCCTCGACTGGCTGGTGTCGCACGTGCCGCAGATGCCGGCGACGCAGCACTTCGCGTGGGTGACCGGCTGGACCAGCGACCTCGCCGGCCGCCAGATCGAGCAGGCCCTCGAGCGCGCGAAGCTGCCCGGCCTGCTGCACTTCCCCGAGCCGCCGCGCACCTTCGATGCGCCGGTGGTGATGAACAACCCCGCCTGGGCGCGGCCCTTCGAGGTGTTCGTGAAGCTGCTCGGCACCCCCGGCGCGAGGGAGGCCGACCCGAGCCCGCTGGTGGCGGTGATCGCGCCCCTCCTGTTCGGGTTCATGTTCGGCGACGTCGGGCAGGGCGCGGTGCTGCTCGCCGCGGGCCTGATGCTGCGGCGCCGCTGGCCGGCGTTGTGGCTGCTGGTGCCCGGCGGCGTTTCGGCCATCGCCTTCGGCTTCGCGTTCGGCAGCGTGTTCGCGCGCGAGGACCTGATCCCGGCCCTCTGGCTGCACCCGATCGCCGAGCCGCTCACGGTGCTGGTCGCGGGCCTGATGATCGGCGTGGCGGTCATCCTGCTCGGTCTCGTGATCGACGGCGTGGAGCACGCCTGGCGCGGCGCCGCCGCGAGCTGGTGGTCGAGCCGCGCGGGACTGCTGGTCGCCTACGTGGGGCTCATCACCACGCCGCTGTGGAGCGGCGGCCTGCTGCTCGCGGCGGCCGGCCTCGCCTGGTTCGTGATCGGCGCCGCGTTCGTGGAGCACGCGGTGTCCGGGGCGGGACGCGCGCTGGGCGAGCTCGTCGAGACCGGGCTGCAGCTCGTCGTCAACACCGTGTCCTTCGCTCGCGTCGGGGCCTTCGCGCTCGCCCACGCGGGCCTCTCGGCCGCCGTCGTCGGCATCGGCGAGGCGACCGGCAGCAGCATCGGCTACGGCATCGCGCTCGTGCTGGGCAACCTGCTGATCCTCGCCCTCGAGGGCCTGATCGTCAGCATCCAGACCACGCGACTCGTGCTGTTCGAATTCTTCATCCGCTTCCTGCGAGGCGACGGCCGGCCGTTCAAGCCGCTGCCGCCGCCGGGCGGCGGTACGACCATCCGCAAACAGGAGACCCCACCATGAAACTCTGGACCGCTGCCGTGATCCTCGGCACCGTCACGGTCGGCATCCTCGTGGCCGGCACGACGCTGCTGTGGCTGTTCCCGTCGGCGGCCGGCGCCGCCGAGGCCGCGGCCGCGGGCGCCACCGATCCGGACGTGGCGCGCTGGGCGTTCGCCTCGGCCGCGGGCGCCGCGGCGCTGTCCGCACTCGCCGCCGGCTATGCGGTCGCGCAGGTGGGCACCGCCGCCGTCGGTGCGCTCGCCGAGAAGCCCGAGCTGTTCGGCCGCGTGCTGATCCTCGTCGGCCTCGCCGAGGGAATCGCCATTTACGGCCTGATCGTCGCGGTGCTGATCTTCAACCGCGTGGCCTGAATGCAATCCATGGCGTTCATCGGCGACGAGGTCACCGCCACCGGCTTCCGGCTGGCGGGGGCGCGCGTGCACGTGCCCGAGCCCGCGCCGGATGCGGTGCGCGAGGCTTTCGAGACCGCGCGCGCCGAGGCGTCCGTCGTGCTCATTACCGCGGGGCTCGCCGGCGAGCTGCCGCCGGCGCTCCTCGAGGAGGCGCTCGGCGCGACCGCGCCGCTGACCCTGGTCGTGGACGACCTGCTCGGCGAAGCGGCGCCGCCCGATCTCGAAACAGCCATGCGCCGTGCGCTCGGCGTGGAGACGGCATGAGCTCGATACTCGACATGCAGGTGTACGCGCTTCTCGGCCGGCTCGGTGCGGAGCGCGAGGAAGCCTGCCGCAAGCTGATCGAGGAGGCACAGGCCCAGGCGGCCGAGACGCTGCAGGACGCCCGCCAGCGGGCGCGCCAGCGCGTCAAGTGGGCCGTGCGGGAGAAACGCGAGCGCGTTGCCGAGCACTGCCGGCGCGTTCGCGTGGACCTCGAGACCCACCGGCGCGACCACGAGTTCGCATGCCTCGCGGGCGCGCTGCAGGCGGGCCTCGCGCGGCTGCCGAAGGTCATCGAGGGTCGCTGGATCGACCCGGCCGCGAGGCAGCGCTGGTGCGAGTCCGCCCTTAAGGGCGCTGCAGCGGTCCTCGGCCGCGGCGGATGGCGGGTCGAGCACGCGCCGGGCCTCGCCGACAACGAGGCGTCGCGGCTCGCGGCGCTCGCCTCCCGTCTCGGCGGCGAGGACTGCGCCCTGGCGGAGGTCGGCGGGATGCGCGCGGGGTTGCGCGTCCTGCGCGGCGGCGCGAGCTACGACGCCACCCTCGCCGGCCTGACCGCGCAGCGCGACCGGCTCGAGGCCGCGCTGCTCGCCGAGATCACCGCCCTGACAGGCGGGGAGGTGCCGTCATGAGCGAGGCCGTCGTCCGCTGGGCGTCGGGCCCGGTGATCCGCGCCCGCACCCGGGGGCTGTTCCGCTCCTACGAGGCGCTCGCCGTCGGCGAGCTCGGCCTGCTCGGCGAGGTCATCCAGCTCGACAAGGACGAAATCGTCGCGCAGGTCTACGAGGACACCACGGGGCTGCGGCCCGGCGACCGCGTGGTCGGCACGGGGCTGCCGCTGTCCGTGCGCCTCGGTCCCGGGATCCTCGGCCGCATCTTCGACGGCCTGCTGCGGCCGCTCGAGGGCGCCACGGACTTCAGGCTCGCGCCGGGCGGCCTGCGCGAGGCGCCGGCGAAGTTCCCGTTCGAGCCGAAGGTCGCCGTCGGCGACATGCTTGCGCCCGGGCAGTGCTTCGGCGAGGTGCCGGGGCGGCGCGCGCACCGCTGCATGCTGCCGCCGGGCCCTGGCGGGCGGGTGCTTCGCATCGCGGCGCAGGGCGAATATGGCGATCGCGAGGCCGTCCTGGAGCTCGACGACGGCAGCGGCACGCCGCGCGCCGTCGCGCTCGCCCACGACTGGCCGGTGCGCACGCCGCGGCCGAGCGCCGCGCGCCTCGCGCCCAACGCGCCGATGATCACCGGCCAGCGCATCCTCGACACGCTGTTCCCGGTCGCGCGCGGCAGCCGCGCCGCGCTGCCCGGCGGATTTGGCACCGGCAAGACGATCCTGCAGGAAGCCCTCGCGAAGTGGTGCGACGCCGACGTGATCGTCTACGTCGGCTGCGGCGAGCGCGGCAACGAGATGGCCGAGGTGCTCGACGAGTTCCCGGCGCTCGAGGACCCGCGTACCGGCCGGCCGCTGATGGAGCGCGCCGTGATCATCGCCAACACCTCGAACATGCCGGTCGCGGCGCGCGAGGCGAGCATCTACACCGCGATCACGGTGGCCGAGTACTTCCGCGACCAGGGCCAGCACGTCGCGCTGATGGCCGACTCCACGAGCCGCTGGGCCGAGGCGCTGCGCGAGGTCTCCGGCCGCCTCGGCGAGCTGCCGGGCGAGGCGGGCTATCCCGCCTACCTGAGCGCCCGGCTCGCAGGCTTCTACGAGCGCGCCGCGCGGGTCACGACGCTCGGCGGCGACGAAGGCTCGGTGACCATCATCGGCGCGGTGAGCCCGCCCGCCGGCGACTTCTCCGAGCCGGTGACTCTGCACACCAAGCGCTTCGTGCGCTGTTTCTGGGCGCTCGACTCCGAGCGCGCCAAGGCGCGCTTCTACCCGGCGATCCACCCGCTGACCTCCTACAGCGAGGACGCTGTGCGCGTCGCGCCCTGGTGGCAGGCGCACGGCAACAGCGAGTGGGGCACGCATCGCGAGGCAGGCGAAGCTCGAGCGCATGGCGCGCATCGTCGGCAAGGACGCGCTGCCGCCCGCGCAGCAGGTGGCGCTCACCTGCGCCGACCTCGTCAACGAGGCCCTGCTCAGGCAGTCGTCCTTCTCGAAGGTGGACCGCTACTGCTCGCCCAGGCGGCAGGCCGCGATGCTCAGGATCATCGCGCACTTCCTCGACCGCGCCGAGCGCGCGGTCGCCGAGGGCGTCGCGCCGGCGCGGATCGCCGCCCTGCCCCTGCTCGCCACGCTGTCGCGGCTCGGCGAGGAGTACGGCGAGGACCAGCTCGAAGACATCGAGGCCCTGTGGCAGGCGATCGACGATGCGTTCCATCTGATCGAGGGAGGCGGCGATGAGGTTCGCTGAGCTCACGGTCGCCGGCGCCGCCCGGCGCCTCGAGGGGCCGCTCCTGTTCCTCGAGCGGACGGTGGACGTCGGCCTCAACTCCGCCGTCGAGGTGCTCGGCGGCGACGGCTCGCGGCGCATCGGCCGCGTCGCCACACTCGACGAGGAGCGCATGGTCGTCGAGGTGCTGGAGTCGACTGCCGGCCTGGCGCTCGGCGACACGCGCGTGCGCGTGCACCACAACCCGCTGTCCTTCGGCGTCGGGCCCGGGCTGCTCGGCCGGATCTTCGACAGCATCGGCACGCCGATCGACGGCGGCCCGCCCGTGGCGGCGACGGAGTTCCTGCCGGTGTCGGGGCCGTCCATCAACCCGGCCTTCCGCGCGCTGCCGCGCGACTTCATCGAGACCGGCATCTCGACCATCGACCTGATGAACAGCCTCGTGCGCGGGCAGAAGCTGCCGCTGTTCTCCGGCGGCGGGCTGCCCCACGACCGGATGGCCACGGAGATCGCCCAGCGCGCGCGGCTCGTCGGCGAGGAGTCAGGCCGCTTCGCCGTGGTGTTCGCCGGCATCGGCGTCTCGCACGACACGGCCCAGTCCTTCCGCGAGGCGATGGAGGAGACCGGCGCGATCGGCCGCACCGTCATGTTCCTGAACCGCGCGGACGAGCCGAGCGCGCAGCGGCTGCTGACGCCCAGGTACGCGCTCACCGCCGCCGAGCACCTCGCCTTCAACGAGGGGCTGCACGTGCTCGTGGTCATGACCGACATGACCAACTACTGCGAGGCGCTGCGCGAGGTCTCCGCGAGCCACGGCGAGGTGCCGAGCCGCAAGGGCTACCCTGGCTACATGTACTCGGACCTCGCCTCCATCTACGAGCGCGCCGGCTGCATCAAGGGCCTGCCCGGGACGCTGACTCAGCTGCCGATCCTGACCATGCCGGCCGACGACATCGGCCACCCGATTCCCGATCTCACCGGCTACATCACCGAGGGACAGATCGTGCTCGACCGCGAGCTCGACCGGCGCGGCATCTTCCCGCCGGTGCGCGTGCTGCCGAGCCTTTCGCGCCTCATGTCCTCCGGCACCGGCGAGGGCTACACCCATCCCGATCACCCAGCGCTCGCCAACCAGCTCTTCGCCGCCTACGCCCGCGCCACGCGCGTGCGGGTGCTCGCGAGCGTGATGGGCGTCGAGGGCCTCACGCCGGTGGACCGGAAGTTCCTGCAGTTCGGCGACACCTTCGAGGAGCGGATCGTTGCCCAGGCGGCCGGCCGCACGCTCGAGGACAGCATGCGGGTCGGCTGGGAGATCCTGAGGGCGCTGCCCGCCTCCGAGCTCACCCGCCTTTCGCGCAAGCAGATCGAGCGCTACATGACGGCGGCGCATGGCTGAACGCAACCTCACGCCGACGCGGATCACCTTCCTCGAGCTCAAGGACGAGCGGCGGATGGTGCAGGAGGGCTACGCGCTGCTCGACGAGAAGCGCATGCTCCTCGCCGCGGAGATCCTCGCCCGCCTGAAACGCTACCGGGCACTGCGCGAGGAGTGGCTCGCGACGCTCGCGGCGGCGCGCGAGGCGATGCGCGCCGCCGTGCGCCGCCACGGCTTCGGCGGGGTCACCGCCTACCCCGCGGCGGCAACCACACCCGGGCGCTTCGAGTCGCGACCGGAGCGGCTGCTGGGCCTGCACATGGTGGAGGCGGATCTTGCCGAGGCAACGGCCGAAGCGGAGTTCCCGGCCGCCGAGCCGTCGCTCGAGGCTGCGCTCTGTGCGGCTCGCTTCCGCGAGCTCGCCGCGCTCGCAACCACCATGGCCGGGTTGTCCGCGTCGCTGCGCGTCATGGCCCGCGACTACGTGCGCACCGAGAGGCGCGCGCGGGCGCTCGAGAACGTGCTGCTGCCCGAGATCGAGTCCGACCTCGCGCGCGTGGATTCGCAGCTCGAGGCAATCGACCAGGAAGAAACGATCCGGGTGCGCGAGGCGCGGGCGCGGCGCTAGGGGGAACCCACCCCGGATGCGCCTGGATGATACCTAGGCCGGCCGGGCAGTCCCGGGCCGCAGCACCAGCCACAGCGACAGCGCGATCAGCGCACCGCCCTTGAGGTGCGCGAGGGAGAGCAGCTCGTCCAGCAGCAGCCAGCCCCAGAACACCCCGAAGACCGGCAGCAGGAAGGCCACCGTCATGGTCTTCATCGGTCCCACGTCGGCCAGCAGCTTGAAGTACAGCACGAAGGCCAGCGCCGAGCAGACGAGGCCGAGCGAGGCGATGGACAGCCAGACCGCCGGCGAGGCGTGGCCCCAGTCGATGCCGGGGCCGGCCCACTGCCAGAGGAACAGCGGGGCAAGCGCGACGGTGGCGCCGAGCAGGCTGCCGAGGGCCAGCAGCCGGTCGTCGACGCCCCGGTGCATCACCCAGCGGCGCGCCAGGAATCCTGCCGTCGCGTAGCAGGCCGCGGCGCCGAGGCAGGCGGCGATGCCGAGCACGACGGGCGCGGTCAGCTCGACCGGGCCGCGCTGCGTGAGCACGAAGACGCCGGCCAGCCCCAGCAGCACGCCCGCGACCTTCGCCGGCGTCGTCCGCTCGCCGAAGAACGCGGCGCCGATGACGACGGCCATCGGCGGCACCGTCGAGTTGAGGATCGCGCTGTAGCCCGCCGGCAGCACCTTGGCCGCGTGGGCGAACAGCATGAAGGGGACGGCCGAGTTCAGCAGCCCGAGCGCCAGCGCGGCGCGCAGGCGGCCACGGAAGTCGAAGGGCAACCGAAGCGCCAGCACGAGCGCCCCGAGGCCCGCCGCGGCGAACGCGACGCGCCCGAAAGTCGTCGGCAGCGCCCCGATCGCCGGCGCGGCGACCCGCATGAACAGGAAGCTGCCGCCCCAGATGGCGCCGAGGGCAAGCAGGCGGGCGAGGCTCGCGGCGTCCACGGGCTTGGGCAACCTCGACAGCGCAGGCGCCAACAGGAGACCGCGAGTATCCACTCGGACCGGTCAGGTCTCAACCGGAGTCGGCGATCGGCGGGCGCCTGGTCGAGAATCGCGACTCCCGTGGCTTGCAGCCCGCCGACAAAGGACCTTATTCGCGTCTTCAAGTGAAAATTGCCCCGGCAGCCAAACTCCGGCGCTCCATCCCGGCAGATCGCTGCGGTACGATAGCGGCGCGTGCAAGGCTGTTCAGAGTCCTGACCAAGCGTGAAAGTCCTCTCGTCAACCGACCGGCGTCTGCTGCCCGCGTATACCCTTGCGGAGGCAGCTCACTACCTCAACCTCCCGCTGACCACGCTTCGGGCGTGGAGCCTCGGTCAACGCTATCGGGTTGGTGGGCAGCCGCGCCTCTTCAGGCCCGTCATCCATCTCGATGGGCGGGATCCGCCCGCACTGTCGTTCCTTAACCTGATTGAAGCTCACTTGCTCGCTGCGATCCGGCGCGAACATGGCGTCTCGCTGCCGAGGGTCCGCAGCGCGCTGGCCTACGTTGAAAAGCAGCTTGGCGTGAACCGGCCGCTGGCCCAGGCAAGATTCGAGACCGACGGTGTCAGCCTGTTCGTCGAGCGGCTTGGCCAACTTATCAACGCTTCACGTGAAGGCCAGCTGGCGATGCGAAGCCTGCTCGCTGCGCACCTCAAGCGCATCGAATGGGACGACGACGGCCTCCCCATCAAGTTCTACCCGTTCACACGTCGCGGCAGGAGTGTGAGTCAGCCGGCGCCCGTCGTCGTGGATCCGCGCGTCGCATTCGGCCGCCCCGTGCTGAAAGGCAGTGCCGTACCAACTGCTGTCCTGGCGGACCGCTTCAAGGCGGGAGACAGCCTGAGCGAACTGTCGAGCGACTATGAGACGCCGGCCGAAATCATCGAGGAAGCGCTCCGCTGCGAGTTCGACCGCCAAGCGGCCTAGTCCTCGTGCAATTCTTTATCTCGACGAGTCGATCTACTCGCTTCGTCTCGCGGCCGCGCTGGAATCCGCGGATCTGACCGTCCGACGACCCGGCGTGGATATCCCGCGAGGGACGCCGGACGAGTCGTGGCTCAAGACTGCGGGGGAACAGGGTTGGGTCGTGCTATTGCGCGATCAGCGAATCCGCCATCGCGCCAACGAGCGCGCGGCCTTGCTCGGAGCCGGTGTCGCAGCCTTCGTGTTCACCGGCGGCCAGGTTACTGCCGCAGAAACGGCAGCGCTGTTCTCGAGACTTGTCTCCAGGATCCCCAACATCGCCGCCAGCGAGACACGGCCGTTCCTCTACACCATCACTGCCGGCGGCTCATTCATCAGGCAGAGGCTTCGATAGGCCTACTGGTCGACCCGCACGATAGGCTCGCACAAACCCTGCAAACGAGCCGTGCCGCTCGATGTACGCATTGGCGGCCTCGCAGTCGGCCCTTAGCTCGGCAGCCAGCTGTTCGGCGCTGGTGGAGCCCTGACCTGAGGCCGGACGTGGCCTTGCGCGATCTCCGCGGAAGCCCTGGTTGGCCATGAATGTCTCCTACCAGCCTGGTTCCAGAGCTTAGCCAACGCGGCTGCGCCTGTCTCGTCGATGCCTGTCCGCGGACGGCCGCCTCGACAGAGGTCACTGATCCGGCTAACTTTCCCCTCGTTTCGGCCGCACCGGCCGTACTGGACAGCCTGGGGGACGCATGCGGGAACAGACCACGGCCGGACCGAGCCCGGAGGCCTTCGGCGGAAGCAGTTTCGGCGCGAAGGCCCGGCGGGCGTTCTTCGCCATGCGGCCCAAGTTCTTCACCGCCTCGATCCTGCCGGTGATCGTCGGCACGGCGCTCGGCGCGAATGCGCTCGGCTACGTGGACTGGCTACCGGCGATCATCGCCATCGTGGCGACGGTGCTGGTCCACGCGGCGGCGAACGTCCTGAACGACGTCGGCGACGACATCACGGGCGCCGACCCGGCGAACACCGCGCGCATCTACCCCTACACGGGCGGATCGCGCTTCATCCAGGCCGGCATCCTCACGCGCGCCCAGATGAGCCGGCTCGGCCTGTCGCTGCTCGCCGTGGCCTTCGCGCTCGGCCTTTGGCTCGCGGCGATCGCCGGCCCGATGGTGATCTGGCTCGGGCTGGCGGGCATCGCCATCGGCGTCCTGTACTCCCTGCCGCGCATCTACCTCTCGGGCAAGGGCCTGGGCGAGCTCGCCGTCTTCATCGCCTTCGGCCCGCTGCCCGTCTGTGGCGCGGCCTGGCTGCAGGACGGCGTGTGGGACCTCGGCCGGCTGCTGATCTCGCTGCCCGTGGGCCTGTGGACCGCGGCGATCCTGCTCATCAACGAGGTCCCGGACCTCGAATCGGACGCCGCGGCCGGCAAGCGCACGCTCGTCGTGCGCTTCGGGGTGGGCGGCGCGAAGGCCACCTACCTCGCCATGCACGCGATCGGCTGCGCGGGCACGATCGCCGCGGTCGCCGTCGGCGCGCTGCCGGCCTGGTTCGCGGCGGCGGCGGTGGCGCTGCTCGCGCTCGGCGTGAAGGCCGGGCTCGGGATCGCGAGCGTCACCGAGAAGCGCGAGCAGCTGCAGAAGAGCATCGAGACGACGCTTGCGATCCAGGCGATCGGCAGCCTGGCGCTGATCGCGACGATCGTGCTGGCGGGCTGAGCGGCGCGGCGCACTGCCGAATCGGTCGCTGCCTCACCCGCGCGCGGGCGAGGTGGCCGGTGGCCCCCCAGAGCGAGCGCGTTTGTCCGCGCGAGCGACGCGGGGGCCCGGCCGGATCCCGCCCGCGCGCGTGGCACACGGGCTGGGACGGGGACAGTCCCCTCGGTTACTCGTCCTCGGCCTCTTCCGCCGCCGCCGGCGCCTTCGCGGCGCCGAAGCGGTACTGGAACGACAGGCCGAGCCCGTTCACGCGGTAGTTGTACGCATCCGCGCCCAGGCTCAGCAGGTTGCCGACCGTGGTCGGCTCCACGCCGTCGAGCTGCCAGTCGCTCGAGTCGTAGTCCTCGAACACGTAGGTCAGGTTGACCCGCAGCCGGTCGTTGACGTCGTAGCCCGCGCCGATGCGCACCGAATTGAGCTCCGTGTCGAGCTGCGGGAAAGCCCCGCCGCCGACGACGGCCGCGGTCGCGATCTGCCCTTCCGAACGCGCGTAGGTGTAGTCGAGCGTCAGGTCCACCTTGCCCAGGACCTTGTCGAAGCGGATGCCCGTGCCAGCCGTGACGAACTCGTCCTCGTGGCGCGTGTTCCAGTCCTGCGTCGGCGGGATGCCTTCCGAGCCGGCCTGCAGGGACTCGATCTGCTGGTAGCCGCCCGTGACGTACACCGAGCCTCGCTCGTGGAACGCCCATGACGCGGTGCCCGCGTAGCGCTTGTCGTCGCTCGATTGCAGGCCGATCAGCGACTTGCCGTAGGTGTCCTCCGACACCGTGGCCTCCGCCGTGAACGAGACCTTGCCCGGCGACCAGCTGAGCCGGCCCTCGATGAAGTCGCGATCGCGGTTCGTGAGGTTGTACTTGCGCAGCAGCGGGTTCTCGGGCGGCAGGTCCGGACGGGTGACGTACTGCCCGGCCTCGATGCGCGCCTCGCCGTAGGTCGCGGCGAACTCGACCGTCGGGTGCGGCCGCAGCCGGGCGCGGCCCCAGGTGCTCGTCTCGGTGGTCCTCGAGGTCTCCTGGTTGGTCCGCTTCACCTCGTCGTCGCTGCCGCCCACCGCGACGAACAGCCAGTCCAGAACGCGCCCCTCGGCGAGGCCGTCGAATCGCGTGCGCTCATAGCCGAAGCGCTCGGCCGTCGCGGTACCACCCGGGTAGGAATCCGTCTCGACGTAGGTGACCGTGAACGGGTCCGTCCGGTCGTCGCGATCGTCGTATCGGTAGCCGCCGCGCAGCCGCACCCGCGAGTGCGGCTTGAGCGACAGGTTCGCGCGGTAGTGCGCGGTGTCCACGCGCCCGTCGAGGTTCGTCCGCGGCAGCGTGGCCGCGCCGGTGAGCGCGGCGCTCGTGGAGATCGGCAACAGCGTCGCATCCTGCTCGTAGCGACCGTCGGCGAGGCGGTAGCTCAGCACGCCGTCCCACCACGGCAGCAGGAAGTTGCCGTCGATGGCCAGCAGGCTCGCGTCGTTGTCGGGCGCCTGCGCCTTGCGGCCGAACACCGTGTCCGGCGCCGCCGACAGGTAGGCATTCTCGAACAGGAAGCCGTCGAGCGAGTTGTCGTACTTCGACAGGTACCAGGACAGCCGCGTGTAGCCGCGCGCGAAGCGGTACACGGCGCCGACCTCGAACTGGTCGTGTGTCGAATCCACCGGCTCCGGCAGCTCGGCGATCTGGCCGAGGAACACCACCGGCGAGCGGCGGTTGCCCTCGATGTCCTCGCGGCGCGCGTCGGCATAGACCTCGACGTTGCTGCGCGCGAGCCACGACAGCCCGAGTCCCAGCGCGCTGCGGTCGGTGCCGATCGTCACCGGCCTGATGGTGCTGCCGAGCGCGCTCATGCCGCTCGTGGCGCCCGCGCGCACCCAGTTCGAGGGCAGCGACAGGGTGTCCTTCGCCGTCCGCACGTACGGCGTGGCCGTCGTGTCCCAGGCGTTGTACGGGATCTCGTCGTAGGTGAGCGTCGCCTCGAGCAGGCCTTCGCGACCGACCGTGAGGCTGCCCTCGCGCGTGTCGAGGCCGAGATCGATCAGCTCGTACTCGTAGAAGGTGCCGGACTCGCGACGCTCGCTGCCGCGCGCCGAGAGATCGGCGTAGGTGCCCTTCTCGTCGAGGCCGTTGTAGCGGCCGAAGGGCGCCGAGTCCTCGTCGATGTAGATCGCGCCGGCCTCGGCCTCGGCTTCGTACTCGCCGTAGAACGGACACTTCTCGCATGCCCAGCCGGAGGTATCCACCCCCGCGGGGTTGGCGACGGCCGGCGTTGCCGCAAACACCGCCGCGATGGCCGCGGCGAGCGGCGTGAGGGCGGCGGACCGGGGAACCTGGATCTTTTTACGCATGGGGCACCCTCAGCGCATCAGCTGGCGGCCGGAGGGATGGTTCGAGCCGTGCACCTGCGAGTGGCAGTTCGCACAGCCCGCGGCGAGCGCCGTGGCCGACGCCCGGGTGCACCGAGCCGTGCGGCTGGTGGCACAGGCCGCAGTCCTCGCTGACCGGCTGGTGCTCCCACAGGAACGGCCCGCGCTTGTCGGCGTGGCAGGTGTAGCAGGTGTCGTTGACCGTGTCCTTCTTGAGCGCCGCCTGCGTCGGCGAGCCGTGGGGCGAGTGACAGCCCGTGCAGCCCATCTGCTGGTCCCGCAGCGGGTGCGCGAAAGGCAGCAGCATGTTCTGCTTCTGCACCTCGTGGCAGGTGCCGCAGACGTCGCCCTGCGTCGCCTTGTAGAGCACCGGGTCGCGCGCCACGTGGCTCTGGTGGCAGTCCGCGCAGCCCACGTCGCTGTCGCGGTGCGCCGAGGCGTGCCACTCGCCCGCCTTCGGGTTGTGGCAGGTCGTGCACATCGCGTTCTGCTGCTCGACCGGCGTGACGGTGTTGCGGCCGAAGTACACGACCGGCGGGCGCTTCTCGCCGCGCGGCACGCGGCCGGTGTGCGCGCCGCCCGGGCCGTGGCAGGCCTCGCACTGCAGCTGGCCGTGCCCGAAGGGGGTGTTCGGGTTCTTCGGCTGCGCGTGCTTCGTGCTGAAGATCGCCATGACGACAGGGTTGTCGTCGTGGCAGTTGAGGCACGTATCGGCGCCCTTGCGGCTGTAGGTCGGGGCCGACGGCTTCGCGGGAGCCTCGGACTTTGCGGGCGCTTCCTTCGCCGGCTCCGCCGCGGCCGGGGCGTCCTGCGCCGCCGCCGGCAGGGCCGCCAGCAGCAGCGAGAGCGCGAACAGTCCTGTGCGTATGTTCATGCGTGGCCTCAGTCGTTGTCCCGCACGTTGTAAACCTCGAACGAGCCGATCTTGTGCATGACCTTCACGTCCTGGTTACGGCCAGGGCCGTGGCAAAGCACGCAGGTCTCGAGGCTCGAGGACACCAGCCGCCCGTTCGCGTCCTTGCCGGCCGAGTAGTCGCCGCCATTGGCGATCATGTGGCTGCGGGCCGTCTCGGTGGAGTGGCAGGTGCTGCAGACCGCCGTGTTGGGCGACACGGCCACGTCGTCCGTGTAGAGCGCCGGATCGTTGGCGTCCAGAGTCGGGCCGACGACCGCCGTCGAGTCCACCG
>JALORP010000055.1 GCA_025458865.1 Steroidobacteraceae bacterium | reverse complement strand
CGCGCCCAGAACCGCCGCGTGGTGATCAAGGCCACGCGCTAGGGACCTTTCCCTGCTTCGTCGCCTGACGAAGCAGGGAACGCGACCTCGGCACGAAACAGGGGACTGTCCCGCCCGGCCAGTCCCCGCTCTCCCAGGCCCCGGCCGAAAAGCCGGGGCTTTTTCTTGCCTGACGGGTTGGCAGGCCTTGGCCGAGGCCGGAAAATGCGGCTCCCGCATCTGCACCCGACCGGAGCCGTCCATGACCCGTAGCTCCCTGCCCGCGTTCGCCGCGGGCCTCATGGCCGTCGCCGCTCTGGCGACGCCGACCGCAGGCGCCGAAACGCTCACGCCCGAGCGCATATGGCAGCTGTCGCGGCCCGGCGACCCCTCGCTGTCGCCGGACGGCCGGTTCGCCGTCGTTCCCGTCACGACCTTCGACGTGGAGAAGAACGAGGGCGCCACGGACCTCTACATGATCCCGACCGACGGCGGCGAGACCCGGCGGATCACCACGGCCGATGCCAGCGATTCCTCGCCGGCCTGGAGCCCCGACGGTCGGCACATCGCCTTCGTCAGCAAGCGCGGCGACGACAAGGAACCGCAGGTCTACGTGATCGCCACCGACGGCGGCGAGGCGAGGCGCGTGACGCAGCTGCCGGTCGGCGTGGCCGCCCTGCGCTGGTTCCCGGACTCGAAGCGCATCGCCTTCATCGCGCGAGTGCTCGCCGACACGCCGGACTGGGACGAGATGAAGAAGCGCCTCGAGGAGCGCGAGAAGTCGAAGATGAAGGCGCGCACCTGGGACCAGTCGCCCGTCAGCTACTGGGACCGCTGGCTCGACGACCGCCAGGCCCACGTCTTTGCAGTCACTCTCGACGACGGCACGGTCGCGCCGATCACGCTCGGCAGCGGCCGCGAGCTCTCGCGTCAGGAGCCGGGCCTGTCCTCCTACGACATCTCCCCCGACGGCCTCGAGATCGCCTTCGCCTCGAACGTGGACACGACGGGAACCGACGCGAACTTCGACGTCTTCGTCATGCCCGTCGCGGGCGGCGAGCCGCGCAACATCACCTCGGCCAACCCGGCCAATGACGGCGGTCCGCGCTACAGCCCCGACGGTCGCTGGCTCGTGTACGCGGAGCAGCGCATCAAGGGCTTCTACGGGGACAAGCGGCGCGCGATCCTGGTGGACCGGCGCAGCGGCCAGCGGCGCGAACTGGGCGCAGACTGGGACCGCTCGGTCGGCTCGCTCGAGTGGACGCCGGATTCCACCGCGCTGTACGGCGCCATCGACGACGCCGGAACGGACAGGATCCATCGCATCACGGTGCCCGCCGGTCGCATCGAGCCGGTGACCGGCAGCTCCAGCTTCTCGGGCGTCGCCGTCGCCGGCAAGCCGGCACGCCTCGTCGCGCTGCGCCAGTCCTTCAGCGAGCCGCCGACGCTCGTTTCCATCGCGCCGCGCGATGGCAGCGCGAGGAAGCTCTCCACCTTCAACGACGCGCTGCTCGCGCCGGTGAGCATGGGCAAGGTCGAGAGCGTCACGTACAAGGGCGCCGGCGGCGCCGATGTCCAGATGTGGGTCGTGTATCCGCCCGGCTTCGACCCCGCGAAGAAGTACCCGCTGTTCCTGCTGCTGCACGGCGGCCCGCACAACGGCATCACCGACAGCTGGACCTTCCGCTGGAATGCACAGGTCTTCGCCAGCTGGGGCTATGTCGTGGCCTGGCACAACTTCCACGGCTCGAGCGGCTTCGGCCAGGACTTCACCGACTCGATCAACCCGGACCGGATCAGCAAGCCCTACGAGGACACGATCAAGGCTGCCGGGTGGTTCGCCGCGCAGCCGTGGATCGACGCCGGCCGCATGGTGGCCGGTGGCGGCAGCTACGGCGGCTTCCTCGCGAGCACGCTGCTCGGCCGCGAGCACCCGTTCAAGGCGCTGATCGCGCACGCCGCGGTCTACAACGAGTTCACGCAGTACGGCGCCGATTACGGAGCAAGCCAGCGCCGGCACTTCGAGTTCTGGGAGGATCCGGAGGCCTTCGCGCGCTACTCGCCGCACACGGCCGCGGCGAACTTCAACACGCCGACGCTCGTCACCCACGGCCAGCTCGACTACCGCGTGCCCGTGAACCAGGGCTTCGAGCTCTTCGCCGCCCTGCAGAACCGCGGCGTGCGCAGCCGGATGATCTACTACCCGGACGAGAATCACTGGATCCTCAAGCCGCAGAACTCGCTCCACTGGTACGAGGAAGTCCGCAAGTGGATCGCCGAGTTCGCGCCGCCGGGTGGCGCGGACTGAGGCCGGACGCTACCCTCGCGGAGAAGGGAAGCTTGCCGTTCCCGTGCGCGAAGTCGGGAAGCGCCCCTCTTCCACTGGAGGCCCAATGAACCGCCGAGATCTCCTTCGCCTCGCGGCCGCCGCAGCCCTGGCCGGCGCGGCCGGCCGCAGCCTCGCCGGGAGCGGCGAGCCTTTCCGTCTGCTGATCCTCGGCGGCACCAGCTTCCTCGGGCCTCACCTCACCGAGCAGGCGCTCGCCCGTGGCTGGCAGGTCACGCACTTCAATCGCGGGAAGCGCGCGCCCGGCGGCGTGGAAGGCGTGGAGACGCTCCTCGGCGACCGTGACGGCCAGCTCGACTCGCTGAAGGGCGGGCGCTGGGACGCCGTGGTGGACACCTCCGGCTACGTGCCGCGCCACGTGCGCCTCTCCGCCGAGCTGCTGGCGCCGGCGACGCACCAGTACGTGTTCATCTCGACCATCTCCGTCTACGCGACGCTCGCGACGCCGGCTGCGGAGGATGCGCCGGTCGGGAAGATCGCCGACGAGACGGTGGAGCAGGTCACCGGCGAGACCTACGGCCCGCTCAAGGCCCTGTGCGAGCAGGCCGCCGGGAAGGCGATGCCGGGCCGCACCACGGTGATCCGCCCCGGGCTGATCGTCGGCCCCCTCGACCCGACCGACCGGTTCACCTACTGGCCCGTGCGCGCCGCGCGTGGCGGCGAGTTCATCGCGCCCGGCACGCCGGGCGACCCGCTGCAGGTGATCGACGCGCGCGACCTCGCCGCGCTCACGCTCAAGTGCATCGAGGACCGGCGCATGCAGGTCATGAACGCGGTGTCGCCGCCGCGGATGTTCACCATGGGCAAGCTGATGGACGCCTGCGTGAAGGCCGCGGCCAACGATGCGAAGCCCGTGTGGATCCCGGCCGACTTCCTCGCCGAGCACAAGGTCATGCCGTGGTCCGACATGCCGGCCTGGTTCCCGCCGACCGGGGACGAGGCCGCCGGCGCGCTCACGCCGGTGGACCGCGCGCTCGCGGCGGGCATGAAGATCCGCCCGCTCGAGGACACCGTGCGCGACACGCTGGCCTGGCACCAGACCCGCCCCGCCGAGCGACGCGAGAAGCTGCGCGCAGGCCTCGATGCCGCCCGTGAGGCCGAGGTACTCGCCGCGTGGCACTCGAAGACGCGCGGCGCTTGATCGCCGAGCCGCCCCGCGAGTACCGCAGGATCTTCATCGCCCAGCTGGCGGGCGATTTTGGCATGGCCACCGGGATCGTGGCCGGGTCGTGGCGCCCTGGGCGCGCCGCGCGGTTGCACCCGGGCACCGGCGAGGGTTAAAACGGTTCCGGAAAACGAGGCTGGGCCGGGGGTGAGTCATGCAGCGCACCGTTCGCAACCTGCTCGCGACGAAGCCGCCGGGGCTCTACACCGTCAACGCCGAGGACCCGGTGCGCACCGCCATCCAGCTCATGGCCGATCACCACGTCGGCGCGCTGCCCGTGATGCGCGGCCCGGCGCTCGCCGGGATCATTTCCGAGCGCGACTACGCCCGCAAGGTCGTGCTCATGGGCCGCAACTCGGCCGAGACGCCCGTGTGGCAGATCATGAGCGCGCCGGTCGTCACCGTCGGCCCCCAGCACAGCGTCGGGCACTGCATGCGGCTCATGACCGACCGGCGCATCCGCCACCTGCCGGTGGTGCAGGACGGCGCGCTGGTGGGCATGGTCTCGATCGGCGACTGCGTGCACGCGCTGCTCGAGGAACAGCGCGAGGAGATCGACGAGCTCAAGCGCTACATCGCGAGCTGAGCCCGGACCGGGCCGCGGCACGGATCCGACCGCGCTCCCCTACCAGGCGCCCGTGTTCGGCATGGAGGCCCAGGGCTCGCGAGGCGGCAGCGCCCCGCCCTTCTGGAGCAGCTCAATGGAGATGTCGTCGGGCGAGCGCACGAAGGCCATGCGGCCGTCGCGCGGTGGGCGGTTGATGGTGACGCCCGCATCCATCAGCTTCTGGCACAGCGCGTAGATGTCGGCCACCTCGTAGGCGAGGTGGCCGAAGGCGCGGCCGATGCCGTACTCCTCCGGGTCCCAGTTGTACGTGAGCTCCACCTGCGCGCGGTCGTCGTCGCCCGGAGCGGCCAGGAAGACCAGGGTGAACCGGCCGTTCTCGCTGTCGTAGCGGCGGATCTCCCGCAGGCCGAGCTTGTTGCAGTAGAAGTCGAGCGACTGCCCGAGGTCGGTCACGCGGACCATGGTGTGAAGGTAGCGCATGCGCCGATGATGCCTCGGGCGCGGCTGCGCGTCACGCGGCTCCGAGCAGGAGGCCCGCGAGCGCGCCGCCTGCAATGACCCACAGCACGTCGAGGCGCGTGCGAAGCAGGAGCGCGAGCGCCGCGAGCGCTATGGCGATTGCACCCCAGGCAGGCGCCTCCGCGCCACCCGGCAGCAGCACGGCGCGGCCGAAGCTCACGGCCAGGCTCGCGATCACGCCGACGACCGCCGCGGTGATGCCGGCCATTGCGCCGGCGAGCCGCGGATTCGCCTGCAGCTTCGCGAGGTGCGGCGCACCCAGGAATATGAACACGAAGGAGGGAAGGAATGTCGCCCAGGCCGCCAGCAGCGCGGCGAGCACGGCGCCCTGCGCCTGCCCGAGCGTGCCGGGATCGTTCCAGCCCGCCATGAACCCCATGAACTGCAGCACGATGACGAGCGGTCCCGGCGTCGTCTCGGCGAGCGCGAGGCCCGCGACCGCCTGCGCCTGGGTGATCCAGCCCAGGCTCTCGACGACCTGCTGGTTGACGTAGGCGAGGACCGCGTAGGCGCCGCCGAAGGTGACGAGCGCCACCTGCGTGAAGAAGAGGTAGACCTTCGCGTACAGGGAGCCGCCGCCGAGCGCCAGCGTCACGAGCGCGAGCGGCAGAAGCCACAGCAGCAATCCGCCGGCGAGCACGCCGCCGGCCGGCAGCACGCGCCGCTGGGTGGCGCCTGCGGGCTCCGCAGCGCCGTCGGACGGCCGCAGCAGGAGCATGCCCGCGGCTGCGGCGGCCGCGAGCACCCAGGGAAAGGCGATGTGCAGCACCGCCAGCGCCAGGAACCCGCCGGTCGCGAGCAGCAGCGCGACCGGTCCGCGCAGCGCGCGCGACGCGACCTTGACCACCGCCTGCGCGATGAGCGCCACCACCACAGCCTTCAGGCCGGTGAGCGCGGCGGCGACCGCCGGCACTTCTCCGTAGAGCACGTAGATGAAGGACAGCCCGAGCAGCAGTGCGACCGCAGGGAGGAAGAAGCACAGCCCGGCGACGAGGCCACCGCGGACGCCGTGCATCCGCCAGCCGAGGTAGATGGCGAGCTGGAGGGCCTCCGGACCCGGCAGCAGCATGCAGAAGTTGAGCGCGCGCATGAAGCCGCGCTCGTCCATCCAGCCGCGTCGCTCGACGACCTCGCGGTGCATGATCGCGATCTGGCCCGCCGGACCGCCGAAGGAGATGAAGCCGAGCTTCAGCCAGAAGGGGAAGGTGGCGGCGAGGGTGGGGGGCGTGGACGCTGCAGCGGATGGTGAACCGTGAGCGGTGGACCGTGAACTGTCCAAGCCGGGCTCAGCGCTCTTACCGCTCACGGCTCACCGTTCACGGCTCACTTCCTCAGAACATCTCCGACGAGTCCGGCGGCTTGACGTCGACGGCGCTGCGCGAGGGGATCCAGTCGCCGGTGATCATCTCCTCGTAGGACTGCCCCGGCCCGACCATCGGGTAGACGCCCGCATCGGGGTCGATCAGGACCTCCAGGAAGGCCGGGCCCTTGAAGGAAATGAACTCCCGGACGACGCGCGGCACGTCGGCCTTGCGCTCGAGCCGAACGGCGTACGGGAAGCCGTCCGCCTGTGCCGCCTTGACGAAGTCCTTCTTGTGCAGGGACTTGTCCGAGGCGGACAGCCGCCCCTTGAAGAACAGCTTTTGCCACTGCTTGACCATGCCGTCGCCGAAGTTGTTGAGCACCACGACCTTGATCGGCAGGTCGTACGTGGTCACCGTCTCCAGCTCGCCGAGGTTCATGCGGATGCTGGCGTCGCCGTCGATGTCGATGACGAGGCGGTCCGGGCGGGCGAACTGCGCGCCGATGGCCGCCGGCAGGCCGAAGCCCATGGTCCCCATGCTTCCCGACGTGAGCCACAGGCGGGGTTCGCGGAAGTCGAAGTACTGCGCCGCCCACATCTGGTGCTGGCCGACGCCGGTCGCGATGATCGCCTCGCCCTTCGTGATGCGGTTGATTTCCTCGATCACGTAGTAGGGCTGGATCAGCTCGCTGCCCCGGTCGTAGTTCATCGCGTAGGTGCGCCTGAGCTCGTCGCAGCAGGCGCGCCAGGCGGACCAGTCGCGCCTGAAGCCGGTCGCACGGCCGTGCTCGAGCAGGGCCACCAGCGCGTCGGACAGCAAGCCTACGTGGCTGAGGTGCACGCGCTTGACCTTGTTGATCTCGGAGGCGTCGATGTCGAGGTGGATGATGTGCTTCGCGCTCTTGGCGAACTTCACGGGAACGCCGGCGACACGGTCGTCGAAGCGCGCGCCGACCGCGATCAGGAGATCGCAGTCGTCCACGGCGTAGTTGGCGAAAGCCGCGCCGTGCATGCCGAGCATGCGCATCGAGAGCGGGTGAGTGGTGTCGCAGGCCCCGATGCCCATCAGCGTCGTGACCACCGGGATGCCGAACTCCGCCGCGAACTCCCGCAGCGCGTTCGCTGCCCCCGCGTTGATCACGCCGCCGCCGGCGTAGATCAGCGGCCGGTGCGACTCGCCGAGCATGCGGAACGCGTCCTCGCAGGCGGCGGCGGACAGGGTCGCGGCGTGCACGGTGGCGAGGCGGCGACGGTAGCCCGGCAGCGGCAGCCGGACCGAGCCGTGGAACGTGCCCTTCCAGTTCTGCACGTCCTTGGGCACGTCGATCACCACCGGGCCCGGGCGTCCCGTGCGCGCGACCTCGAAGGCGGTGCGAACCGTGGCTTCGAGCCGGCTCGGGTCGGTGACGAGGAAGATGTGCTTGGCGACCGAGCCCATGATCGAGGGCACCGGGGCCTCCTGGAAGGCGTCCGTGCCGATCGCGCCGGTCGGCACCTGGCCGCAGATCACGACGATCGGCACCGAGTCGGCCATGCTGTCGCGGATGGGGGTGACGGTGTTGGTCGCGCCAGGACCCGAGGTCACGAGCGCCACGCCGACCTTTCCGCTCGCGCGCGCATAGCCGGCGGCCATGAAGCCTGCGCCCTGCTCGTTCGCGGGCACGATCAGCGGCATCGTCGGCAGGCCGCGCTCCTGCGCCTGCTGGTTGTGGACGAACACGGCGTCGTAGGTCGGCAGGATGGCGCCGCCCGAGTAGCCGAAGATGACGTCCACGCCCTCGTCGGCGAGCACCTGC
Source organism: Steroidobacteraceae bacterium (assembly GCA_025458865.1). Taxonomy (GTDB): domain Bacteria; phylum Pseudomonadota; class Gammaproteobacteria; order Steroidobacterales; family Steroidobacteraceae; genus SG8-30. The sequence continues at coordinate 16,266 of JALORP010000055.1, read as the reverse complement.
ACGATCATCTCGGCGCCGGTCATGGCCTTGCCGGCGAGCGGGTGCCCGCCGGTTCCAGCAACGTCGAAATGCTCGTTGGCGGCGTTCAAGGCCGGACCCTTGCGCAATGATGCACTGCAAGAGAGACTAGCAGCGGCCAGAGGCGTCGTCCATGCGTCATATCGTTTCCATCCTGCTGCAGAACGAGGCCGGCGCGCTGACGCGCGTCGCCGGGCTGTTCTCGACCCGGGGCTACAACATCGAGTCGCTCTCGGTGGCTCCGACGGACGACCCCTCCGTCTCGCGCCTGACCCTGGTCACGACCGGCAACGACTCGGTCGTCCACCAGATCGTCAGCCAGGTACAGAAGCTCGTGGACGTGGTCCTGGTGGACGACATGACCCGGGGCGAGCACTTCGAGCGCGAAGTCGCCCTGCTCAAGTTCAGGGTGAACGAGCGCGGCATCGACCCGCTGGCGCGCCTCGTGACCGAGGTGGACGGCAAGATCCTGTCCGGCGCGCTCGCCTCCTTCGTGGTGGCGCTGACCGACAGCGAGGCCGACATCAACCACTTCATCGGCCAGGCGTCGCAGCACGCCGAGCTGATCGAGGTGGTGCGCAGCGGCGCGCTCGCCATCGGCGCCGGCCCGCGGACGCTGCGCCTCAACCCCTCCGCATGAGCCTCGTCGCCGCCACGGCGGCGGACGTGGACGCCATCGTCGCGCTGGTCGAATCGGCCTTCCGCGGCGAGGCGAGCCGCGCCGGCTGGACCACCGAGGCCGACCTCCTCGATGGCCGCCGCACCGGCCCGGACGAGATCGGCGCCATCGTCGCCGACCCGGGCCAGGTGATCCTGCTCTCGCGCGACGCGGACGGCGCGGTCGACGCGAGCGTCAACCTGCGCCGCGACGGCGACCTCACGTGGCTCGGCATGCTGGCGGTGCGGCCGCCGCTGCAGGGCAGCGGACTCGGCCGGCGCGTCGTCGAGGGCGCCGAGGCCTTCGCGCGCGAGCGCTGGGGCGCGCGCGCGATGCGGATGAAGGTGATCGTGCAGCGCGAGGAGCTGATCGCCTGGTACGAGCGCCGCGGCTACCGCCGCACCGGCGAGACCGCGCCCTTCCCCTATGGCGATGCACGCTTCGGCCTGCCGCGCCGCGAAGACCTCGGATTCGTGGTGCTGGAGAAGCCGCTGGCCTGAGCCCTCTCAGCCTCGCAGCAGCTCCACGACCTGCCGCGCCGCACGCTTGCCGGAGAGGTGCGCGCCGTGCAGCGTGCCGTAGGCGGACTGCTCCGTGTGCTCGCCCGCGAAGACCAGCGGCCCGACCGGGCGCGTGAGGATCGCGCGCGCGCCGAAGCGACCCGGCAGGCAGTGCGAGTAGGCGCCGCGGCTCCACGGATCGGCACTCCAGGCCGTCGCGGCGCCCTTGTCGAACTGGCGGCGCAGGTCGCCGCCGAGCATGTCCGCGAGCTCGCCGAGCGCGTGGTCGATCATGGCGGCCTCGCCGGCGGCCTCGAGCTCGTGGGCGAACGCGCCCGCCGCGTGGCCGACGCAGACGTTGCTGCCCCAGAGGCGGGTGATGTAGCTCATGCCCCGGCCGTCGCTGCGCCGGGCGCGCAGCACCTCGGTCGCCTCGCCGGGAAAGACGTTGCGCCGAAAGCGCAGCGCGACCTTGTTCATCAGGCCGAGCGGCAGGTCGTGATGCGCCTGCAGAACTTCGACCGGCAGCGCCGGCGCGAACACCAGCGCCGCCTGCGCGATCACCGACGAGGGCACGGCCACTACGCAGGCGCGCGCCGACAGCGTCCCCGCGGGTGTCTGAAGCTCCACGCCGCGCGCGGTCCAGCGGACGCGCGATACAGGAGTTCCCGTGCGCACCCTGACGTCGCGCGCGTAGTGCGCGAGCAGCGTACCGTAGCCGCGCGGGATCACCAGGTCGTCGCCCTTCCAGGCGAAGTGGAACTGGTCGAGCGCGGAGAAATTGGACGGCTCGACGCCCTCCCAGGCGGTCGCGGAGGCGACCGCCATCGGGTACCAGGGATCGCTGCGCGTTGCCGCGCTCAGGGCCTGTTCGGCGGCGACGTCGAGGCCCCGCCGCCCGGCCGACTGGATCTCGCCGCGCAGGCGCTCCTGCAGGCGGTCGAGGGCCGCCGTCACGGTCCCGGAGAGACGCTGGGAACCCTCGTGGACGTGGCGCGGCCAGCGATCGGGCTGGACCTCGAACTTGTTCGCGCGCGCATAGGCAACCCAGGGGTTGATGTCGGAGGCGTGCAGCCACGAGCAGCCGCGGTCCCAGGCGACGCCGACGCTGGAATCGTCCGTGAAGGCGCGGCCTCCGATCCGGGCGCGGGCCTCGAGCACGGCGACGCGCAGCCCCGCGGCGGCGAGCTCGCGCGCCGCCGTGAGGCCGGCGCCGCCGGCGCCGATGATCGCGACGTCGAGGGCCCCGGACTGCGCGCGCAGCGGCGGCGGCAGCGCGAGGGCGGCAGCGCCGGCCCCCAGGCCGGCGAGCAGGCGGCGCCGCGACGGGGAGAAGGCCGTCACGCCGCGCCCTCCGCCGCGCCGAGGTTGGCCTGCAGGGCGGCGCGGATCACGCCGGGCACGGGCACGACCTTGCGCGTGCGCGCGTCCACGTACACGTGCACGAAGCGGCCCACCGCCGCGGCCTCGCCGTCATCGCCACGAAACAGGCCGATGCGGTAGATCACGCTGGAGTTGCCGAGCCGCTCCAGCGCCAGCCCCGCATGCACGACGTCAGGGAACGACAGCTCCCGGAGGAACCGGCAGCTCGTCTCGGCGACGATGCCGATGGCGGGCAGCTCGCGGATGTCGGTGCCGCAGGCCTCGATCAGCCAGCCGTTCACCGCGGTGTCGAAGAACGAGTAGTAGGCCACGTTGTTGACGTGGCCGTAGTGGTCGTTGTCCATCCAGCGCGTCGGGACGATGCGCAGCACCGGATAGGCCTCACGGCCAGTGGCGGGCGGCGGGGGTCGGATCTCCATGCGATACTTCGTTCCCGTGGACTGCGTCACGTGGGACGCGAGCATACCCCGAGGGTTCCGGCCACCGCCATGAAGAGCCTTGCCGCGATCCTGGTCGAGTCGGGCCGGCCCCGCCCCTACGCCGCTTCGCAGCCGCTCGAGATCGCGGAGGTCGAGCTCGACCCGCCCGGGCCCGGCGAAGTGCTGATCGAGATGCGCGCCGCCGGGCTGTGCCACTCGGACCTGTCGGTGATCGACGGCAACCGTCCTCGGCCGCTGCCGATGGCGCTCGGCCACGAGGGCGCGGGCGTCGTGGCCGCCGTCGGCGAGGGCGTCACCGGCCTGCATCCGGGCGACCACGTGGTCACCGCCTTCGTCGCGGCCTGCGGCCACTGCGCGCCCTGCACGAAGGGCAGGCCCGCGCTGTGCGAGCCCGGCATGGCCGCGAACGTCGCCGGAACCCTGCTCTCCGGCGCCCGGCGCCTGCACCGCGGCGCGCCCGTCCACCACCACCTCGGCGTGTCGGCCTTCGCCAGGCACGCGGTGGTCGCGCAGGAGTCCTGCGTGAAGGTGCCGCACGACCTGCCTTTCGCCGAGGCGGCGGTGTTCGGCTGCGCGGTTCTGACCGGCGTGGGCGCGGTGGTGAACACCGCCGCCCTGCCCCGGGGCGCATCCGCGGCCGTGATCGGCCTCGGTGGCGTGGGCCTCGCCGCGCTGCTCGGCGCCCGCCGCCTCGAGGCCACCCCGCTCGTCGCCGTCGACCTGGGCGAGGACAAGCTCGCGCTGGCGCAGTCGCTCGGCGCCACCCACGCGTTCAATGCCGCCGACCCCGACTGCGCCGCACGCATCCGCGAGGCCACCGGCGGCGGCGTCGACTTCGCCTTCGAGATGGCCGGCGCGGTGCCTGCGCTCGAGCTCGCGTGGAACGCCTGCGCGCGCGGCGGGACCGTGGTCTCCGCCGGGCTGTCGCATCCCGAGCGCATGTTCTGCCTGCGCCACGTCACGCTCGTGGCCGAGGAGCGCACCCTGAAGGGCAGCTACCTCGGCGGCGCCACGCCTGCGCGGGACATCCCGCGCTACATCGAGTGGTACCGCCGCGGCGAGCTTCCGGTCGACCGACTGCTGTCGGAGCGCATTGCGCTCGGCGACATCAACGAGGCGTTCGACCGGCTGGCCGAGGGCCGCACGGTCCGCCAGGTCATCGAGTTCGGCTGAGCGATGCCCTCCTCGCCCGTCACGCGCCTGCTCGACTTCGACGCACCCGAAGAGGCCGGGCTGTTTTCGGCCGTCGACGACGCGGTCATGGGCGGAGTGTCGTGGAGCGCCTTCGAGCCCGGCGAAGCCGGGGTGGCCGTGTTCACCGGCGTGGTCTCGCTCGCCAACAGCGGCGGCTTCGCATCCGTGCGCACGCAACCGCGCGACTGGGGCATCGGCGCGGCAGAGGCCTTCGTGCTGCGGGTGCGCGGCGACGGCAAGCGCTACCGCTTCAACGTGCGCACCTCGGACAGCCTCGAGGCGTTCCGCTACGAGGGCCCCGTCGAACCGCAGGCCGGTGCATGGACCCTGGTGGAGATCCCGGTCGGTTCGATGACCGGCAAGGCCTTCGGCCGGCGCGTGCCCTTCACCGGGACACCCGACCCGGCGCGCGTGCGCACGCTCGGCTTCATGATCTCGGACCGGCAGGCGGGCCCATTCCGCCTCGAGGTGGACTGGATCGGCTGGAGGTAGGAAAAGGGGACGGTCCCCATTTCCTACTCGTGCGGGCGATCGCCGGCGTGGGAACGCCGCAGCAGCCAGACGACCGGCAGGAGCAGCAGCGCGGCCGCGATGAAGGGAGCGGTCGCGCTGACGCCCGAGTAGATCGCCCCACTCGAGGCCGGGCCCACGATCCGGCCAGCGGCCGAGGCCGACTGCATTGCGCCGAGCGCGGCGCCCTTGCCGCGCGGCTCGGCCTCGAGCGACACGAGGCTCGACGCGGTGGTGTTGAAGGTCGCGTGTCCCGCCGAGAAAGCCAGCGCGCCGACCAGCAGCGCCGCGCGATCGCTCGCAAGCGCCAGCGTCACGAACCCGATTGCGTGGGCGAGCGCCGAGAGATACAGGACCTTCTTCTCGCCGAGGCGCCTGACCAGCGGGCCCACGAGCCCTCCCTGGACAGTGACGCCGACCACGCCCATCGCGAAGAAGACAAAGCCGACGTCGCGCGGCGTGAGGCCGAGCACCGCTGCTCCCCAAACGGGGACGATGGACTGGAGGATCGTGCCGCACACGCCGATCAGGAAGACCGCGGTGATCACGGCGCGCAGCACCGGGCTATGGGCCACCGCGGCGAAGGGCGACAGCAGCATCGAGCGCAGGCCGCGCAGCGCATTGCCTGCGGCGCCGTCGCCGGGCTGCGGCGCGCGTCGCGGCGCGACGGACGCCGCCCAGGATTTGCGATCCTCGGGCTTGAGGCTCTCGGGAAGGAAGAGCCACGTGCCGAGCGCGGCGAGCGCCGAAAGTCCGGCTGCGACGAGCGCCGGCAGCGTGAAGTTCATGGCTTCGGGGTCGGTGCCGCCCAGGAGCCCGCCGATGACCGGACCGAACATGAAACCCAGGCCGAAGGCCGCGCCGATCATGCCGAGGCCCTTGGCGCGGTTTTCCGGCGTGGTGACGTCGGCGACATAGGCAAACGCCGCCGAGATATTGCCCGCCATCATCCCCGACAGGGCCCGCGAGGCGATCAGCATCGCCAGCGACCCGGCGAGCCCGAGCCACACGTAGCCCGCCACCGCCCCGAGCATGCTGACGAAGAGCACCGGCCGGCGCCCGAAGGCGTCGCTCGCCCGGCCCCACAGCGGCGCCGCGATCACCTGTGCCAGCGAATAGATGCCGGCGCCGCCGAAAGTGATGAGCCAGGGATCGGCGCCCATGCGCTCGGCCACGAACGGGAACAGCGGGATGATGATCCCGAATCCCAGCAGGTCGACGAAGACGATGAGGAACAGCGTCAGCAGCGGCTTCACCCGGCCTCCCCTCGCGCCGCGAGGACCGGCGCGAACCGGGAGCGCTCAGAACCCCTGCTTGGTCTCGATGAATACCTGGAAGCGGTCCTCGCCGGGCACGGGATCGAGCGTGTAGGTGAAATCGACATGGATGACCGAACCCAGACCCGAGCGAGAGTTTCCGAGGCGCAGGCCGGCGCCCACGTTGGACAGCCAGCCGAGTGAAGGCTCGCCGCCCAGCGTCGGGCCCCAGGTGCGTCCGGTATCGAAGAACACGGCGCCGCCGACGTTGAACAGGCGGAAAGGATACCAGTCCGTGTAGAAGCGTTGCTCGAGCGTGACCAGGGCGCTCGACGTACCGGTCTGGTAGCGCAGCGGGAAGCCGCGCAGGCCCTCTTCGCCACCGAGCAGCACCTGCCGGTCCGGATCGAGATCCTCGGTCACGGTGCCGGTGACCGAGGCGAAGCTGCTCGTCCAGGACCGCCAGCGCCAGTGATGGCGGACCTCGGCCGTCAGGGCGGCGTCCGCGAGGCTTGCGCGGTCGAGCCGGCCGCTGCCCGCCGCGGCGATGGACCACTCCCGGTCACCCGAGTACTGGCGCGCCGTCACGAGGCTCGCCGCGAACAGCCACGCCTCGTCACGGGCGCCGATGGCCTCGCTGCTGTAGCCCACGCTCGCACGGAACGTCGTGCCGAAGTACGCGTCCTCGGTGCGACCGATCTGGTTGCGGTTGCGGGTCTTCGTGTAGGCATCCTGGATCCACTCGACGCCGAGCCAGGGATACACGAAGCGCTGGTCCTCGGGCAGCACCGCCGCGCCGAGGTCGCCGGGCGGCGGCTCGAAGGCCTGGTCGTCGTAGCGCAGTCCCGCGATCCAGCGCTTCGTCCAGCCGTCCTTCAGTCCTTTCGACCATCCGTAGCGCAGCTCGGCGAACTTCCGGGACACGCGGAACTCGTCCACGGGCTCGCCGAGGTCGTAGCGTGTCTCCACCCGGTCGTCGTCCGAAAGCGTCATGCCCGCCGACCAGCGCGTGTCGAGCGAGTAGAACGGCCGGGTGAGGTCGACGAACTGGGTCTCGCCGTCGCTCAGGTCGGCATAGACGAGCCCGAGCGCCCAGCGGCTGCTGCCGAGGTTGGGGTCCGAGTACTGCAACTCGACCGAGGTCCGGTCCACTTCGTCGGAGTACTCGAGCTGGAGCTTCTGCCCGCCGCCGAAGAGGTTCAGCTCCTCGATCTCGACGGAAGACTCGGGCACGCCGCCGCGGTTGGAGTAACCCACGCCCGGATTCAGCGTCCATACGTCGCGCACCGTGACCTCGACGTCGGCGACGTTCGTCGCGGCGTCGTAGCGCGCAATCCTGACGACGGCGTCGAACAGGTAGCGCCGGTTGCGCAGGATCCTCTCGGTCTCCTCGAGGCGGTGGGCGCGCAGTGCTTCCCCGCTCCGGAAGGTCAGCTGGTCGCGGACGGTGGCCGGGCGACTCTTGATATGCAGGGTGTTGGCAGTCCTATAGAGCCAGGTGTCCTCGCGCGGATCCTCCGTGTCGAACACGTCGTAGACCCGGACCAGGATCTCGCCGACCGTCGCGCCGCGCGCCTCCAGCTCGGCGGCCGAGGGCAGCGCGGTGCCCTCAGGCAGCGGGACGAGGGGCGGCGGGCTCCAGGGCTCGTCGCGGGCGCGCGGCGAGGGCTTGTCTGCCCCCGCGGGCCCGGCAACCAGCGTTGCGGTGGCTGCGGCGGCGAGCACGAGCCCGAGACGACGGCTTGGCGATCGCAACACGCCCCCCTCAGGGAACCAGCACGGTCGAACCTGTCGTGCGGCGCGCCTCGAGCTCGCGGTGAGCCACCGCGGCATCCGCCAGCGAAAACGTCTGGCCGATCCGGATCTTCACCGCGCCGCTGCCCATGACCTCGAACAGCTCCGCCGCCGCGCGTTCGAGCTCCCGGCGCGTGGCGATGTAGTGGAACAGCGTCGGCCGCGTCAGGTAGAGCGAGCCGCGCCTGGAAAGCTCGAGCGGCGCGAAGGGCGGCACCGGCCCCGAGGCGTTGCCGTAGCTCACCATCAGGCCGCGTGGCCGCAGGCAGTCGAGCGACGCCGTGAACGTGTCGCGCCCGACGGAGTCGTAGACGACCGGCACGCCGCGTCCGCCCGTGATCTCGCGAACGCGCGCGGCGAGGTCGGCGCGGCCGAGCAGGATCGTGTGATGCGCGCCGTGCTCGCGCGCGAGCTCGGCTTTCTCGCCGCTGCCGGTGACGGCGATCACCTCGGCGCCGAGGTGGCGGGCCCACTGCACGGCGATGAGGCCGACGCCGCCTGCGGCCGCGTGGATGACCACCGGATCGCCGCGCTTCACCCGGTAGGTGCTGCGCAGCAGGTACTGGGCCGTGAGTCCCTTGAGCATCGCCGCGGCAGCCTGCTCGTCGGAGACCTGCGGCGGCACCTTGACCATGCGGTCGGCCGGCACCACGCGCTCCTCGACGTAGGCGCCCGGGACGTGCAGCACGTAGGCGACACGGTCACCTTCGCGCAGGCCACGCACGCCGCGGCCCACCTCGGTGACGACGCCGGCCGCCTCGCGGCCGAGCGTCGCCGGCAGCGTCATGGGATACAGCCCGGTGCGGTCGTAGACGTCGATGAAGTTGAGACCGATCGCCGTGTGCCGCACGCGAACCTCGCCGCGGCCCGTCGGGCCGACGTCGACGGGCTCGAGCTTCAGCACCTCCGGGCCGCCGTGCTGGCGGATGCGAACGCCGTTGATCATTGGCCGGTTCCTGGTGGACCCGGTCAGAGTCTAACGAAGGCGCCCGCGCGCCAGCTTACGGAGAGCCGCAGAGGCCGCCGGGCGGGCCCAGCGGGGATGATCCAAAGGCGAGGTCGGCGACCGGCCGGCCGCCGATCACGTGCTCCTGCAGGATGCGCTCGAGGTTCTCCGGGGTCGCATCGCGGTACCACGTTCCCTCGGGATACACGAGGGCAATGGGGCCCTCGCGGCAGACGCGCAGGCAGTCGGCGCGCGTGCGCAGCACGCCGCCGTCCACGTCCACCAGCCCGAGATCCTTGAGGCGCCGCTTGAGGAACTTCCACGAAACCTGCGCCGCCTCGGGCGTCGCGCACTTGCCGTGGGTGCACAAGAGCACGTGCCGCCGCGCGCCGCCGAGACGGATCGCGGCGGCGGCGGCCTCGAGGCTCGGGGCGGCGACGGTCAAAGCGCCGACTCGTCCGCCTCGCCGGTCCGGATGCGCAGCACGCGGTCGATATTGGTGACGAAGATCTTGCCGTCGCCGACCTTGCCGGTCTTGGCGGCGCCGACGATCGCCTCGAGGACCTGGTCAACCAGGTGTGGCCGCGCTGGCGCCCGAAGCCCTTCACCTCGGTGACGGTCATGCCCGAGATGCCGATCTCGGACAGCGCGGCGCGCACGTCGTCGAGCTTGAAGGGCTTGATGATGGCAGTGACGAGCTTCATCAGGATGCTCCTGGTCTTGGTAAACGGTTGGGCATGCCAGCTGGATTGCAGATTCTATGCCGGGACCACCCTCCTGCTGAAATCAGGGACTTGCACGAGGCGACCCGGCGGGGGCGCACCAGTTTGGCGCAATTGCGCGCCGTAGTCGCGCCCTGCTGGTGCGGTAGACTCACGGCGGCGACAGCAGGGGGTTCAGCGTGGAAGGCAACGTGGTGATCGTCGGCGCGAGCCATGCGGCGGCCCAGGCCGTGGACAGCTTGCGCCGCGAGGGGTTCAGCGGGCGCCTCGTGCTCGTCGGCGACGAGCCGGAGCTCCCCTACCAGCGCCCGCCGCTGTCCAAGAAGTACCTCGCGGGCGAATTCGACCCGGCCCGGCTCTGGATCCGCCCCGCCTCGTTCTACGAGCAGCAGCGCTGCGAGGTCCGGCTCGGGCGGCGCGCCGTGGCGATTGACCGCGAGCGCCAGTCACTCGCGCTCGACGACGGGTCGGTGCTGCCCTACGACGCACTGCTCCTGGCCACCGGCGGCCGGGTGCGGCCTGCCACCGTGCCGGGCGCGCAGCTGGCCGGGATCCATTACCTGCGGACGCGCGCCGACGTGGACGGCATCCGCGCGGACCTCGCGCCGGGACGCCGCGCGGTGATCGTGGGCGCGGGCTATATCGGCCTCGAGTGCGCGGCCTCCTGCGCGAAGCTCGGCCTCTCGGTCACGGTGCTCGAGATGGCGCCCCGGGTGATGAGCAGGGTCGTAGCCCCCGAGATGAGCGCCTTCTACCAGGCCGAGCACGCCAGCCATGGCGTGGACCTCCGCCTGAACACGACGGTGGCCGCCTTCGAGGGCGGGCCCCGGGTCAGCGGCGTGGTCTGCTCCGACGGCAGCCGCTTCCCGGCCGATCTGGTGATCGTCGGCATCGGCATCGTGCCGAACGTGGAGCTGGCCGCCGAGGCGGGCATTGCCTGCGACAACGGCATCGCGGTGGACGAGTTCTGCCGGACCTCGGACCCGAAGGTCTACGCCATCGGAGACTGCTGCAGCCACCCGAGCCCGCACTATCGCCGGCGAATACGCCTGGAATCGGTCGACAACGCCTTCGAACAGGCGAAGACGGCGGCTGCCAACATCTGCGGCCGGGAAGTTCGGCACGACAAGATCCCGTGGTTCTGGTCGGACCAGTACGACCACAAGCTGCAGATCGTCGGCCTGTCCCAGGACTATGACCGGGTGGTGCTGCGCGGCGACCCCGCGACCCGTTCCTTCAGCTGCTGCTACCTCAAGGGCCGCGAACTGGTCGCCCTGGATGCCGTCAACCAGCCGCGGGACTTCATGGTGGCCAAGAAGGTCATCGCCGAAAGGGTCCCGCTCGACCTCGGCCGTCTCGGCGACCCGGCCGTCTCGCTCAAGGAGGCGGGCCTTCCGGCCTAGACTTGTTTTGCACCGCAAAATAGAATCACGCAAGCCGAAACCATAAGCAGAAACAGGACCTTGCGAATGGCAGACCCTACGCCCCCGAACCCCGGCCCCGAGCAAGACCCCCTCGCGTCGATCGACCGCGAGTTCCGGGCCGCGCTCGCGCGGATGACCGGCGGCATATCGCCGCAGGATTACGGCGCCGCCTGGGCAGACTGGTGGCTGCACCTGTCCTCCTCGCCCACCAAACAGATGGAGCTGTCGAAGAGCGCCATGGAGAAAGCCATGGACCTGTGGCTCTTCAGCACCCAGGCCATGCAGGGCCAGCCGCTGCCGCCGAACGACCCCGCCCACAAGGACCGCCGCTTCGCCGCCGGCCCGTGGCAGATGTTTCCCTTCAACGTCTACGCCCGCGCCTACCAGAACGGCGCGGGCCTGATGCAGGAGATGGTCCAGGGCGTGCAGGGCGTGCAGGAGCGCAATGCGCAGCTGATGGGCTTCGCGATGCAGCAGTTCGCCGAGGCGGTGTCGCCCGCGAACAGCCCGGCGACCAACCCCGAGGTGATCCAGCAGACGCTCGACGAGAAGGGCGCGAACCTCGCCCGCGGCTGGAAGAACTTCGTCGAGGACATGGAGCGCACGCTGCGCGGCGGCGAGGTGCCGGGCACCGAGAACTTCCAGGTCGGCGAGCAGATCGCCGCCACGCCGGGCAAGGTCGTCTACCGCAACGAGCTGATCGAGCTGATCCAGTACTCGCCGACCACGCCGGACGTGCACGCCGAGCCGGTGCTCATCGTGCCGGCCTGGATCATGAAGTACTACATCCTCGACCTGTCGCCGAGGAACTCCATGGTCCGCTGGCTCGTCGAGCAGGGCCATACGGTGTTCATGATCTCCTGGAAGAACCCGTCGGCGCAGGACCGCGACGTCGGCATGGACGACTACGTGCGCAAGGGCATCTACGCCGCGCTCGACGCGGTGACGACGATCGTCCCGGGCCGCAAGGTGCACGCCGCCGGCTACTGCATCGGCGGCACGCTGCTCGCGATCGCCGCGGCTGCGCTCGGCCGAAAGGGCGACGAGCGCATCGCCGACGTGACGATGTTCGCGGCCCAGACTGACTTTTCCGAACCGGGCGAGCTGTCGCTGTTCATCAGCCCCTCGCAGCTCGCCATGCTCGAGTCGCTGATGCTGAAGGAAGGCGTGCTCGAGTCCTCGAATATGGGCGGCGCCTTCGCGCTGCTGCGCGCGCACGACCTGCTGTGGCAGCCGGCGGTGAACAATTACCTGAAGGGCCGCCGGGACGAGATGATCGACCTGATGGCCTGGAACGCCGACGGCACGCGCATGCCGGCGAGGATGCACACGCAGTACCTCTACGGCCTGTACCTCAACGACGACCTCGTGCACGACCGCTTCCAGGTCGAAGGCGAGACGGTCCACCTCTCCGACATCCGCGTGCCGATGTTCGTGGTCGGCACCGAGACCGACCACGTCGCGCCGTGGAAGTCCGTGTACAAGGTCGGCCGCTACGTCCAGTCCGGTGAGTTCACCTTCCTGCTGACGAGCGGCGGCCACAATGCCGGCATCGTCAGCGGCCCGGTGCACCCGAAGCGCCACCACCGCGTGCACACGCGCCGCGGTGGCGAGCCCCGGCTGTCGGCCGACGCCTGGCTCGCCGCGAACGCGAAGCAGCCCGGCTCGTGGTGGCCGGTATGGGGCGAGTGGCTCGCCGCCCACTCGATCCCGGGCCGCGTGGCGCCGCCCGCCCTCGGCGCGCCGGAGGCGGGCTATGCCCCGCTCGCCGACGCGCCGGGCGAGTACGTCCGGATCCGCTGATTGGACCGCTTCACCATCTCGCTCGACCCGCGCCTCGCGCAGGAGTTCGACGAGCTGGTGCGGGAGCGGGGTTACCAGTCGCGCAGCGAGGCGGTGCGCGACATCCTGCGCGTGCAGCTCTCGGCGCGGCGCGAGCGCGGCGACCCGTCCGGCCCCTGCGTGGCGGCGCTGTCCTACGTCTACAACCACCACGAGCGCGACCTCGCGGAGCGGCTCGCCTCCATCCAGCACGACCACCACGAGCTGATCGTCTCGACGATGCACGCGCACCTCGACCACGAGCACTGCATCGAGACGGTGATCCTCAAGGGCCGCTCGCGCGCCGTGCGCGAATTCGCCGACCTGCTGACTTCCGAGCGCGGCGTGCGGCATGGCCAGCTGAACCTCGTCAGCGCCGAGCTCGGCCCGGAACACAGCCACGACGGCCGCCGTCACCGGCACCTGCGCCCCGGCCCTTGACGGCCCTTGCCCTGCGGCTCGTGGAAATCCCCTACCGCGCCCACGGCCTTTCGTAAGAACTTTATTGATACTCTTCATACGACGCGGCCCGTGGGTGGCCGCCGTGGGAGGGTCGGCCATGGCGACGACGATCGGGTGCATCCGGGCAGGGGCACGACGCGGGCTCGCGGCGGCCCTGCTGCTGGCCGGCGGGCCGGCGCTCGGAGGTGGCGTGACGGGCGCCGATCTCGAGGAGATCGTCGTGACGGCGGACCGCATACTGCTGCAGGGCGAGCCGCGTGCCGCGAGCGAGGGCACCGTATTCGCCGAGCAGCTCGAGACCCGGCCGCTGCTGCGGGTCGGCGAGCTGCTCGAGGTGGTGCCCGGCATGATCGTCACGCAGCACACCGGCGACGGCAAGGCGAACCAGTACTTCCTGCGCGGCTTCAACCTCGATCACGGCACCGACTTCTCGACCCGCGTCGAGGGCGTGCCGGTCAACATGCCGACGCACGCCCACGGCCAGGGCTACATGGACCTCAACTTCGTCATCCCCGAGCTGATCGACCGGGTGGTCTACCGCAAGGGCACGTACTACCCCGAGCTGGGAAACTTCTCCGCGGCGGGCGCCGCCGACCTGGCCTACGTGGACCGCCTTCCCGAGTCGTTCGTATCGCTGAGCGTCGGCGATTTCGACTACCTGCGCGGCATGGCGGGCGCGTCCTTCGACGCCGCCGGCGGAGCGCTGCTCGTCGGGATCGAGGTGGACCGCACCGACGGACCGTGGGTGAATCCCGAGAACCTCGAGAAGACCAACGGCGTCCTGCGCTGGTCGCGCTCGGGCGAGGATTCCGGCATCGCGATCAACCTGATGGGCTACTCGAGCGAGTGGGACTCTTCCGACCAGATCCCGCTGCGCGCCGTCGAGTCCGGCGACCTCGACCGCTTCGGCGCGATCGACCCGACGACCGGCGGCGAGTCGAGCCGCTACTCGCTGTCGATGACCGGCTTCAACCGCTTCGGCGACGGTCGTCTCGACTACGGCGCCTATGCCATCGATTACGACCTGCGGCTGTTCTCCAACTTCTCCTACTTCATCGACGAGGAGAACGGCGACCAGTTCGCGCAGTTCGACGACCGCCGCGTCTACGGCGGCACGCTCGCCTGGACCCAGCCGTTCGCGCTCGGCGCCGAGGGCAGCACGCTGCGACTCGGCCTCGACCTGCGCCACGACGACATCGACCCGGTCGGGCTTTACCTGAGCCGCGGCCGCGAGATCTACGATACGGTGCGGGAGGATGTCGTCACGCAGACGCTGACGGGCCTGTGGGGGGGCCTCGCGACCCGCTGGACGCCCTGGCTTCGCACCGAGGTCGGGCTGCGCTTCGACCGGCTCGACTACGACGTCGAGAGCGACCTCGCCGACAATTCCGGCTCCGGGAGCGACGACCTCGCCAGCCCGAAGCTTTCGGTCACGCTCGGGCCCTGGAGCGACACGGAGTTCTTCCTCGCCGCCGGCCGTGGCTTCCACAGCAACGACGTGCGCGGCGCGACCATCGCAGTGGACCCGGCGGACCCGGCCTGCACCGTCGCCGGCGGATGCCTGGCGCCGGTGACGCCGCTCGTGGACGCCGAGGGCTATGAGGTCGGCTTCCGCACCGCCGCGCTGCCGCGGATGCAGCTATCCCTCGCGCTGTGGCGCCTCGACCTCGACTCGGAGCTCCTGTTCGTCGGCGACGGCGGCGCGACCGAGCCGACCCGGCCGAGCCGGCGCGAGGGCGTCGAGATCGGCCTCTACGCGCGGCCCTTCGAGGGCGTGATCCTCGACGCCGACTACGCCTGGGCAAAGCCGCGATTCACGGACTCCGACCCGGCGGGCGATCGCATCCCGGGCGCGATCGAGCAGGCCGCCTCGCTCGGCGTGACGGCCGAGTTATCCTCCGGCTGGTTCGCCGGCGCGCGCCTGCGCTACCTGGGGCCGGCGGCGCTCGTCGAGGATGACAGCGTGCGCTCCGGCAGCACGACGCTCCTCAACCTGCAGGCGGGCTACCGCTGGTCGCGTTTCCGCGTCACCGCCGCCCTGTACAACGCCCTCGACGAGAAGGCGAACGACATCACCTACTACTACGAGTCGCGGCTGCCCGGCGAAGCAGAGCCGGTGGAAGACATCCACTTCCACCCGGTCGAGCCGCGTTCGCTGCGCGTGACGATCGAAGCGCGCTTCTAGCGAAGCCCCGCACGCGGCGCTGAAACCGCGCCGCGCCACGCCGCGAAAGGCTCAGTAGTGCGGCGACCCTGGACGGGTCGTCGCCTTCACCGCAACACCCATCAAGGAGATTCACATGCGACGCAACGTTCGCAGGCCCCTGGCCGCCCTCATGCTCGGCTTGACCACGCTGGTGGCGGGCCCGGTGATCGCCGGCAACTACGGCGCCAAGCAGTCCGACATCGTCGACACCGCCGTCGCAGCCGGCAGCTTCAAGACCCTCGCCGCGGCGCTCGAGGCCGGCGGCCTCGTCGAGACGCTGAAGGGCGACGGCCCGTTCACCGTCTTCGCCCCCACGGACGAGGCGTTCGCCAAGCTCCCGGCCGGGACCGTCGAGTCGCTGCTCAAGCCCGAGAACAAGGACCAGCTCGTGGCCGTGCTGACCTACCACGTCGTTCCGGGCAAGGTGAAGGCCGCCGACGTCGTGAAGCTCACGAGCGCCAAGACCGTCAACGGCCAGTCCGTCACGATCAAGGTGGCGGACGGCTCGGTCAGCGTGGACGGCGCGAAGGTGACGGCGACGGACATCGCCGCCTCCAACGGCGTCATTCACGTCATCGACAGCGTGATCCTGCCGAACTGACGCGTGCCCTTTGCCCGCCGCGGCGGCCCCGTGCCGCCGCGGCGTGGCTCATGGACAGACTCGTCAGCGCCGCGGGGCGGACGCGGGCCACTTCCAGTGGCGCTCGTCGTCGCGGTCGACGCCGTGCTCGTGTGCATGCCTGCGGCACTCGATCTGCAGGTTGCGCAGATCCTCCTTCACGTGCGCGCCCGCCACCTGCAGCCGCGGGACGCGATCGATCACGTCGATCGCGAGGCTGAAGCGGTCCACCTCGTTGTTGATCGCGAGCTCGAGCGGCGTGTTGATGTTGCCCTTCTCCTTGTAGCCGCGAACGTGCAGGTTCGCGTGGTTG
>JALORP010000089.1 GCA_025458865.1 Steroidobacteraceae bacterium | reverse complement strand
TGGCCGTCCGAGTCGGCCACGAGTTCCATGACCAGCACGCCGTCGAAATAGCCGATGGGCTTCGGTACGCGCACGCCCGCGGCCACGAGCTGGTAGAGCGCGTCCACCTCGGCGTTCTTCCAGGCGGTCTCCTGCTCCCGGCGGCCGAAGCTCGTGCTCTTGCCCATGGCGCGGGCCTGCCGACTGCCGCGGACGCCGCGCCCTTCCTGATACTGCGCGCGCTTCTGGAAGCTGCGCTGCCCCATGTCTCGATAGACCTTGGCGCAGCGCAGGTGCGGGCCCGAGCGCACGAGGTAGACCGTGGCTTCCTTGCCGCTCTTGAGCGAACGGACGACTTCGTCGATCACGCCGTCGTCGATCAACGGCTGCAGGCCGGGAGGGGTCTTCAAGGGTTACCGGGTGCGCGGAGGGCCGGCGATCATACCGGTCGGCGGTCCCGGGCGCTTGCCTACAGCGGTTCCACCGCCGTGGGGTCGACGAGCGCCCGTGGCGGCCGGCTGAACAGCACCCGCAGTCGCAGCCCCAGGATCTCCGCCCGGGTGAGTCCCTTGCGCTCCTGCATCACCCGGACCAGCAGCGCCGGGTCGTCGGTGATGACGTTGTCCACGCCGCGCTCGATCATGCGCAGCATCACCTCGGGCTCGTTCACCGTCCAGACGTGCACTTCCTTGCCGGCCGCGTGCGCGCGCCGGATGAGAGAGGGTGTCGCCCGGGCGGCATTGAGGCTCAGGAAGTCGGCCTCGGTGCGCACCACGTTGCCGACTGCGGCGGTGACGATGTGGCCGGTCCTGAGGCGCGGCTCGAGGCTCTCGACCTGCTCCAGCGCCGCATAGTCGAGCGAGGTGATCACCACGTCGTCGAGGAAGTCCGCGCGCCGCAGCAGCTCCACGACGGCGGGCGCGAGCCCGGGGTCGGGCACGTTGTACTTGAGCTCGACGTTGATGCGCATGCGGCCGCGCACGAGATCGATGACCTCCTGGAGTGTCGGGGGAGTCTCGCCTGCGAAGCGCTCGCCGAACTTCCGTCCGATGTCGATGGTCGCGATCTGCGCCGCGGTCAGCTCGCTCACCTTGCGCGGATCGTCGCCCATGCGCATCAGGTCGCCGTCGTGCACGACCACGAGCACGCGGTCACGCGTGTGCTGCACGTCGAGCTCAGCGTAGGTCGCCCCGGCCTCCATCGCCGTGCGGAACGCCGCCAGGGTGTTTTCCGGCGCCGCGATCTTCGCACCGCGGTGCGCGGTGATGGCGACGTCCTGCTCGAGGTCGAGCTGTGAGGCGAGTAGCAGGGCCGCACCCAGCGCGCCGAAGACCACCGCCAGCGCGACGGCGATCGCCGGCCGCGCGAGGAGCCGAGCGCCTTCGGCGTCTTCTCTCGGGACCGAAGGCGCCTGCCGAGTGGCCGGGTCGCGCAGTTCGGCGTACAGGCGCGTCACCAGGAACTGGTGGCCGGCCAGCAGGAAGCCGCCGTAGAGGAACCCTCCGATCGTGGCCACCGCCAGGTACACCGCGACGAGCGGCAGCACGCGGTGCACGTCGATGCCGGCCCAGTCGAGTCCGGCGTCCGACACGTATCGGCTGGCCCAGGTGATTGCGATCGCAAGGGCCGTGAGCGCCAGCCACCACAGCAGCAGTGGCGGCACGATTCGCGCCAGCTGGCGGCGGGTCATGCCTGCGCTCGTGGCGAGGGCCTGTGCAGGAGACGCCGCCTCGAACGCGAGGATCGGCACCGCCACTCCGGCGGATGCTCGGCGAGGTAGTAGTTGATGTCGTGCCCGCGGAGCAGCGTGAGCCAGACGATGCCCGCCGCCGCAAGGAAGGGCAGGGCGAGGACCACGAGCCGCAGGAACACACGTGTCGACAGCCGCAACAGCTGCGGTAGCCGGCGCACCACGAAGCCGATGGCCGAGGTGGCCGTGACGGGTCGGCGGGCGATGGCGTGACCGGCGATGTAGCTGTGTCCCATGAACTCCGCCAGCAGCAGCGCGATCGTCAGCGCCGCGATCACCAGCACGAAGGCCGCGCCGGTCGGCGAGAGCACGAATCCCGCGATGTCGAAGTTACTGATCACCGGCTCGCCGGCGGCGAGCACCAAGCGGCGTCCGACCCAGGTCGCGAGGGGCGTGAGGATCGCGAAGCCCAGCAGCTGCACCAGCAGGTGGAACGCGAGCGCCGCACGCCAGGTGAGGCGGAGGTCAGCCCATGCGCGGGCCAGCAGACCGTCGGACATCGGATCCTTCCTGGGCGTGCTCGAACGAGCGCGAACTCTAGCGCGTCGCCGCGATGCACGCGCCGCGGCGACGGCACCGGGCCGCCGCGCTAGCGATATCTCCCGATTGGCGCGCCCGGTGCATGGACTTATAGGTGGGCCATCGCCGGCCACTTCCAAGGGGGCGGCAGTGCGTTGGATCGGCGGATGGGGTTCGCGTGTCGCGGTCCTGCTGCTGGCCGCAGCGGGGGCGACGTCCTGCGTCTCGCCGCCCGAGCGCCGGAGCTATCCGCTCTATCCCGGACCGACCTTGCCGCTGGCCGAAGTCGCGGTACTGAGGCTCGGTGATGCCAGGGTCGCCCGCATCGACGGGCTGACGGCGGCCCAGGGCGACTGGACCGAGGTGCACCTGCTGCCGGGCCGCCACCGAATCGAGTGGACCGACCGCTACGCCGAGGACGGCGCTGCGCAGGCGAGGCTGGAGGGTCGCGACGAGATCCGCCGGATCGTCGTGGAACTGGAGGCGGGGCACACCTACTCGCTGCGCTCGCGACACTGGGATGCCGTCGTCGACGAGACGATCGCGCGTCCCGTACCTGCGTTGCCGTGGACGGAGCCGTGATGCCGCGGTCGGGTGCACTGCATGGCCGTCATATCCGCGGGTTCATGGCCGTCGCAGTGGCCGGCATCCTGGCCGCGGGCTGCGTGGTCGTTCCCTACAGTCCGCCGGCGGAATCCTCCAGTACGCCGGTGCGGCTCGAGCAGGCCGACCGCGTGCTGGTCACCGTCGGACCGCGGCAACTCCTCGAGGACACCTCCGAAGCCCTGCGCCGGCGCGACCGGGACATCGAGATCGTGGACAGCTTCGCGTTCCGGGCCGCGGTCTTCCCGGAGGGCGACTGGCGCCTTTCACGACTGCTCGTTCCTGAGCGCCGCTCGCTGCTCGCCGCTTCCGGGGCGGACTATCTCGTGGTGGTCGGGCCGGTCCTCACGGGTGCGCCCGACGAGCGCGGCTTGTTCGTCGGCACGGCCTATGGCTTCTATGGGGCGGGGACCAACACCACGCAGGGCTCGGCGCTGATGCTGATCGTGGACCTCGCCCGTGGCGAGATCCTCGACGCGCTGCGCACGCGCGCCGAGGGCACGGACGTCGCGGTCGGATTCTTCTACGGGCTGATCATCCACGCCACGACCGAGTCGAGCGTGCGCCGCGCCTGCCTCGATTCCGTCGTCGAAACGCTCAGGCGCGTCCACCCGGAAGGGCGCCTGCGCCTTGTGTTGATGGCGGCCGAGCCCATCGGGTCTAGCGAGTACGCGCTGTCGCTGATCACGGAGTAGGAAGATGAAGAGGCTGTACGAGAGCGCAGTCGACCTCGGCTTGCAGCGGACGCTACGGCTCGCGTTGCTGCTCGCTGCCGTGGCGGGACTCGACGGGTGCGTCACCCGGGATCCCTATCCCGATTACTGGCCGGCCCTGGCCGCCGTACCGGCGTCGGACTGCCCGGACCTGGCCGGTCGCTACTACGTCGAGGCGGTCGAGTCGGGGACCTGCTACGCGGGTGAGGGCCGGGCGTACAAGGCCGACTGGCGCTGCCAGCTCGAGCTCGATTGGGCCATCGGCGTGGACGGCGTCGCGCGCTCGGACGGGTGGATCGAGCTCAGCCAGCCCGACGCCGGTCAGCTGGTGGTCACGACGGAATCCGGCACGCGGGTGCTGCGGAGTTCCGCTGGCGAGTTTCGCTGCGAGCAGGGCGTCCTCGAGATCTCCGAGCATGCCAGTGCGCTCTCCGAGGAGGGCCAAGGCAAGGCGACCAACGCGATGATGGGCACGGGAGTCGCGCTCATGTCGGCTTCTGGCGGCGTCAACACGCTGTCACGACGATTCCGACGCGCCGCCGACGGATCGCTGGTGGCGGAACTGTACGAATCGTCGACCGGCCTGATGCTGCTTGTGCCCTTCCACATTTCCGAGCGCCACTACCTGCGCTGGCCCGCGTGGGAGGAACCGGCGCCCGCGGTTGGCGAGCCCGGCACCGGGCAGGCCGACGACGCGGCCGAGCCCGCCGGGTAAGCCGGCACGCCGTCCAGGCTCGACTCGCCGCCACCGGTCAAGTCGCGTGCGCGGGATGCTCCAGCAGCAGCGCCGCGCCCAGGCCGCCGCCGGCGCAGGTCGAGACGACCGCATAGCGCTCGCCGGAGGCCTGCAGGCGCTGGGCCGCGGTCAGCAGCAGGCGCACGCCGGTCGCCGCGAAGGGGTTGCCGAGCGCCAGCGACCCGCCCCACAGGTTGAGCCGATCGAGCGGGATCTCGCCCGACGGAAGGCCGTCGCCGAGGCGCTCGCGCACGAATCCCGGCGAGGCGAGGCACTGTCGGTTGATGAGCACCTGCGCGGCGAACGCCTCGTGGATCTCCCACACCCCGATGTCGTCGAAGCCGAGTCCGTGACGCCCGAGCAGGCGCGGAATGGACATCGCCGGTCCGAGCAGCATCTCCTCGTGCAGGCTGTCGACCCCGGTGAACTGGTAGTCGCGGATCACGGCGAGTTCGGGCAGGCCATGGCGGCGGGCCCAGGCGCGACTGCCCACCAGTACGGCGCCGGCGCCGTCGGAGAAGCGTGAGGCGTTGCCGGCGGTGATGACGCCGCGCTCGCGGTCGAACACCGGCGGCAGGCGCGACAGCTTCTCCAGCGTCGCGTCGCGCCGCGGCGTGTTGTCGCTGGGGTCGTGGCGGCGGTCCGCGATGGTCACGGGCACGACCTGCTCCGCGTACCGGCCGGCGTCGAGCGCGGCGACGGCACGCGCGTGGCTCATGGCGGCGAAGGCGTCGCTGTCGGCGCGCGATGCGCCGAACTTGCGGGCCATGGCCTCGCAGGCACTTCCCATCGTCAGGCCGGTCGTGAAGTCGGAGCTGCTCGGCATCTCGAGCGCCAGGTCGCCGAGGCGCAGCATGCCGAGTGCCGAGAGGCGCTCGCGGGTGCTGCGTGCCTGGCGCAGGCGCATCGCGGCGCGACGCAGGCCGCGCCCGAGCCGGATCGGCACGTCGGAGAAGTTGTCGGTGCCGCCGGCGATGCCGGCGTCGAGGCGGCCGAGCCGGACCTGGTCGCAGAGGTTCACCACGCCGACGTTGGGCGAGATGCCGGCCATCGCTACGGTGTAGGCCGGCACCCGGCTCGGCACGCCGGCGGCGAGCATGGACTCGCGCGCGACGTTGGTGGTGTTGATCTCGTGCAGCACGGTGCCCATCACGACGAGGCCGAGGTCGGCCGGGTCGAAATCGGCCTTGCGCAGCAGTCCTCCGATCGCCTGCGCGCCGAGCTCGTAGCTCATGAGCGGCGAGTACAGGCCCGCGCTCTCGAGGAACGCCGTGCGCGCTCCCGCGATCAGCACCGGCAGGCGGGCGTCGTCGGCGTGGTTCATGACTGGCGCGGCACCCTGGGCAGGAAGGATCCGGCGTGATAAACGCGGTCGCTCGCGTCCGCCAGGCGCAAGGCGCGGCGTCCGGCCGGGTCCGCCGTCGTTCCAACCTGGATCAGCAACTGCGGGCCCGGCAGCGGCAGCGGGCGTACGAACCGCACGTCGATGTCGGCGACGTCGTAGCCGGCACTGCGGATCGCCTCGAAGGCCTGCGCGAACCCGCCGAAGCCGTGCATGATGCAGCCGCCGAAGCGCGTGCGGCGCGCGAACGCCGGCCAGGTGTGGATCGGATTGAAGTCGCCGGTGAGGTAGAAGAACTTGC
This sequence comes from Steroidobacteraceae bacterium, assembly GCA_025458865.1. Lineage (GTDB taxonomy): Bacteria > Pseudomonadota > Gammaproteobacteria > Steroidobacterales > Steroidobacteraceae > SG8-30. Next base: position 1,437 of record JALORP010000089.1, on the reverse strand, counting down.
GGCCCTCGTCGGCAGTCGGCTGCCAGCGGGCGACGGTCTCGAAACCGGCCGGCCCGCGCGAAGCGGCTGCGGCGCCGGGGCGGCGCTGCAGCACCACCGCTGCATACGCGTCGATCTCCACGGCGAGCGGCACGTCGCGCGTGCCGACGCTGAGCGCGGAGTGGATGCGCGCGCGATAGCCGTCGTCGCTGGCGTCCACCAGCCGGCCGCGCACCGTCAGCGGCGCGTCCGCCGGGACGGGCTGGTGCAGCGCGAGGTGGATGCCCTGGTTGAGCACGCCGAGCAGCGGGTAGGGCGAGCGGGCGGTGAGCGCCGAGATCACCGGCAGCGCAATCCGGGCGGCGACGAAATGCGGTGGCAGCGTCTCGTCGTAGCGACCGGCCGGCGCGTTCGACCAGGCGGCATACGCGCGCAACAATCGCCGCGACGGCGCCGGCACGCTGCGCACGATCTCCGAGCGGTCGAGGCCATCGCGACGCGGCAGCAGGGACTTCACGGCACCGCCGAGGAAGGCGCCGATCACGGCGCCTTGCTCCAGCAGCAGTCGGGGCGAGGGTTCAGCGACCACGTTCACGGGCAGAGCGGGTCGGGGCATCGAGCCAGCATTCACTCCCGCTCATGGTGTGAGCATCCTGGGGGCCTCAGAAGCGTGGTCAGCGAGTCTCGGACCGGCTGCGGTCGCGGATCGCCCGGAACTCGTTGGCCTCGCGCCAGTTCGGCCATTCTGCGCTGTTCGCGACGGAGAGGCCGACGTCGTAATACACGGCGAGGTCCTGCAGCGTGCCGCTCACGTTCCACGCCGGGTCGTACTCGTCCGAGGGCTTGTGGTAGTGCTTCGCGACGTATTCGTCGAGCCAGGCGCGGCCCGCTTCCGCGCCGCCCTCGCGCAGGTCCACGCCCGCCTTGGGGTAGATCATCGGCACGCCCTGCTTGGCGAGGTTGAAGTGGTCCGAGCGGTAGTACAGGCCCTTCTCCGGGGTGGGCTCGCGAGCGAGCACGCGGTCCTGCTTCGCGGCCGCGCGGCGCAGGTGGTCGTCGAGATCGGAGGCGTCGTAGCCGATCACGACGAGGTCGCGCGCCTCGCCGAGCGGCGAGAGGTTGTCCATGTTGAGCCCGCCGGCGATCTGCGCGACCGGCACCGGCGGATTCGCCGCGAAGTGCTCGCTGCCGAGCAGGCCGGACTCCTCGGCCGTGACCGCGACGAACATCAGCGAGCGCTTCGGTCGCGGCCGCGTCTCGGCAAAGGCGCGGCCGATCTCGATCAGCGCCGCCACGCCCGTGGCGTTGTCCGAGGCGCCGTTGAAGATCGCATCGGAGCCGTCCTCCGCGGTGGGCAGCGTGCCGAGGTGGTCCCAGTGGGCGGTGTAGACGAACACCTCGTCCGGGCGCTCGCTGCCGCGAACCATGCCGACGACGTTGTGCGACTGCCCGCGCTCG
>JALORP010000088.1 GCA_025458865.1 Steroidobacteraceae bacterium | reverse complement strand
CTGGCGGGCTACACGCTCGGCGGCGCCGACCTGCTGCGCCGCGCCATGGGCAAGAAGAAGCCCGAGGAGATGGCCAAGCAGCGCTCGATCTTCGTCGGCGGCGCGACGGAGCGCGGCGTGCCGGAGTCGCAGGCGGCGCACATCTTCGACCTGATGGAGAAGTTCGCCGGCTACGGCTTCAACAAGTCGCACTCGGCGGCCTACGCGCTGCTGTCCTACCAGACGGCCTGGCTCAAGACGCACCATCCGGCGGCGTTCATGGCGGCGGTGTTGTCCTCCGACATGGACAAGACCGACAAGGTCGTGACCTTCATCGACGAGTGCGCGGGCATCGGCCTCACGGTGCTTCCGCCGGACGTGAACGAGTCCGTCTATCACTTCACCGTCGCCGACCCGAAGACGATCCGCTACGGCCTCGGCGCGGTGAAGGGCGTGGGACAGGGGGCGGTCGAGGCGATCATGCAGGAGCGGGAGGCCCGCGGCCCCTTCCGCGACCTCGCCGACCTCTGCCGTCGCATAGACCTCTCGAAGGCCAACCGCCGCACGCTCGAGGCGCTGATCCGCGCCGGCTGCCTGGATGGCCTCGGGCCGAACCGCGCCACCCTGATGCACCACCTGCCCGTGGCGCTGCAGATGGGCGAGCAGAACACGCGCGCGGCGGAGGCGGGGCAGGTCGACCTCTTCGGCCTGCCGCAGGCGGAGGACGCGGGCCGCGTGGCGCCGCCGCCGGTCGCGATGGAGGAGGTCCCCGAGTGGAGCGAGGCGGTGCGCCTGCAGGGCGAGCGCGACACGCTGGGCCTTTTCCTGACCGGCCATCCGATCGCGGAGTACGAGCACGACCTTCGGCATCTCGTCTCCGGGCGCATCGTGGACGTGGCCGCGGGCAAGCCGGTCGGCGAACAGCGCGGCTTCGGCTTCGGCGGCGGGCGCAACGTCACGGTGGCGGGGCTCGTGCTCGAGATCAGGAAGCGCGGCAACCGCACGACGCTGATCCTCGACGACCGCAGCGGGCGGCTCGAGGTCTCGCTGTTCGACGACGTATTCCAGCAGCACCGTGACGTGATCGCCCGGGACGCGGTGCTGGTCGTGGAGGGACAGCTGCGCTTCGACGAGTTCATCGAGGACTGGCGGCTCAACGCGAAGAAGCTGACGCACATCGATGCCCTGCGGGAGCGCGAGGCGCGCCGGATCGTGCTGCGCTGGCCGGCGAACGGCAATGGCCTGCGCCTCGTGGGCGAACTCGAGGACGCCCTCAAGCCGCTGCGCGGCGGCTCCTGCGGCGTCGCGCTGCACTATGCGAGCCCCGCCGCCCGCGCCGCGATCACCCTCGGCGAGGAGTGGTCCGTGCGCCCGACGCGGGAGCTGATCGAGCGGCTGTCCCGCCTCGTGGGGCGCGACGGCGTGCGCGTGCTGTACGGGCAGCGGGTGCCGGAGGGCGGCTAGCGGGAACGGGGACTGTCCCCAATTCTCGCGGCTCGCCGGCGGGCGGGATCCGGCCGGGCCGGCACGGCGCGAACGCGCCGGCGGGCGAGGTGGCCGAGGCCCCCCGAGGCGAGCGCGTTGTTCCGCGCGAGCGGAGTGGGGGCCCGGCCGGATCCCGCCCGCCGGCGCAGGCACGTGGCGGTTGGTGCTGCCGGGGGCCGTCGCCACCGGCTTCGCGCTTCCGCTAGACTCCGGGTTGATCAGTACCGCGGACATTTGCCATGGCCATGCAATTCCTCGACTTCGAACAGCCCATTGCCGAGCTCGAGGCGAAAATCGACGAGCTCAAGCACCTCGGCGCCGACGCGGACATCAACATCGAGGAGGAAGTCTCGCGCCTGGAGGCGAAGAGCCGCGCGCTGACCCGCAGCATCTTCAAGAGCCTCACGCCCTGGCGCGTGGCCCAGATCGCCCGCCACCCGCAGCGGCCCTACACGCTCGACTACATCCCGCAGCTGTTCACGGAGTTCCAGGAACTGCACGGCGACCGCATGTACGCGGACGATTCCGCGATCGTCGGCGGGATCGCTCGGCTCGACGGCAAGCCCGTCATGGTCATCGGCCAGCAGAAGGGCCGGGACACCAAGGAGCGCGTTCGCCGCAACTACGGCATGCCGAAGCCCGAGGGCTACCGCAAGGCGCTGCGCCTGATGAAGCTGGCCGAGCGGTTCCAGCTGCCGCTCATCACGCTGATCGATACGCCCGGCGCCTACCCGGGCGTCGGCTCCGAGGAGCGCAACCAGTCCGAGGCCATCGCGCGAAACCTGTTCGAGATGTCGAGCCTCGGCGTGCCCGTGATCAGCTGCGTGATCGGGGAGGGCGGTTCGGGCGGTGCGCTCGCGATCGGCGTCTGCGACCGCCTGCTCATGCTCCAGTACAGCATCTACTCGGTGATCTCGCCGGAGGGCTGCGCCTCGATCCTCTGGAAGAGCGCCGACAAGCGCGAGCTCGCGGCCGAGGCCATGTGGATCACGGCCGACCGGCTGCGGCGGCTGCGGCTGGTGGACGAAGTCATCCGCGAGCCCCTCGGCGGCGCCCATCGGGATCCCCAGGCCACCGTGGAGATGCTCAAGGCGGCGCTCGTGCAGAACCTGTCCGAGGTGGACGCGCTGCCGGTCGGCGAGCTGCTGGAGCGGCGCCACGCCCGCCTGCGCGCCTTCGGCGTGTACGGGCAGGCGTAGGAGCCGCCGACTTTTCCGGGCGCAGGGGGGATTCCGGTTTCCCTGCCCCGTCCAGGCCGGCTGACCCCTGATGCGGCGAGACGAGGAAGATATCGGTGTCCCCGCTCCCGGCCGGGATCCTCAGGAGGCGGCCGTAGCCTTTCCCTCCGCGGTCCAGGCAGCTCTCGCGCGCCTGCTTCCGTCCTGGCCCGACGCGCGCCTGTGCGTGGCGTTGTCCGGCGGCGTGGACTCCGTGGCGCTGCTCGCCGCCTGCGTCGACCTCAAGGCGATGTACCCGGCGCTCAGCCTTCGCGCCCTCCACGTCCACCACGGGCTGCAGCCCGTGGCGGACGACTGGCAGTCGCGCTGCGAGGCGCTCTGCGAACGGCTGGGCGTGCCGCTCGACGTGCTTCAGCTGCGGCTCGCGCCGCGGCGCGGCGCGAGCGTCGAGGCCGAGGCCCGTGACGCCCGCTATGCCGCCCTCGCGGCGCGACTGTCGCCCGGCGAGGCGCTGCTCACCGCGCACCACGAGGACGACCAGCTCGAGACCGTGCTGCTTCAGCTCATGCGGGGCGCGGGCGTGGCGGGGCTTGCGGCGATGCCCGCGGCGGCGCCGCTCGGGTACGGCCTGCACCTGAGACCGCTGCTCGGCGTGTCGCGCCCGGCCATCGAGGGCTACGCCCGGGCGCGCGGACTGGAGTGGGTCGAGGATCCCATGAACGCGTCCCTGCGCTTCGATCGCGGCTACCTGCGTGCGCAAATCGCGCCTGCGATCCGCGCCCGCTGGCCCGCCGCGGGACGAACGGTGGCGCGGTCGGCGGGGCACCTGGCCGAGGCGCAGGGCCTCCTCGACGAACTTGCGGCCCTGGATGCGGCGGGAGCGCTCGAGGGGGAGTGCCTGCTCGCCAGTGCGCTGCAGGCGCTGCCGCGGGCGCGGCAGGCGAACCTGCTGCGCTGGTGGCTGCGGGGCCGAGGTCTCGGCGCGCCGTCGAGCGCGCGACTCTCCTCCATCCTGGAGGAGGTCCTGCCGGCGCGAGTCGATGCCACGCCGGTGGTCACTTGGGCCAAGGGCGAGGTCCGCCGCTACCGCGGGCGCCTGTACTCGATGAAACCGCTCGGGCCGCCGCCACCCCCCGGCTGGGAGCGCCCGATGCGTCCCGGCGAGCGGATCGAGCTGCCTTGTGGGCTCGGCGTGGTCTGGCTGGAGCCCCGCACGGGCCCGGGACTGTCCTTCGGGTCCTTGCAGGGGCCACTGTCGATCCGGTTTCGGCAGGGTGGCGAGCGTCTGCTCCCGCTGGGGCGCGGCAACCGTCATGGCCTCGGCGAACTGTGCCGGGAGTCCGGTGTGGCCCCGTGGCTGCGCGCACGACTGCCGCTGCTGGCGTCGGGGGCGCGATTGCTCGCCGTGGGTGAACTCTGGGTCGATCAGGGCGTGGTCGACCCGCGCGCGGGCTGGCGACTGCGCTGGCAGCGTTGACAGGTGCGCGAAGGACGTTCACGAGACGGTAAGGTCTGGGCGCGATCGGTCGCCTGCATCTCGTCGCGGCCGCGCCTCCGCATTGTTCGCATGGTGCCGCGCGCGGCGGTCGGCTAGACTGGCATCCCGTCGCGGGGAGTGCGCGAACGGCCGTCGGCTCGGCGGCGCGGCCTTCCCGATCGCGTCCTCTTCACCTTTGGCGGCGGGGGTTCCCGATGACCCGTTTCGTGTTCGTGACCGGCGGCGTGGTGTCCTCCCTCGGCAAGGGAATCGCGGCAGCCTCGCTCGGCGCCATCCTCGAGGCGCGCGGCCTCAAGGTCTCGATGGTCAAGCTCGATCCGTACATCAACGTGGATCCGGGCACCATGAGCCCGTTCCAGCACGGCGAGGTGTTCGTCACCGCCGACGGCACCGAGACCGACCTCGACCTGGGCCACTACGAGCGCTTCGTGCGCTGCACGACGGGGCGCAACAGCAACTTCACCACCGGGCGCATCTATGAGCGCGTGATCGCCAAGGAGCGGCGCGGCGACTACCTCGGCGCCACCGTGCAGGTGATCCCGCACATCACCGACGAGATCCGCCGCTCCATCAAGCTCGGCGCCGGCGACGCCGACGTGTGCATGGTCGAGATCGGCGGCACGGTCGGCGACATCGAGTCGCTGCCTTTCCTCGAGGCGATCCGCCAGATGGGCGTCGAACTCGGCCGCAACCGCTGCGTGTACCTGCACCTGACCCTGGTGCCGATCGTGGGCGGCTCGGGCGAGATCAAGACCAAGCCGACCCAGCACTCGGTGAAGGAGCTCAGGGGCATCGGCATCCAGCCGGACATCCTGCTGTGCCGCTGCAAGGACCCGCTGCCCGACGAGCAGCGCCGCAAGATCGCGCTCTTCACCAACGTCGAGGAGCGCGCCGTGATCTCGGCGGTGGACGCGGACGACATCTACCGGATCCCGTCGCTGCTGCACGAGCAGCGCCTCGACGACATCGTCTGCGACAAGCTCGGCATCGAGGCGCCGCCCGCCAACCTGCACGAGTGGGAGGAGGTCGTGGCCGCGCGCCAGGCCTACGAGGCCACCGTCAATGTCGCGATGGTCGGCAAGTACGTCCAGATCCGCGACTCCTACATCTCCCTCAACGAGGCGCTGCAGCACGCGGGCCTCAAGACCCGCACCCGGGTGCGGGTGCACTACCTCGAGTCGGCTGACCTCGAGAAGACGGGCACCGGCTGCCTCGCGGACATGGATGCGATCCTCGTCCCGGGTGGCTTCGGCGAGCGCGGCATCGAGGGCAAGATCGCCGCGGTGCGCTACGCGCGCGAGCACGGGATTCCCTACCTCGGCATCTGCCTGGGGATGCAGGTTGCGGCGATCGAGTTCGCCCGCGACGTGCTCGGCCTCGAGGCGGCGCACTCCACGGAGTTCAGCCGCAAGACGCCCGACCCGGTGATCGCGCTGATCACCGAGTGGCGCGACCGGACCGGCGCGGTCGAGACGCGCGACGAGTCCTCGCACCTCGGCGGCACCATGCGCCTCGGCGCGCAGGA
>JALORP010000015.1 GCA_025458865.1 Steroidobacteraceae bacterium | reverse complement strand
GGGCGGCCGGTCGTCGGTGACCGCGCTCAAGGGCTCGACCGAGGAAGAGCAGTTCCACGGCGAGCACGCCTGAGCCGCGACAGCCAGGCGGGCTGCGGGATTCCCGGGCGGGGCAGGGGCCCCGCCCGGACTCCGCCGGTGGCGCGCGATTTCGACGCGGCCTGTGCACGCTGCCCGCGGCTTGCGGGTTTCCTGCGCGGCGTGCGGCGTGATCATCCCGGCTATCACGCCGCCCCCGTCCCGTCCTTCGGGGTCGAGCGGCCGCGTCTGCTCGTGGTTGGGCTGGCGCCGGGCATGCACGGCGCCAACCGCACCGGCCGTCCGTTCACCGGCGACCATGCCGGGATCCTCCTGTACCGGACGCTGCACCAGTTCGGTTTCGCCAGTCGGCCCGACTCCGTCGCGGCCGATGACGGCCTCGAGCTGGTCGCCTGCCGCATCACCAACGCCGTGCGCTGCCTTCCGCCGGCGAACAAGCCGACGCCGGCCGAGGTTGCGGAGTGCAACGGCTACCTCAGGGGAGAGCTGGCCGCGCTCGGGGGCGGCGTCGTGCTCGCGCTCGGCGCCATCGCCCACGCGGCGGTACTCAGGGGTCTCGGGCTCAAGCCGGCGGCGGCGCGTTTCGCGCACGGCGCCGAACACGCCCTGCCCGGCGGCGGTGTGCTCCTCGACTCCTACCACTGCAGCCGCTACAACACGCAGACCCGGCGGCTGACGGACGAGATGTTTGCGCGGGTGGTCGGGCGCGCCCGAGAATTGCTCGACCGTTGACCGGACACGCCCACGGGGCGGGTGTCGCCTTGACCGAGTTCGACCCGAAAGCCTTCGTGGCCACGCTGCCGGTCTCCCCCGGCGTCTACCGCATGCTCGATGCGGCCGGGAAGATCCTCTACGTCGGCAAGGCGAAGAGCCTGCGCGCCCGGGTGGCCAGCTACTTCCGCGGCGACCTGAGCCCGAAGGTGGCCGCCCTGATGCGCCATGTCGCCGCCGTCGAGGTGACGGTAACGCAGTCCGAGACCGAGGCGCTGCTCCTCGAGTACAACCTCATCAAGGCGCACCGGCCGCGCTACAACGTCATCCTCCGCGACGACAAGAGCTTTCCCTACGTGCTGCTGTCCGCGCACGAGTACCCGAGGCTCACGGTGTACCGGGGGCCGCGCCGGCCGCAGGGCCGGCTGTTCGGGCCATTCCCCGACGCACGGGCCGTCCGCTCCACGACCCGCCAGCTGCAGAAGCTGTTCCGCCTGCGCGGCTGCAAGGACAGCTTCTTCGCGAACCGCAGCCGCCCCTGTCTCGAGCACCAGATCGGGCGCTGCTCGGCGCCCTGCGTCGGCCTGATCGGTCGTGAGGACTACGCCCGGGACGTCGAGGCCGTTTCCCTGGTGCTCGATGGCAAGAGCACGGAAGTGACGGCGCGGCTCAGCGCCGAGATGGAGCAGGCTGCGGGCGAGCTGCGCTTCGAGCGGGCGGCCGCCCTGCGGGACCAGCTCTCGGCGCTCGCGCAGCTCCAGGCCCAGCAGTCGGTGGCCGGCGCGGCGGCGGGGGAGGCCGACGTCGTGGCGATCGCAGCCGCCGGCCCGGACACCTGCATCGCGCTGATGTTCGTCCGCGGCGGCCAGAGCCTCGGGACCTCGCACTTCTTCCCGCGGGCACCGCTCGACGAGCCGGCCGAGGTGCTCGGCGCCTTCCTCGCGCAGCACTACCTCGACCGCGCGCCGCCCGGTGAGATCCTCACCTCGCTGCCCGTGCCCGACGCGGAATTGCTGGCAGGCGCTCTCGGGGCCCGCGCCGGGCGCAAGGTCGTGGTCCGTGACGCCCAGCGAGGCCGCAAGCAGCGCTGGGTGGAAATGGCCCGACAGAATGCCGAGAACGCACTCCGGATGCGCATCGCCACGCGCGCGAGCCTGCGCGACCAGTTCGAGGACCTCCGGCTCGCGCTCGGCCTCGAGCGAACGCCGATCCGTCTCGAGTGCTTCGACATCAGCCATACGCAGGGCGAGGCGACTGTCGCCTCCTGCGTCGTGTTCGGGCACGAAGGTCCGCTCAAGCCCGAGTACCGGCGCTTCAACATCAGCGGCGTGGCGCCCGGTGACGACTACGGCGCCATGGCCCAGGCCATCGAGCGGCGCTACCGCCGGGTGCAGGCGGGCGAGGTGCCGGCCCCGGACGTGCTGTTCATCGACGGCGGGCCGGGCCAGGTCGCGAGCGCGGCGCGCGCCCTCGATGCGGCCGGGGCGAGGCCTGCCGCCGTCGTCGGCGTCGCGAAGGGTGCCGACCGCCGCGCCGGGCAGGAACGGCTGTTCTTGTTGGGCTCGGAAGCGCCTTCTATACTGCCGGGGGATTCACGCGCGCTGCACCTGATCCAGCGCATCCGCGACGAGGCCCACCGTTTCGCGATCACGGGTCATCGCCGCTCGCGCGGAAGGTCGGGCCAGGCCTCGGCGCTCGACGCGGTGGCGGGGCTCGGGCCGACGCGCCGGCGGGCGCTGCTGAAGCACTTCGGCGGCCTGCAGGGCGTGCTGCGCGCAGGCGTCGAGGACCTGGCCACGGTACGGGGTGTCAGCCACGCGCTCGCCGAGGCCATATACGACCACCTTCACCCTGGCGCGCGATGACCCATCCCTACACGATCCCGAACCTGCTCACCGCGCTGCGCATCGCCCTGATCCCGGCGATCGTCCTGTTCTTCTACCTGCCCTTTACCTGGTCCGACATGGCCTGCGGGCTGATGTTCGCGCTCGCCGGGATCACCGACTCGTTCGACGGCTACCTCGCGCGCAAGCTCGGCCAGGTGTCGCCGCTCGGCGCCTTCCTCGACCCGGTGGCGGACAAGCTCATCGTGGCCACGGCGCTGGTGCTCATCGTGAGCCGCGACCCGAGCTGGTACGTGACCCTGATGGCGGTCGTGATCATCGGTCGGGAAATCGCGATTTCTGCGCTGCGCGAATGGATGGCGGAAATCGGGGCGCGGCGCAAGGTCGCCGTATCCTCGATGGGCAAGTTCAAGACGATCCTGCAGGTCGTGGGTCTGTCCATGCTGCTGTTCCGGCAGGACCTGCTGTTCATACCGATCTACGCGCTGGGCCTGATCCTCACGGCCATAGCCGCGGTCCTGACGCTCTGGTCGATGGCCGTCTACCTGCGCGCGGCCTGGCCGGACCTTGCGGCCCACCGCCACACTTGACACCAGCCCGCCACCCCCTACAATTTCCGGCTCCCGGGCGGGAATAGCTCAGTTGGTAGAGCGCAACCTTGCCAAGGTTGAGGTCGCGAGTTCGAGCCTCGTTTCCCGCTCCAGTTTCACAGCCCCGGGATGACCTCCCGGGGTTTTGTGTTTGATGGGCCGCCGAGGCTAGGTGGCAGAGTGGTCATGCAGCGGCCTGCAAAGCCGTGTACGCCGGTTCGATTCCGACCCTAGCCTCCACTCGCCCCATCCGTACAAATACCTGCGTTTCCGCCGGATCTTCGTTAGGCCGGCGTTCAGTTTCGATGTGCTAAAGTCCGCGCAGGCTCCGAAATGGAGCGATCGGCCACACCGACCAAGCAGGAGGCACTCACAGATGAAACGCAACATTCTCGTCGCAACCCTCGCCGCCGGCACGCTCATGCTCGCGGGTCCCGCTCTCGCCGCCGATGCGGCCAAGGGCAAGGCCAAGCACGACGAGGCCTGCGCCGAGTGCCACGAGGCCGATGAGTTCGCGGACCTGTCGGCCGCCGACATCGAGAAGACGATCAAGGACATCCTCGCCGGCAAGGTGAAGCACAAGGAGAAGCTCGACCCGAGCATCGCCGACGTTGCTGCCGACCTCGCGGCCTTCTACGCTTCAGGCGGCTGACGCCTTCTGCGTGTCCCGGCCCGGCGACCTGCCGGGCCGGGACTCCGGCGCACCGCGTAGGCGCGGCGGCCAGGCCGGCTGATTCGCGGTGACCATCCCGTTCTGGTTCAAACTGGCCTATACGGGCGTCACGCTCGTCATCCTGGTCGTCTGGCTCCGCCACTACGGCCCACGAAACCTCCTCTGGTTCTCCGATATCGCGCTGCTCGGCGCGGTCCCCGCGCTGTGGCTCGAGAGCGCCTTGCTCGCGAGCGTGCTCACCGTGGCGACGCTGCTGCCCGAGCTTCTCTGGAACGTGGATTTCGCCCTGCGGCTCGCCCTGCGCCGGCGGGTGACCGGGCTCACCGAGTACATGTTCGAGCGGGAGCGCCCGCTGCGGCTGCGCCTGCTGTCGCTGTTCCACGTGCCGTTGCCGGCCGTGCTGCTCTGGATGGTCGGGGCGTACGGCTACGACCCCCGCGGCCTTGCGGGCGCGCTGCTGCTCGCGGCGGTGGTCCTGCCGGCGTCGCGGGTCGCCGGGAGTCCCCGCGAGAACATCAACTGGAGCCACGGCCTGGGCGGGCGGCCGTCCGCGTGGCCGGCGGTACCCTACCTGGCGCTCCTGTGGGCGGGCTTCGCGCTCCTGGTCTTCCTGCCCACCCATGGGCTGCTCCTGCGCTGGCCGTCCTGAACGGCTAATCTAGCCGGGCCGACAGGGTGCACGCCCTCGGCCCCGGTGGCGAAACTGGTAGACGCAGCGGACTTAAAATCCGCTGGCCGCAAGGCCATGCAGGTTCGACTCCTGCCCGGGGCACCAGCCTGCGAGTCGGTCCGGTAGCGGGCGCGGGCACGGCCCGCAACCTGCGGAAATCCACGAGCCTGCGACGGCATGCCAACTACGAAGTCCAGTTCGTGAGTCTGATATAGTCGCGCGGGTCTGAACGAGGGGGCAGCGACCCTGGTGGAAACACTTCATCCGCATGGCCTTTCGGCGCGCGCCATCCACGTCTGGCGCGGCGATCGCCACGTGCTGCGCGGCGTCAGCCTCGACATCCTGCCGGGCGAAGTGGTTCACGTCGCGGGCCCCAACGGCACGGGGAAGACGACCTTGCTGCGTGTGCTCGCCGGGCTGCTGCCGGCGGAGGAGGGCACCGTCGGGTGGAAGGGCCAGCCCATCCGACGCGTGCGCGACGAGTACGACGCCGAACTCGCCTACCTCGGTCATGAAAACGCCCTGAAGGGCGACCTCACGGCCTTCGAGAACCTGCACTACAGCGTGGGTATCCGCCGGGTGCTGCCGGCGGCCGAGGTGGAGGCGACTCTCGAGCGCCTGGGCATCCTGCGCTGCCGCGACCTGCCGGCGCGCGTGCTCTCGGCCGGCCAGCGGCGACGGCTCGCCATGAGCCGCATCCTCCTGCTGGGCGCCCGGCTGTGGGTCCTGGACGAACCCTTCACCAACCTCGACGTCGCCGGCGTGCGGCTGTTCTCGGCGCTCATCGGCGAGCACGTGCGGGCTGGCGGCAGCGTCGTGCTCGCGGCCCACCAGGGGCTGGAGATCCCGGGCATGACGCCGCGGATCGAGGAGCTCAACTGATGCAGCCCACCGGGCTCCTCGCCGCCGGGCGCCTGCTCTACGCCCGCGACCTCAAGCTCGCGTTCCGCCGCTGGGAGCAGATCACCCAGCCGGTGGTGTTCTTCCTGATGGTCACGACGCTGTTCCCGCTGGCCCTGAGCCCCGAGACAGGCCAGCTCCGGCAGGTGGCCGCGGGCGTCCTGTGGGTGGCCGCATTGCTATCCGCACTTCTCGCGCTCGAGTTCATGTTCCGTTCCGACTACGAGGACGGAACTCTCGAACAGCTGGTGCTGTCTGGACAGCCATTGTGGTGGCTCGCGCTCATCAAGGCCCTTGCGCACTGGACCGTCAGTGGGCTGCCGCTCGTACTCGCAGCGCCCATCGTGGCCCTGTCGCTGGCGATTCCGACCGAGGCGCTGGGCACGGTGGTCGTTTCGCTCTTCCTCGGCACCGCCATCCTGAGCTTCCTCGGCGCCGTCGGCGCGGGTCTCACGCTGGGCATCCGGCGCGGGAGCGTGCTGCTGTCGCTGCTGGTGCTGCCGCTCGCCATGCCGGCGCTGATCTTCGGGGCCCGCGCGGTGGACATGGCGGTGATGGGGGACGTTTCCCGGGGACCATTGCTGCTGCTGGGGGCGATGTGCATCCTCAGCGTGACCCTCGGGCCGTTCGCGACCTCGGCCGCGCTCAAGGTGAGCATGGAGTGATGACCTGATGGCGACCTGGACCTGGTTCCACAAGCTGGCTTCGCCGCCGCATTTCTACCGGATCGCGGGCATGCTGATGCCCTGGTTCGCCTGGCCGGCCGCCATCCTCATCATTGCCGCGCTGTACGGCGGGCTCGTGCTGGCCCCGCCGGATTACCAGCAGGGCGAGGGCTTCCGGATGGTCTACGTCCATGCGCCGAGCGCGTGGATGTCCATGTTCATCTACGCCACCATGGCGATCGCCTCGGCCATCGCGCTCATCTGGCGCATGAAGCTCGCGCACGCGGTGGCCGCCGCCGCGGCGCCGGTCGGCGCCTGGTTCACGTTCGCGGCGCTCGCCACCGGCTCGCTGTGGGGCAAGCCGATGTGGGGCACCTGGTGGGTGTGGGACGCGCGCCTGACTTCCGAGCTGATCCTGCTGTTCCTGTACCTGGGCTTCATGGCGCTGCGCTCCTCGATCGAGGACCCGCAGCGCGCGGACCGGGCCTCGGCGGTACTGGCCGTGGTGGGCGTGATCAACCTTCCGATCATCCACTACTCGGTTTACTGGTGGAACACGCTGCACCAGGGCGCCACCATCACCAAGATCGGCAAGCCGTCCATCACGATGGACATGCTCTGGCCGCTGCTCGCCATGATGCTCGGCTTCACCCTGTACTTCGGCGCGGTCCTGATGATCCGGCTGCGCGCCGAAGTCATCCGCCGCGAGCGCAATGCGGCCTGGCTGCGCGAGGAACTTGCCCGATGAGCCTTTCGGATTTCCTGCACATGGGCGGCTACGCGGGTTACCTGTGGCCGGCCTTCGGATTGACCCTTTTCGTCCTTGTCTACAACATCTGGAGCGCGCGTCGCTCCCTTGCGGAGGCGCGCCGCGCCGCCGCCCGGCGGATTCAGATGGAGGAGAACCGCTCATGACACCCCGTCGCAAGCGCATGCTGGCAGTGGCCGCGATCGTGATTGGCGTCGGCGCCGCCACGACCGTCGCGCTGCAGGCCCTGAACGAGAACCTGCTGTATTTCTACAGCCCGTCGCAGATTATGGCGGGCGAGGCTCCGGGAGAGCGCTCATTCAGGCTCGGCGGCCTGGTGACCACCGGCAGCGTGCAGCGCAGTCCGGGGAGCATGGAGGTGCGCTTCACCGTCACCGACCACGCGCAGACCATTCCCGTGAGCTACACCGGCCTGCTGCCCGACCTCTTCCGCGAGGGACAGGGGGTCGTGGCGCGCGGCAAGCTGCTCGACGACGGCACCTTCGTGGCCGAGGAAGTGCTGGCCAAGCATGACGAGAACTACATGCCGCCCGAGGTCGCCGAGAGCCTGCACCAGCCGCCCCCGGCGGCAGGGGGCGCCTCGTGATCCCCGAGCTTGGCCATTTCGCCGTGGTCCTGGCGCTGCTGCTCGCGGCGGCGCAGGGTTTCTTCGGCATCGTCGGGCCTCAGCGCGGCCGGGTCGCGTGGATGAACGCGGCGCACAGCGCGGCCATCGGGCAGTGGGTCTTCCTGTCGCTCGCCTTCGGCTGCCTGATCTACGCCTTCGTGCAGTTCGACTTCTCCGTGCGCTACGTCGCCGGCCATTCGAATTCGCTCCTGCCGACGTTCTATCGGGTCGCAGCCTCGTGGGGTGGTCACGAGGGCTCGCTGCTCTTCTGGGCGCTGGTGCTGGCCACCTGGACGGCAGTGCTCGCTGCCTTCAGCCGGGCCGTGCCACTCGCCTTCAAGAGCCGGGTGATCGGCGTGCTCGGCCTGGTGAGCATCGGCTTCCTGACTTTCATGCTGTTCACCTCCAATCCCTTCGCGCGGCTGGTGCCGGCGGCAGTGGATGGCAACGATCTCAACCCGCTGCTGCAGGATCCGGCGCTCGCGATCCACCCGCCGATGCTCTACGTCGGCTACGTCGGCTTCGCGATGGCCTTCGCCTTCGCCTGCGCCACGCTGATCGAGGGCCGGACCGACACCCTCTGGGCGAAGTGGGCTCGGCCGTGGACCCTCGTGGCCTGGCTGTTCCTCGGCATCGGCATCACCCTGGGCAGCTGGTGGGCGTACTACGAGCTCGGCTGGGGCGGCTACTGGTTCTGGGACCCGGTCGAGAACGCCTCGTTCATGCCGTGGCTGATCGGCACGGCGCTCATCCATTCGCTGGCGGTCACGGAGAAGCGCGGCCTGTTCAAGAGCTGGACGCTCCTGCTCGCCATCTCGGCCTTCTCGCTCTCCCTCCTGGGCACCTTCCTGGTGCGTTCCGGCGTGCTCGTGTCCGTGCATGCCTTTGCGACCGACCCGGCCCGAGGCCTGTACATCCTCGCCTTCCTGGTCGCGGTGATCGGCGGCGCCCTGGCGCTCTATACCTGGCGCGCGCCCATGATGAAGTCGGAGTCCGGTTTCGAGCTGGCCTCGCGCGAGGCCTTCCTGCTGTTCAACAACGCGCTCCTGGTCGGCGCGACCCTGCTGATCCTGCTCGGCACGCTGTACCCGCTGTTCCTCGACGCGCTGAGCCTCGGCAAGATCTCGGTCGGACCGCCGTACTTCAACGTGGCGTTCATGATCCCTATGGTCCCGCTGGTGCTGCTGATGTCCATCGGCATGCACTCGGTCTGGAAGCGCAGCCGCCTCGGGCCGGTGCGCAACAAGCTGCTCGTGCTGCTGGGCGTCGCCGTCGCCGCTGCGGTGGCGCTGATGTTGTTCAACTACGGCGAGTTCCACTGGATGGGCCTGGTGGGCTTCACCATATCGATCTGGCTGATCGCGTCCGCGCTCGTGGAGCCCATCGCCAAGTGGGGCCAGTGGCGCACGCTGCCCGCAGGCTTCTGGGGCATGGTCATCGCCCACCTCGGCGTGGGCATGTTCACGCTCGGCGTCACCGGCGTGGAGTCCTACCGCATCGAGCGCGACATCAGCATGGGCGTCGGCGAGACCGTGACCCTGCAGGGATACAACTTCCGCTTCGAGGGCACGCGGATGGTGCAAGGCCCCAACTACGAGGCGATCGAGGCCGACATTGCCATCAGCCGCGAGGATGGCAAGGTGTTCACGACGCTGCGGCCCCAGAAGCGCTTCTACGCGTCGGGCGGCAACCCGATGACGGAAGCGGGCATCCACGTCAACTACGCCCGAGACCTGTTCGTCGCGCTCGGCGAGGACCTGGGACAGGGCCGCTGGAGCATGCGCGTGCAGTACAAGCCGCTGCTGCGCTACATCTGGCTGGGTGCGCTGTTCATGGCCCTCGGCGGGCTGGTGGCGGCCGCTGACCGGCGCTACCGGGTGCGCGCGTCTGCGAAGGACACGGTGCCGGCCGGAGCCGGGGAGGCCGCGCGATGACCCGGAGCCTCAAGTCCCTCGTCCCGGCGGCCATCTTCGTCGTGCTCGTGGGCTTCCTCTTCGTCGGGCTGTTCCGCGATCCCTCCAAGATCCCGTCGCCGCTCGTCGGCAAGCCGGCGCCCGATTTCACCCTCGAGGGCCTGCGCGACCCATCGCAGGTGATCTCGAACGAAAGCCTCGCGGGGCGCATGTACCTGCTGAACGTGTGGAACAGCAGTTGCGTCACGTGCCGGCAGGAGCATCCGATGCTGATGCAGATCGCGCGCAGCAGCGGCCTGCCGATCGTCGGGTTGAACTGGAAGGAGGTGGACTGGCCCGAGGATCCGGAGGTCGGCCGCGTTCGCGCCATCGACTGGCTCACTCGTTTCGGCGATCCCTATGAACTCGTGGCCTACGACAAGGAAGGCTCCGTCGGTATCAACTTCGGCGTCTACGGCACGCCGGAGACCTTCCTGGTAAGCGCTGACGGCATGATCCTCGCCAAGCGTGTCGGCGCCATGACGCCGGAGGCGTGGGAGCAGGAGTTCCTGCCCCTGATCGCCCGCGGCCAGGGAGGTTCGTGATGCTGCTGCCGCGCCTGGCCGCGATCTTCCTGCTGGCGGCGGCGCCGGCGCTCGCGATCGACATGGAACCGGCGTTCGAGGACCCCGCGATGCAGGCCCGGTACGACGCGCTGACGCGCGAGCTGCGCTGCACGGTCTGCCAGAACCAGACCATTGCCGACTCGAACGCCTCGCTGGCGCGCGACCTGCGCCGAGAGGTTCGCCGGCTGATGGCCGAGGGCAAGTCGGACCAGGAGGTCCGCGATTTCCTGACGGCTCGCTACACGGATTTCGTCCTCTACAAGCCTCCGGTCAAGCCCCAGACCTACTTGCTGTGGGCGGCGCCTTTCCTGCTGCTGGTCGGCGGCCTGGGCGCCGCGGGCGTGGTGATCGCGCGCCGCGCGCGACTGGCCCGCGAGAACCCCTCGCTGCTCGATGACGACAACGAACACCGGACGGAACGTACGTGACCCTCTTCGTAGTCATTGCCCTAATCCTCGCCGCAGGCGCGGTGGTGCTGGTCGCCTGGCCGCTGTTCAAGAGCGGGTCTGGTGGGGAAGGGGACGCCAAGGCTTCCCGGCCGCTCGCCGCCGCGCTCGCGGTCTGGATTCCGCTGGCCGGTTTCGGGCTCTACTTCACCCTGAGCGAGTGGCCGTGGGACGACTCGGTGACCCAGGCAGCCTCGCCACACGGCGACGCCGCCGCTTCGCTCGAGGGCATGGTGGGCCAGTTGGAGCAGCGCCTGCAGGCCCAGCCGGGCGACCCCGAGGGCTGGAAGCTGCTGGGCCGCACCTACGTCGTCATGGGCAACTACCCGAAAGCGGCCGACGCCTATGGCGAGGCGCTGAAGCTGACGAACGGCCAGGACGTGGACGCGATGCTGGGCGTGGCCGAGGCGCGGGTCCTCGTTGACGAGACGCAGTTCCTCGGCGAGGCAGGCGACATGTTCGAACGCGCGGCAGCCCTGGCGCCGGACAACCTGAAGGCCCGGTGGTACGCGGGGCTCACCGCTTCCGAGCGGCAGGATCCCTCGACGGCGCGCGGCCATTGGACCGCTCTGCGCAACCTCTCTCCGCCTCCGGAGCTGCTCCAGGTCGTGGACGCGCGCCTTGCCGAGATCGACGCCGCCATCGGGCCCGCGGCCGGAGCCACGGCCGTGGCGGCGGTGGCCACGCCAGCGCCTGCCAGCCCGCCGGCGGAGCCGGTGGCGGACGCGGCAGCGGAGGGCACGATCCCGCTTCGGATCGTCGTCGCGCCCGAACTCGCCGGGCAGGTTCCGCCAGGGGCACCCTTGTTCGTGCTCGCCCGCAGCGGTGCGGGCGGCCCGCCGCTCGCGGCGGTGCGCCGCGCCAGCGGCGAACTCCCCTTGTCGATCACGCTGAGCGACGAGAACGCGATGATCCAGGGCACCTCCCTGTCGCAGGTGGACGACCTCGTGCTGGTGGCGCGCGTCTCCTTGAGCGGCCGCCCGGTTCAGTCGAAGGGCGACCTGTACGGGCAGGTTAGCTATGATCCGTCCGCAAGGGGCCCGATCACCGTCACCATCGACCGCGTCGCCGAGTAAGGGGCGGTGCCCGGCTGAAGGGGCGGGGGCGCGATGCCCCCGGATCCTGCCGAATGACCCCACCCGCCGTCAGCCTGCGCTTCGCGCGACTCCCGTCCGCCCTGCGCTATTACCCGAGCGCCGTGCTCGCCCGGCGCGAGCCCCGCCTCCCGCCGGGCGAATCCGTGCCCCGTCTCGAGGGCGCGGTCGAGGTCGTCGCGGTCCGGCCGGGTCACCTGGCGCGCTACAGGGCGGTCTGCGGCTTCGACAGCGACCAGCGGCTGCTGCCGGCGACCTATCCCCACGTGCTGGCCATGCCCCTGCACCTCGCGCTCATGACGCACCCGTCCTTCGTGGTGCGGCTCATGGGGTTGGTGCACATCGCCAATGAGATCGAGTGGCTGCGCCCGCTGCCGGCCGACGGGCGCTACTCGCTGCGCGCCTGGCTGGAGGGTCACCGGGACACGGACCGTGGCCAGGAATTCGACCTGCACACCGAGCTCGCGGACGCTTCCGGCGTGGCCTGGCGGGAGCGCAGCACGCTGCTCGCGCGCCAGCGCGGCTCGGGCGCCCAAGCCGCCCGCAGCGCGCGCGCGGCGCTGCGCCAGCCGAAGCCAGGCGCGGGCGAGGCGGTCACCGAGGTTCCCATCGAGGCTGGCCGTGAAATCGGAAGGCGGTACGGGCGCGTCTCGGACGACCTGAACCCGATCCACATCGCCGACTGGGGTGCGCGCATGTTCGGCTTCGATCGGGCGGTCGCGCACGGCATGTGGTCCATGGCCCGCTCGATCGCGGCGCTGGGACCGGGCCTGACACCCCCATTCAGGGTCGCCGTCGAGTTCAAGCTGCCGCTGTTCCTGGGGTCGCGCGCCCTCCTGCACCACTGGCGGTCGGACGGCGCCTGGACATTCGTCCTGAAGGACGGCGAGGGCCAGCGGCCCCACCTCGCCGGCTCCGTCACGCGCCCCGCATGAGCCAGGCCGGCGCCGCGCTGCGCTCGCTGTTCGGTGCCCGGGAGGGCGAGGAACGTGCGGTCCTGGTCGCCTTCCTGTACTTCTTCCTGCTGCTCAGCAGCTATTACCTGCTGCGGCCGGTGCGGGACGCCATGGGCGCCAGCGCGGGTATCGGCCGGATGCCCTGGCTGTTCACGGCAACCTTCCTGGTGATGCTGGCCATCACGCCGGTCTTCGGCGTCCTGGTCTCGCGCATCCAGAAGCGCCGGCTGCTGCCGGTGGTCTACGCCTTTTTCGCGCTCAACCTCATCGGCTTCTCCGTCGCCTTCGCGCTCGACCCCGGCTCCGCCGCGACCGCCAGCGCCTTCTTCGTGTGGCTGTCCGTCTTCAACTTCTTCGTCGTGTCCGTGTTCTGGAGCTTCATGGCGGACGTGTTCAGGGGCGAAGAAGCCAAGCGGCTGTTCGGCCCGATCGCCGCAGGCGGCAGCACCGGCGCCATCCTGGGGCCGATCCTCACGCAGGCGCTGGTCGGGCCCATTGGCGTTGCCGGCCTCGTGGCGCTGTCCACCCTGCTGCTGCTTGGCACGATTCCATGCATCCGGGTGCTCGGCCGCTGGTCGGTGGCGCGGCACGGGGACCCGCCCGACACCGCCGCCGATAGCGCGAATCCGATCGGCGGACGGGCGCTCGCCGGCATCGTGCTGCTGGCTCGCTCCCCCTACCTCCTCGGCATCGCCTCGATCATCGTCCTCGGCTCCGTCGCCGGCACCTTCATGTACCTCGAGTTGCTGGAGTTCGCGGCCGCGCGCTATCCCGACGCCGCCGGCCGCACCGGCTTCTTCGCGCGGCTCGACCTCGCGGTGAACCTGCTGTCGCTGGTCCTGCAGAGCCTGATCGCCACCCGAATCATCCGCCGCTTCGGCGTCACGGGTGGACTGGTCTGCATGCCGCTCGTGGCCCTCGCGAGTTTCGCCTGGTTGGTCCTCGCGCCGTTCCTCATGACGCTGGCCGTATCCCAGGTTCTGCGCAGGGCAGGCGAGTTCGGCATCGGCAAACCGGCCCGCGAGGTGCTGTTCACGGTCGTCGACCCGGAAGCCAAGTACAAGGCGAAGAACGTGATCGACACGGTCGTCCAGCGTGGCAGCGACATGGGCGCCAGCTGGCTGCACGGCGCCCTGAACGCGGCCGGAACATCCCTGGCGGGATTCGCCGCCGCGGGCGCGGCGCTGATGGCGGCGCTGGTCGGCGTCGGCTTCGCCCTCGGCCGCGGCTACTCGCGCCGCGAGGCTGCAGCTTCCGCACGCGCCAGCCGCGCCAGCGCCTAGGGTGCTCTCCCTAGGGTTTCCGGGGAAACTCTGCCCATCAAGGGAGAACCGGCGCGCTGCGCCGGCCCGGATGGAAGCGGATCTGCGAGGAGACGGACATGATCGAGAACGTCAACACGTTCATCAGCGGACTCAAGACGAGCGAAGTCGGCAAGGCCACGCGTCGCTCGGCCAACGTGATCTTCAAGGCGAATCTGGAAGCGTGGAACACGACGCGCGAGGAGCTCGGCAAGGTCGTGGGCATCGTCGTGAAGGAGGGTGAGAAGCTCACCCGCAAGTCGCGCATGAATGCCGAGGACATGGTCGGGAACGTCGCCGAGGTCGCCACCGACCGCGTGCAGACGGTCGAGAAGGCTTTCCAGAAGCGCGTGAACAAGGTGATCCACGAGATCGGCCTGCCGACGGCCGCAGAGGTCGACCGTCTGTCGCGCCGCGTCGAGCTGCTGTCCAAGAAGGTCGAAGCCAGGACGGCCGCCCGCGCAAAGCGCCGCACGCCGGCCAAGCGCGCCACGCGCCGCGCCGCCTGAGGACACGCACAGACACTGACTGATCCCCCCTCGGCGCTGGTGTACGATCGGGTCACCGACGTGCACCGGCGCTTTTTTCATGCCTCCAGTCCAGGGAACCCGCCCCGCGCGGCGCACGCGCGAGCGCATCCTCGAGGCGACGCTCGCCCTGTACAACGAACTGGGCGAGCCGAACGTATCGACGACGCTCATCGCGAGCGAGGCCGGCATCAGCGCGGGCAACCTGCACTATCACTTCCGGAAGAAGGACCAGCTGACCGGCGCACTGCTTGACCGGTTCGTCGGCGAGCTAGACGAACTGCTGCCGCCGGAGCAATGGCGGGCCGGGGACGTCGAGGACGCCTGGTTCCTGCTGCACATGATCTTCGAGGCGATCTGGCGCTATCGTTTCCTGTTTCGCGACCTCTCCGGAATCATGAGCCGCGACCGACGCGCAGGTCACCGGCTGACGGCCGTCTTCGGGCGCTCCGTGGAAGCGTCGAGGGGCATCGCGCTTGGGCTCGCGCAAAGCGGCGCCCTGGTCGCAACGCCCGCCGAACTCGAGGCGCTGGCCGAGAACGTCACCGTGATGACGCTCTACTGGCTGTCGTACGACCACGTGCGCTACCCGCGGGCCGCCTCGGGGGCATCCATCGCGCGCGGCATCTACCAGGTGCTGATGCTGTTCGCTCCCTTCCTGCTGCCCGAGGGTCGCCAACACCTCGAGCGGCTGGCGCGCGAGTACCTACGTAAAGAACAGGCTTCCTGAACCGGACTGCGGGTGTAGGCTGGACGCATCGGCTGGCCGTGGGCCCGGCGGATGTTTCTCACGAGCGCCTGCGGCCATCAAGGAGGAACACCATGTCCCAGATGTGGATTGTGGTCGCAAACAGCAGCATGGCGCGCATTCTCTCGGCCTCGGCGGCGGAAGGGCCCTTGGTCGAACTTGAGTGCCTCGCGCATCCCGCGAGCCGGCTGCCGGACCGGGAACTCGTTTCGGACCGCCTGGGCAGCGCTCAGGGAAGCCGCGGACGGGTCCACAGCACTACCATGACATCCGAAGTGACCCCGAAGGAAGAGGAGGCGATCCGTTTCGCAGAACAGATCGCCGGGAAACTGAGGCACGCGCACGCCGCGCACGAGTTCGACCGACTGGCCATCATCGCCGCGCCGCGGTTCCTCGGCCTTCTTCGCGAGCGGATGGGACCCGCGGTGACGCGCTCGATCACCGGAACGCTGGACAAGGATCTGGCGATGCTCGCCCCGGAGGAGATCCGGGCGCGCCTTCCGGAGAAGCTTTACTCGACCTTGCAGTGACACCCGCGCGGGGCCCGTCGAGGCGGGCCCGGCGACCCCGCGCAAGATCGCCGATTCCCTGGCGCTGTCAGGTCGGCGCGAGAGCCCCGCGAGCCTTGGGGGCGTGCGCGCCCAATCAGCCCTGCGCAGACGGACCAGCGGTCCCGAGCAGCGGGGGCAGAGGGCAGTGCAGCGTCGCGCAGACGGCACGCAACAGCTCCGATTCGGGCACGGTGAGCCGCTGGTCGTGGGCGATGGTGCGCGTCAGCGCTTCCACCAGAAGCTGCTTGCCGGCAGGCGCCAGGCGGTCGAGCCGGTTGAGCGCCGCATCGAGCGCCGCCGGCCAGTTTGTCTGCGGCGCGAACTCCGGACGCTGCCTCGGGAGCAGCTGCTGCAGCCCGGAATCGTAGGCGATTCGCACGGCGGAGGCGTCCCCGTGGCCATGCGCCGCGAGCACGGAGAACAGCACCTGCAGGTCGCCGGCCGAAGCCTCCAGCGACCGGTTGCCGGGCAGGCCGCTCCGGCGCTCCACTTCATCCCGCAGCTGCACCTGGGCAAGCTTGCGCAGGGCGTAGAAGTACACTGAAACCCGTCCCTCGCGCACGAGCAGGGCGTTCAGGAAGGCCAGCAGGCGCGCGCGCTCGGCACGGCTCAGGCGGCGCAGGCTCGGAAACAGGCGAAGGAGGGCCGGCATCCTCTGTCGGGGCTGCAGCGCATCCACCACCAGGTTCAGTTGCCGTGCGGCCGCCGCGATCTCGGCACCCAGCTCGCTCTCGAGGAAAGCAAGCTGCCGCCCGCGTGCGTCGCCGTCCGGATCCAGCGAGAGCGCGAGGAACAGCGCGCGGGCCTGCCCGGGATCGGAGGCGGCGACGAGCAGCTCGTCTGGCAGCGATACGCGGATCTCCCCGGCGGCCTCGACTTCCGCTTCCCCCGGGTTGCCCACGAGTTCTGCGACCGCCGCCGGCGCCACCACGACGGCTTGTCCGAGGACCTGCTTCAGGCGGTCCGCGGCACCCGGAGCGGATTCCACGGCTGCCTCTGCAGCGGCGCGCTCGCGTGAAGCCAGCAGTCGGGACCGGACCGCATCGAACTCCCGCGGGTCGAAACGCGGGTCGATCGCGCGGATCCTGGCGACAAGGGGAGGGTGGCTCGCAAACAGTTGCCGCACGCCCGGCGCGAACAGCATGTGCGACACTTCCTGGGCATCGGCATCGACCAGGCGCGAGCCCTGGGAGAGCGCGCCGATCTTGACCAGCGCGTTGCGGATCCCGCTCGGGTCTCGGGTGAACTGCACCGCCGACGCATCCGCGAGGGTTTCGCGGGAGCGAGACACGGCGGCCTGGATGAGCCGTCCGAAGAACAGCCCCACGTGGCCCACGATCGTCACCGCGAGGGCCGCCAGCAGCACGAGCGCCACCGCGCCGCCTCCCTTGCGGTTACCGCCTCCGCGCGGGGCATGGCGCAGCACCGTGCGGCCGATGATGGCGACTACCATGAGCCCGAACAGAAGGCCGATGAGCCGGGTGTTCAGGCGCATGTCGCCATTCAGGATGTGAGCGAACTCGTGGGCGATGACCCCCTGCAGCTCGGCGCGATCCAGGTTCTCGAGCGTGCCGCGCGTGACCGCGACCGCCGCGTTGGCGGCGTTGTGACCCGCGGCAAACGCGTTGATTGCCGTCTCCTGCTCCAGAACATAGACCTCGGGAACCGGCACGCCGGAAGCGATCGCCATTTCCTCGACGACGTTCAGAAGCCGGCGGCGCAGCGGATCGCGCGTATCCGGGCTGACCCGCTCGCCACCGAGGGTGCGCGCCACGGCTCCGCCCCCGGAACTGAGCTTCATCGACTTGTAGAGGCTCGCGAGTCCGACCGTGCCCAGCACGAGCAGGGTGGTCAGCAAGACCGTGCCTGGGTTGTTCGCCATCCAGCCGGCATCCGGGAGCGGCAGCCCCGGCTCTCCGGTGGGCGCTTGCGATCTCCCGATCGCCGCAACCACCGTCAGCACGATCACGTTCACCACGGCGACCACGGCGACGACCGCCAGGATGAACAGCGCGACGAGACGCCGCGAGAGGCGGCGCGACGCAGCCTGCTGCCCGAAAAAGTCCATCCAGCCGGAGGGCCGGTCAGGCGCCGAAGCTGACCTTCGGCACGGCGCGCTTCTCGACCGACTCGATCTCGAGCAGCTGCGCCGGCTGGAAACTGAACATGCCCGCGAAGACGTTGTTCGGGAACACCTCGCGGGTGTTGTTGTAGCTCATGACCGAGTCGTTGTAGGCCTGCCGGGCGAAGGCCACCTTGTTCTCGGTGGAGGTCAGCTCCTCGGAAAGCTGCATCATGGTCGTGTTGGCCTTCAGGTCCGGGTACGCCTCGGCGAGCGCGAACAGGCGGCCCAGTGCACCCGTCAGCTGATTCTCGGCCCCCGCCAGCTGCTGGACGGCCGCCGGGTCACCCGGGTTGGAGGCCGCGGCCTTGAGCCCGGTGACGGCGGCATAGCGGGCGCTGATGACGGCCTCGAGGGTGCCGCGCTCATGCTGCAGGTAGCCCTTGGCCACCTCGACCAGGTTCGGGATCAGGTCGTGACGCCGCGTGAGCTGGACGTCGATCTGGGCGAAGGCGTTCTTGTAGGCGTTGCGCGCCGTCACCAGCCGGTTGTAGATGCCGATCGCGAACACGGCGAGCACGACGATCAGCGCGAGCAGAATCCAGCCCATGGCGAACCCCTCAGGTCAAAAACTGTGGCCGAGGATAGCGCAATCGTTATACCGCACCGGGGCGATACCCAGTCAGTCAGGAGACCTGGGGCGGTGGCGGTGGCAGGGATGAATCGATACTGACAGGGCCATGCGGACATCGGCCCATATCTACATTTGTCATAATATACATTATGCGAAGTTACTATTGAGACTCGACGGCCAAGTCTGGGACTTCCCCGGTTTCGGCGCTGCAGCTGGATTTGCCGTGCAGCGTCAGTGCGGATTCTGACCGTACAACGGTTTGTTATTCAGAGTTTTATGAAGCCTACTTCGAGCGTTTTCGGGTCTATATCGACCATACGGAAGCGAACGGCCGCGGGATCCAGGGCGGTGGCCGCCGGTGGGCCGAGGGTCGCCACGCTCGGAGTTTAATCCGCAGGGCGCTTAGTGCTTCTCCGTGGAGGTCCCGGGTAGCAGGACACCCGGGGAGCCAAACAGACCGGATCGTGCAAGTTGCCGGGCCACCGGAAGCATCTGGTTCGTTTGCGCGCTGAAATCGAGTCCCGTGCCGAACCAGGCGATGACCAGTTTCCGGGCAGGATCCACGTACAGCCCCTGCCCCGAGTACCCGCTCTTGAACAGGGCGCCGTCGGACCAGACCAAGTCCCACTGCCAGCTCCCGCGCACTGGAAGGTCGTCACCAAGGCCTTCCTTCAGGCCTTCGAGTTCCTCAGGGGCAAGCGCGATCCCGCCGTCCTGTATCTGGCGGATCATGGGCCCGGAAAGCACGCTGCTGACCTCCGGCTGGACGTAGATCTGCCCAAAGCGCGCAACGTCGCGGAGCCGCGCGTGCAACCCGCCGGACGCGTAGGCGTATCCGGCGCCGCTGATGGCAACCAGCGCGTCGGACTCGGCGCCGATCGAGTTCCAGATCAGTTCCTGCAGGGCCGTGGCGTAGGGCTTACCGGAGACAGCCTCGATGACCAGCCCGAGCACGTTGGTGTTCGCGGACACATACTCGTGTCTCGTGCCCGGCGGCCTGTGCCGCCGCATCTTGCGCAAGTGCTCGACGAAGTCCAGTTCCCGCCCGGTGGTTGCCGTGATTCCCAACGACTCCTCCATCGTATAGATGCAGGTGGCCGGATCCTGGTATCCGTCGCTGTCGAGGCAGTCGATGCCGGAGGCCATGTTGGCAACATCCCTTACGGGGATTCCGGCCCAATCGCTGTTCGCCAGGACAGGAAGGTAGCGCTCAATCGGCGCATCCATGTCGACGAGGCCGTCCTCGACCAGCGCGGCCAGTGCCGTGGATGTCACGACTTTCGTTACCGACCAGGCGAAGTGTCGCTGCCACGGGTGCATGTTCGGGTAGGCCTCGAACACGACCACCCCGTCGTGCAGGACGATGACGCCGTCGAGCAAAGGATCCTGCGCGGCATAGTCGGCGAGGCTTGAGTCGCCACCCTCGCGCGACACGAACTGCCGAGCAAGCTCGGGACGTGGCGAGAACACCAGCTTGCGGGCTTCGGTGCGGCGGGCCACGGTCGACATCGTGAGGTACGAC
Source organism: Steroidobacteraceae bacterium (assembly GCA_025458865.1). GTDB lineage: Bacteria > Pseudomonadota > Gammaproteobacteria > Steroidobacterales > Steroidobacteraceae > SG8-30. The sequence continues at coordinate 76,355 of JALORP010000015.1, read as the reverse complement.
TCGGCATTGAGGTGGAACTGCCGGCTTACCGCGCCGCCGCTGTCGAAGTTGGCCGGCGTGACGGACGTGAAGACTTGCCGGAAGTCCTGCGCATGCGCTGGACTCGACACGAGGTAGATCAGCAAGCCGACGAACAGCGCAGCCATGAGTCCTCCTCCCGGTGGCGACGCTCGGTCGCGCGACCCATCCTCGAAACGCACATCGGGCAGCCGACCGGAGTCCGCCTGCTCGGCCTGGAACAATATATGACGTATGGTGTCACAGGCCATTCGGTCCGTTGGACATCACTCTCTCACCTCGCCCAGGGAACCTTCGGGCAGCTCGTGAATCCATCTGCGGTGCCTTTGCGAATGGCACGGCAACGAAAACAGAACGGTTTATGGGGGTCCTCCGGACGTCAATACACCAAGGAGGACTGATGACACGCGCTGTATGGACTGCGCCGCTGGTTGCAGCGGCTTTCGTGATGGCTGGATGCGACGGTGACGACGGTGCCGATGGCGCCAACGGCACCAACGGCACCAATGGCCTCAATTCCCTGGTTTCCACGGTGACCCTGCCCAAGGGCAACGCGGATTGCCCGGGCGGCGGCAAGGTGATCCAGAGCGGCCTCGACACCAACCGCAACGGGGTCCTCGATCCGTCGGAGGTCACGGGCACCGAGTTCCTCGAGTGCGCCACGGCGCCGCGCCTGCGCGCGCTGCACGCCTCTCCGGACGCGCCTGCCGTCAACGTCCTCGTCAACGGCGCGGTCGCGCTGACCGGCGTGGATTACACGGACGGCTCCGGGTTCGTTCCGGTCAACGAGATCACGCGTGTCCAGGTCCAGGCCATCCTGCCCGGCGACGACGCGATCGTGATCGATCAGACCCTCGACCTCGAGTTCAGCCGCGACTACACCGTCATCGCCGCGGGCCGCGTGGCAGCGCCGATCGGTGCCTTCGTGATCTCCAACCCGACCGACGCGCCGATTGCGCCGGGCAACTTCCGGGCGCAGGTCGCGCACGCGGCGCCGAACGCTCCCGCCGTGGATGTCTACGTCACGGCGCCGGGCGCAGATCTCGACGACGCGACGCCGATCAACAGTTCGGGCCTCGCCTACCGCAATGCGACCCGTCGTGTCGAGGCGCCGGCGGGCAACTACCAGATCCGCGTGACGGCGGCGGGAAACCCGGCCGCAGTCGTGTTCGACTCCGGCACGGTCGCGCTGCCCGCAGGCGCCGACCTGCTGGCGGTCGCGGTCGAGAACACGGGCCCGGGCTCGACGCCGATCCAGGTGGTCCTGCTCGACGGCACGGCGGCCGCGGACCTGCTCGACGTCAACACGCCGGCGTCGGTGGTCGCGGTGCACGCCTCGCCCGACGCGCCGGCGGTGGACGTTCTTGCGGACCTTCGCGCGACGACGACGGTGGAAGCCTTCCCGCTGGCGCAGGGCCTTGCGTTCCCGCAGTTCTGCGAGATCCCCAGCGTGCCGGCTCCCGACGAGTTCACGATCAGCATCACCGCGGCGGGCAACCCGAACGTGGTGGCCCTCCAGTTCCCGCTCGACGTCGAGCAGGGCAACGAGCTGACCGCGATCGTGACGGGCTACCTGTCGTCCGGCACCCCGGCGATCCAGCCGCTGGCCCTGCTGAACGATCGCCGCAGCGTCGTCACCGAGGCGAAGCTTCGGATCACGCACGGCTCGCCGGCCACGGGCGCGGTGGACCTGTACCTCGTGCCCAACGGCACGGACCTCAACGCGGCCACGACCACGCCCGCCTTCGCCGGGGTTCCGTTCGGGGCCGACACGGGCATCCTGTCCATCGCGCCGGGAACCTACGACGTCTACGTCACGCCGGCGGGCAACAAGGGCGTCGTGGCGATCGAGGTGCAGAACCTCGCGCTGAGCGGCGGTGAAGTGCTCGACGTCGTCGCGCGTGATCCCGCGATCAGCGGCAGCGAGGGTTCGCTGCCCCAGCTGATCGTGATCGACTACGCGGCGCTGACGGAGTGCCCGAACCCGGCACCCTGATCACCGTCCGGTTCCGTTGACCATCTGCCCCGGGGCCTCGTCTGAGGCCCCGGGGTTTTCTTTTGCGCCAGGACAGCGGTTCGCGCCCCCTCAGGCAGCGGGACGGATCCTCGCGGTGACCTCTACCTCGATCTTCATCCGCGGATCCGCAAGCCCGGCCGAAATCATAGTCGCAGCCGGGCGCACCTCGCCCAGGAAACGCTTGAGCACCGGCCAGCAGGCAGGGAAGTCGGCGGCCTGCGGCAGGATATAGGTCACGCGCACCACGTCGGCCAGCGTCGCGCCGGCCTGTGAAAGCGCCTGCTCGATGTTGCGAAAGCACTGCTCGGCCTGGACCGCGACGTCCGATGAGATCGTCATCGTCGCGTAGTCGAAGCCGGTGGTGCCGGACACGAATACCCAGTCGCCGTCCACCACGGCACGGGAGTAGCCGATGTCGCGCTCGAACGGAGAGCCTGAACTGATGAGTCGTCGCGTCATGCCTGCACCTTGCCTCTCGGGCGTGGGTTCGATTCAATGCCGAGCATGACGCATCCCATCTCCCGGCGCAGCTTCCTCGGGCTGCTGCTCGCGACTTCGCTGGCCGCTGGCTGCGCGGCCAAGCCCCCTCCTCCCCTGCCTCTTCCGCCGGCGCCGGGCGCGGTCGCCATGCCCGACGCGTTCAGCGCCGACGTGGCCGCCGACGTGCTCGAACGCGGGGGCAACGCGGTGGACGCCGCGGTCGCGGCGGCCTTCGTGCTGGCGGTCACCTTTCCGGAGGCCGGCAACCTGGGCGGCGGCGGCTTCATGCTCACCTGGATGAACGGCGAGGCGGAATTCCTGGACTACCGCGAGGTCGCGCCGGAAGCAGCGTCCCGGGACATGTACCTGCGCGAGGACGGCGAGGTGCTGGAGGGCGCGAGCCTGACCGGTCATCTCGCGGCGGGCGTGCCGGGCACGGTCGCGGGTCTCTTCGAGGCCCACCGCCGCCACGGCAGCGTGCCGTGGCGCGAGCTGGTCGCGCCGGCGATCCAGCTCGCCGAAGGGGGATTCGAGGCTCCGCCTGTCCTCGAGCGGCTGGTGCGCGCGGAGATCCCGCGCTTCGAGGGAACGACCAACTTCGCGCGATACTTCGGCGCGCTGAAGGGCGGGGACGTCTTCAGGCAGCCGGAGCTCGCCGCGACGCTGCGGCGCATCCAGTCGGCCGGCGCACGAGGTTTCTACGAGGGAGAGACGGCGCTGCTGATCGTCGACGAAATGCGCCGCGGTGGAGGACTCATCACCGCGGAGGATCTCGCGGGCTACGCACCGGTCTGGCGACAGCCCCTCGATGCCGCCTGGCGCAACTTCAGGGTGCTGGCGGCGCCGCCGCCGAGCTCGGGCGGCTTTGCCATCCTGCAGCTGCTCGCCATGAAGGACCTGCTCGCGCGCGAGCACGCAGGCCAGGCGCACAATTCGCCGCAGTACCTGCATCTCTACGCCGAGATGCTGAAGCGCGTGTTCGCCGACCGGGCCGAGTACCTCGGTGACCCCGACTTTGCCCGGGTCCCCGTGCTGGACCTCATCGACCCTGCCTACGTGGCGCAGCGCGCCGCCGAGGTCAATCCGAAGGCGATATCGCCGGTCGCGGCCGTGAAGCCTGGACTCGAGCCCCGCCACACGACCCATTTCTCGATCGTGGACCGCCAGGGCAACGCCGTCTCCAACACCTACACGCTGAACACGAACTTCGGCAGCGGCGTTGTCGTCGAGGGAGGCGGTTTCCTGCTGAACAACGAGATGGACGACTTCAGCGTCAAGCCAGGTGTGCCGAACTTCTACGGCGTCGTCGGCTCCGAGGTGAACGCGATCGAGCCCGGCAAGCGCATGCTCTCCTCCATGTCGCCCACGATCCTGCTCGAGGACGGCGTGCCGCGGATGGTTCTCGGCACCGAGGGCGGCTCGACCATCATCACCTCCGTCTACCAGGTCATCGTCAACGTCCTCGACTTCGGCATGTCGCCGGAGCAGGCGGTCGGCGCGACGCGCGTGCACCACCAGCTGCTGCCGCCCGAACTCATCACATACAGTCCTTCGCGGCCGCTGCCGGAGACCACCGTCGGATCGCTCGAGGCGCGCGGCTACCGGGTCGAGCCGCACGGTTGGGAGTTCGGCGACGTGCAACTGCTGGTCCGGAACCCCGCCGGCTGGGCCGGGGCGTCGGATCCCCGCGGGCGCGGCGAGGTCAGGCTTGTCTACTGAGGTATCCCATGCTCACTCCTTTCCACGTAGCGGTACAGGTGCGCGACATCGCGGAGGCCCGTGATTTCTACGGGGCCAGGCTCGGTTTCCGCGAGGGCCGCAGCGACCCGCAATGGGTGGACTTCGACATGTTCGGGCACCAGTTCGTGGTGCACCTGAACCCGGCGCTCGGGCCTGGCGGCCAGGTGCCCCAGATCAGCAATGCGGTAGATGGCCACGGCGTGCCGGTGCCGCACTGCGGCGTGGTCCTGACGATGCCACAGTGGGAGGCGTTCGCCGCGCGGCTTCGCGGGGTGATCGCCCAGTTCGTGATCGAGCCCTACGTACGCTTCAAGGGCCTGCCGGGCGAGCAGGCCACGATGTTCTTCCTCGATCCGTCCGGCAACGCGCTCGAATTCAAGGCGTTCCGGGACATCGACTCGGAGCTGTTCCGCAAGGACTGACGCGCCCGAAGGACGCGGGCGCCGCCCGAGGGGCTTCAGGGAACGGCGTCGAACCCGGGCACCGCCGTCGGCGTGGACGTGCCGCTGACCGGCAGGCTGCTGTTGCCGAGCTGTTCCGCGGTGTTGTCACCCCACGCGAACACGCCTCCGTCGGCGACGATCGCGAGGCCGAAGTATCGGCCGCCCGCCGACACCGTGAGCGCATCCGACACCGCGGTGGCCTGGGTCAGCACATTCCTCGCGGTGGTGGTACCGTTGCCGAGCTGCCCCGCCGCATTCTCGCCCGAGGCCAGGACCCGGCCATCGGTGGTCGCGACCAGCAGGAACGTGTCGGCTGCGGCGGCGTCGACGACATCCGCCGCGACGCCAGTGGGCGTGGGGATGTCGGTGGTGACGCTGGGACCGAGGCCCAGCTGTCCGGCGGAGTTCTCGCCCCACGCGAGCAGGATCCGCTCCTCGGTGATCGCAAGCGATATGTTGCCGCCGGCGCGGATGCGAGATACTGCACGGGCTCCGGTGTCCACCGGAGTGCCCTTGCGAAGCACCGTGCCGTCACCGAGCTGGCCGGAGGCGTTGCCGCCCCAGGCCAGCACGCGCCCGTCGGCCAGCATCGCGAGGCTGTGACCCGTCCCCGCGGCGACATCCACCGCTTCGGTGATGCCGGGCACGGCCTGAGGGGTATTCACGAAGAACACGAGACTCCCGTCGCCGAGCTGGCCGGAGCCGTTATCGCCCCAGGCGAACACGCGGCCGTCCCCGAGGACGGCGAGCGAGTGGCCGCGGCCGGCGGCAATGGCGACCGCCGGCCCCGGGAGCGCGACGCGCGCTGGCGTCAACCTGGGCAGGGAGTCTCCCTGGCCCAGCTGGCCGATGTTGTTGAGTCCCCAGCCATAGACCGAGCCGTCCGCGAGCAGCGCGAGCACGTGCCGCGCGCCGACCGCGATGCGGACCGCGCTCGCACCGGCCGGCAGCGTGGTCCGCGCGGGCGTCTCGTTCACGTTCTGCGATGTGCCGTCGCCGCGCTGGCCCTCGCCGTTGTAGCCCCACTGCCATACGGAACCATCGCTCTTGCGAACAACGGTGAAGCTCTCGGTGGCGGTATCGCCGCGATTGGCGGCCACCTCGGCGATGAGCGCGGGCGGCGGGTTCGATGGCCGGTCGAGCACCGTCAGGGTCGCCACGGCGCTCGTCGCGCTGCCGGTCGAGTTGGAGGCCGTGACCGAGAATTGCGCGCCGTCGTCGGCGAGTTCGCTGCCCTGGAGGACGTAGATCGGCGTGTTCGCGCCAGCAACGGGCTGCGAGCCGCGCTGCCACTGGTACGCGAGGTTGCCGCCGCCGGCGCGGCTGCTGAAGATCGCCGGGCGCCCTGCCGCAATGACCTGGCTGACCGGGGAAAGCGAGAAGGCCGGCTGCCCGGAGACCACGAGGGTGGCCGGGTCGCTGATCACGAAACCGCCTGGATTGAGCACGACCGCGGTGTACACGGCGCCATCGTCGGCAACCGTGGTGGCGGGTGTCGTGTAGGTCGCGGCGGTGGCGCCGGTGACGTCCAGGCCGTTGCGGCGCCACTGGTAGACGAGCGAATCGCCGCTGGCCTGCACGCTGAAGGTGGCCGTTGCACCGGCGTTCACCGTCTGCCCGACAGGCTGCGTGGTGATCGTCGGGCCCGGCTTGACGGACAGCGTCGCCTCGGCGCTCGTGACCGTGCCCTTGTCGTTCGAGATGACGACCGAGTACTTGGCGCCGTCGTCGTCGAGGGTTACCGCCGGCGTGACGTAGGTGAAGCCCGTCGCCTGCGGGATGTCCACGCCGTTCTTGCGCCACTGGAAGCGGAGCGGGAATGCCCCCTCCACCCCCACGGAGAATGACGCGGACTGGGTCTGGAAGACGGTCTGGCTCGTCGGCTGGCGGTCTATGCGGGGTCCCCCCGCGCTGGTGCTGTCGCAGCCCGCAAGGCCCGCGAGCGCGGCGGCCAGGAACAGCAGGAAGAGCCAGGAAGGGAGGCGCCAGGCGCGCAGCCCGGCAGGAAGCGCGAAGGTCATGGTCATCAGCGGTCCTCGAGGTGCGCGCAGGATACCAGAGTCGGCCCCCGCACCGCCGTCGCGCCGTGGCCTACTGCGTCCGCGACCGGCAGGACCCTGGCGAGCGATCGAACCAGGACCTGAATGCCCGGCTGAAGTTCGACGTGTCGCTGAAACCGAGCCGTTCCGCGATGGCGGCGAGCGGCAGGTTCGTGTCCCGCAGGTATTCCACGGCGAGTTCCGCGCGTACCTGGTCGACCACGCGCTGGTAGGACGTGCCGGCCTCGCGCAGGTGGCGCATCAGGCTGCGCGGAGCGACATGGCGCGCCGCCGCGAGCGCCGCCAGTCCTGGCGGCCGTCCTCCCGTCGCGAGCACGCTCTGGCGCACGGCTTCCTCGAGGGGCGTTCGCCCGCTGGTGCGGGCCAGCTGCTCGCGGCAGCGCTCAACGCTCAACCGGTGCAGGCCGGCGTCGGACAACGGCGAGCCCAGCGACTGCCAGGCCCGCGGCCACTCGACGCCGAAGATGCTCCGGCCACAGGCCACTGCCGCGAGCGTGACCGGCGCCATCGACGCGGCATACGGACGGGGTGCTCCCGGCAGCAGGACGGCGACGTCGCGGGGATCACGCGCGGCGAACTGGGCGACCAGGTTCGCCACGGCGAACACCGCGACCTCGAGCACCCAGGCTTGCTGCATCGCGGCCGGGCGGGCCGGTGCCAGCACCAGCCGGACACGCGAGCCTGCCGGTTGCAGCGCGAACGCGAGGAAAGGCAAGCGCGCGCCGCCGTAGGTCAGCAGCACGTCCAGCGCGGCGGCGAGTGTCGGCGCGCTGAGCACCGCGAAGCCCAGCGCGCCGTGCACCGCCGCGTCGAGCTTCGGCACGAGGGCGAGGTGCCACCCGGCCGGGCGGCCGAGGGCGGTGTTGTGAAGCAGCCTGTCGAGCGCTTCCTGCGGCGCCGCCGCGGGCCAGGATTGCAGCAGAGGATCCGGCAAGCCGGTGCCGTCGAGAAGCTCGCGTCGCGCCGCCGCGTCACGTGGGCCGCAGGCGTCCAGCACCAGCCGAAGGTAGACCGTCGGCACCGGGATGGGGCCGGCAGGCCGTTCGGCGGCAGGTGCCGGGGGCTTGGACACGATTGGCAGTTTATGACCATTCGGTGGCAGCGGTCACCCTCCCCGGCAGCCGGCTCCTTCGCGACACTGCCGGTCGAGTGCGCCGAAGCACCGCTCGGCGTGGAACGGAGCGCAGCATGAACACCCTCGTGAGCCAGCTCTGGGCGCTCGCCCGGCCAGTGGACGGGGCGCGCCGATGGTCATGGTGTCTGTCCGTCGCGGTCCCCCTGCTGCCGATCCTGGCGATCGGCCTCGCCGAGGCCACCGGCCTCAGGGCCCTGCTGGCGATGCCCCTCGCGGTGATGTACCTGCTGATTCCGGCCCTGGATGCATGGATCGGCACCGACTCGCGCAACCCGGCGGAGGATGTCGTGCCGGCGCTGGAACGCGACCCGTACTACCGGTCGCTCACCTTCGTGGTGGTTCCACTTCACTTCGCCGTGCTCGCTGGCGGCATGGCCTACGTCGTCCTGGCGACGCACACCGTTCTCGAGGCCCTGCTCCTCACGATCTCGCTCGGCTTCGCCGGTGGCCTGGCGATCAACGTCGGCCACGAACTCGGCCACAAGCACACCGGGATCGAGAAGCGCCTCGCCCAGCTCGCGCTGGCGATCGCCGGCTACGGTCACTTCCGGATCGAGCACAACGTGGGTCACCACGCCGCGGTGGCCACGCCGGAAGACCACGCCAGCGCGCGAATGGGCGAGTCGGTGTACCGCTTCGTCCGCCGCGAAATCCCGGGGGGGCTGCGGCGCGGGTGGCGGCTCGAAAAGGCGCGGCTCGCACGCCGCGGCCGCCGCCCCTGGTCGCCAGACAACGAGATCCTTCAGTCCTGGGCCGTGACGATCCTGTTCCAGGGCGCGCTGGTAGCCTGGCTCGGCCTGGCCGCGCTGCCGTGGCTGCTGCTGCACAATGCCTGGGCGTGGTTCCTGCTCACGGCCGTGAACTACATCGAGCACTACGGCCTGCTGCGGCGGCGCGGCGCTGACGGACGCCTGGAGCCGTGCAGGCCGCACCACTCCTGGAACAGCAACCACGTGGTGTCCAACCTGCTGCTGTTCCACCTGCAGCGGCACTCGGATCATCACGCCCACGCGGACCGGCGCTACCAGTCCCTGCGCCACTTCCCGGAGGCGCCGCAGCTGCCGACCGGGTACATGGGCATGATTATGCTGGCGTACTTGCCGTCGGTGTATTTCCGCATGATGGACCCGCGGCTGCTGGCGCAGGTCGGGGGCGACCTGGACCGGGTCAATCTCTATCCGGGCAGCGAGGGGGAGCTGCGAAGGCGCTACGGCTCGGCCGCCAGCCCGAAATGAGCGAGGGCGGCGCGCGCGACCGGCTCGCCCCACTCCTGGACGAAGTGCCCGGCCTCGGGCAGCAGCATCGGTTCCGCGCAGCCGCGTATGCGGCGCTGCAGGGCGCGCATCACCGGCTCTCCAAGCACGGGATCCCTGAGGCCGATCGCCATGAACGTCTCGCCGTCCCATTCCCCCGAGAGGAACTCGAGCGCGTGGAGGCCCGTCTCCACGCCCGGCATGTCGGGGCGCGTCGGAACCAGTTCGGGAAAGCGGCGCACGCCGGCCTTGAAGCGGATGTCCGGGAACGGAGCGGCGTAGGCAGCGGCCTCCTCCGGCGATAGCTCCGGACATGACCGGCGCATCAGCCCGGCGACGTCGAGATCGGGATGCGCGGCTGCGTAGGCCCGCCAGGCCTCGAATCCGGGTCCCGGCGAACGGCCGATGCCCAGCCCGGTGTTCATGACGACGAGGCGGCGGATCCTGTCCGGGTAGTCCATCGGCAGGGTGAGGCCCAGCAGTCCGCCCCAGTCCTGGACCACGAGGCAGATGTCATCCAGGTCGAAGGCCTCGAGGAAACGCTTCAGGGCGTCACGGTGGAAGGCGAACGTGTATGCCCTGTCGTCGACGGGCTTGTCCGATCGACCGAACCCGAACAGGTCCGGCACCAAGACACGGTGACCGGCAGCGGCGAAGACCGGCAGCATTCGCCGATACAGGTACCCCCAGGTCGGCTCGCCGTGCAGGCAGACGAAGACAAGGCGCGCATCGCGCGGCCCTTCGTCCACGTAGTGCATCCTGAGGCCCGGATAGCCCTCCAGGTCCTCGCGGTAGAGCGGCGCATACGGCCAGCCCACGATGCCCGCGAAGCGCTCGTCGGGCGTGCGCAGAGCCTCGATCATCGCGATCAGTACTTCGCTCCGGTGCGGTAGACGTAGTGCTGCATGTCCATCATCTGGCCGCTGAGGCGCCGCTGGACACGATGCGCGACGCGCATGATGGCGCGCATGGCCTTGTAGACCACCACCGGGTGCGTGGGCAAAAGCTCCTCGAAACGGTGGCGGTCGAGCGTGAGCACCGTGACCGGCCCGGCCGCGACCATGCTGGCGTAGCGTTGCGCGCCGTCCATGAAGGAAAGTTCGCCGGCGAGGTCCCCTGGACCGAGCACATGCAGCGTGTTGGGCTCGCCGTGCTCGTCAGGCTTGACCACCGCGATCTTGCCGGTGAGCGGCACGATCAGCGTCGGGCTGGCCTCGCCCTCCCGGACCAGCACGGCGCCGTCCGCGTACGCCCGCAACTCCACCACCCGCGCCAGTGCGCCGACCTCGGCGTCGTCCATCTCCGTCGCGAGCGGCGACGAGCGCAGCGCCTCCACCGTTTCCTTGCTCACCACTTCCAGACTCCCCGGGTCGACTGCAGCGCCAATGGGAGAATGATACTACCGCCACGGCGAGGCGCGCTTCGGGATACCGCGCGATCAGGCTGATACCCAGCGCAACTCCGGCCCATGGCCCACGGCCGACACCCGGCCGCGCCGCTCGAGATAGCGGAGGTGCGCAAGCGTTTCCGCGGTCGCAAGCAGGCGGTTGAGCGCGTCGAGACGCGGGAGGCGGAACAGCGTCGCGGCGACCTCGCCCGTGCGCGCGCCCGGCCTGCAGGCTTCCACGATGCGCCCGAGCCGCTGCTCGTGCTCTGCGCGCAGGGCATCCGTGCGCGTCTTCAGCCCCGTGAAGGGCCGGCCGTGGGCGGGAAGCACGACCGTCGCAGCCGGCAACGCGCCGAGCTGGTCGAGCGAGTCGAGGTAGTCGCCCAGCGGATCCTCGTCGGCGATTTCCGGGTACAGGCTGATGTTCGGGGAAATGTGCGGCAGGACCTGGTCACCGCTGACGAGGAGCCCGGTATCCGCCGCATGCAGGCAGGCGTGACCGGGGGCGTGGCCATCGTGCAGCGACACCCGGAACGTGCCCGCCCGCGAGGCGATCTCCTGGTCCTGCACCAGCGTGCCCAGGCGCGGCGGCGCGCCGCTGATGATCGAGCGATAGCGACGCCCGCTGAGGAACTCGCCGAACTCCGGTTCGGGCTCGAAGCCGAGCCGGTCGGCAAAGTCCGCGAGGACACGGGTGAAATGGCCGGGCTCATGGTCCAAGCGGCTCGCGGCCGCCGCCGCCTCGCTGATGCTGACCTCGATACCCCGCGCTGCCGCGAGGCGGGCCGCCATGCCGAAGTGATCCGGGTGGTGATGGGTGACCAGGATTCGCTCCACCCTGCCGAGCGCCGGCAGCCTCGATTCGAGCTGCCGCCAGGCCTCCTCCACCTCGGGAATGGCCATCCCGGTATCCACCAGGACCCAGCCGCCCGCCGTCTCGAGCAACCAAACGTTGATGTGGTTGAGAGGCCCGGGGATGGGAAGCCGGATCCAGACCAGCACGCCGCCGACCTCGCGAAAATCGCCGGATTCCGGGGGCGATTCCGCCGCGCGCGCGATGAGGTCCGCCAGGTCTGTCATGCGATCGTCCCGTCCGTCAGCTTGCCTCGGGGCGGGCAACGATACACGAGCGCGGCCTGCCCCGCGCCGCGCCGATGGGATACAATTTGGGGGGTTTCGAGCGCCTCCCGCGCGCCGGGTCGGTGCCGAGCCCGCTTCACCCAATCGGGAGGTCCAGAATGACCCATCCGTCCGCCGGGGCGCGCCTGCGCGTCGCCGTGCACCAGGAGCGACCGCTGCAGGTCGTCGGCACCATCAACGCCTACAGCGCCCTGCTCGCCGAGCGTGCCGGCTTCCGGGCCCTGTACCTGTCCGGTGCAGGGGTCGCAAATGCCTCCTTCGGCCTGCCGGACCTCGGCATCACCATGCTGAACGACGTCTGCGAGGATGTGCGCCGCATCGCGGGCGCCACCGACCTGCCGCTGCTGGTGGACGCGGACACCGGCTGGGGCGCCGCCTTCAACATCGCCCGCACCGCCCGCGACCTGATCCGGTCCGGGGCAGCCGGCCTGCACCTCGAGGACCAGGTCCAGGCGAAGCGCTGCGGGCACCGGCCCGGCAAGTCGCTGGTCTCCAGCGGCGAGATGGTCGATCGCATCAAGGCCGCGGTGGACGGGCGCTACGACCCCCAGTTCGTCATCATGGCCCGCACCGACGCGTACGCGGTGGAGGGCCAGCGGGCCGCGCTGGACCGCGCCCACGCCTACGTCGAGGCCGGCGCGGACATGATCTTCGCCGAAGCGCTCACCACGCTGGATGAGTACCGCGAGTTCACCCGCTCCGTGCGGGTGCCCGTGCTCGCCAACATCACCGAGTTCGGCAAGACGCCACTGTTCACCGTCTCCGAGCTGGGCGAGGCCGGCGTCGCGCTGGTGCTCTATCCCCTCTCGGCCTTCCGCGCCATGAGCAAGGCCGCGCTGGAGGTCTACACGTCGCTGCGCCGCGACGGGACCCAGAGCGCCGTCATCGACCGCATGCAGACCCGCGCCGAGCTCTACGACGTCCTCGGCTATCACGACTACGAGAAGAAGCTCGACGAGCTCTTCGCCCGCGACAAGGAGTGATCCCATGACCGACGCACCCGCTCCCGATGCCCGCAAGCCAAAGAAGTCCGTCGCCCTGTCCGGCGTCCCGGCCGGCAACACGGCGCTGTGCACCGTCGGTCGCACCGGCAACGACCTCCACTACCGCGGCTACGACATCCTCGAGCTCGCCGAGCGCTGCGAGTTCGAGGAGATTGCCTACCTGCTGATCCACGGCAAGCTGCCGAACCGCGCCGAGCTCGCGGGCTACAAGCGCAAGCTCAGGTCCCTGCGCGGCCTGCCGCTGCCCGTGCGCGAGGTGCTGATGTCGCTCCCGGCCGGGAGCCACCCGATGGACGTCATGCGAAGCGGCGTGTCCGCGCTCGGCTGTACGCTCCCGGAGAAGGACGACCACAACGTCGCCGGCGCGCGCGACATCGCCGACCGGCTGATCGCCTCGCTCGGCTCGATGCTGTGCTTCTGGTACCACTGGAGCCACAACGGCGAGGAGATCGACGTCGAGACCGACGACGACACGGTCGGAGGCCACTTCCTGCACCTGCTGCACGGCGAGCCGCCGCCCGAGTCCTGGGTCCGCGCCATGCACACCTCGCTCATCCTCTACGCCGAGCACGAGTTCAACGCCTCGACCTTCGCCGCCCGCGTCATTGCCGGCACCGGCTCGGACATGCACTCCTGCATCACCGGCGCCATCGGCGCGCTGCGCGGCCCGAAGCACGGCGGAGCGAACGAGGTCGCCTTCGAGACCCAGAAGCGCTACGACACACCGGACGAGGCCGAGGCCGACATCCGCGCCCGGGTGGAACGCAAGGAAGTGATCATCGGCTTCGGGCACCCCGTGTACACGATCGCCGACCCGCGCAACGAGGTGATCAAGCGCGTCGCCAAGACGCTGTCCGATGAGGCCGGCGACACGAGGATGTTCGACATCGCCGAGCGCCTGGAGAGGGTGATGTGGGACATCAAGAAGATGTTCCCGAACCTCGACTGGTTCAGCGCGGTGTCCTACCACATGATGGGCGTGCCCACGGCCATGTTCACCCCGCTGTTCGTGATCGCACGCACCACCGGCTGGAGCGCGCACGTCATCGAGCAGCGAATCGACGGCAAGATCATCCGGCCGAGCGCGAACTACACCGGCCCGGAGGACCAGAAGTTCGTGCCGCTGGACAAGCGCCGCTGACCGGCTTGCCCGCGGGAGTCCCGAAGCCCATGAACACCGCCTACCGAAAGCCGCTGCCCGGCACCCGGCTCGACTTCTTCGACGCGCGCGCCGCGGTCGAGGACCTGAAGCCCGGCGCCTGGGACAGGCTGTCCTACACGGCGCGCGTGCACGCCGAGAACCTGGTGCGCCGCTGCGACCCGGCGATCCTCTCCGAATGCCTGAGGCAGATCGCGGAGGGCCGGCGGGAGCGCGACTTCCCCTGGTTTCCGGCGCGCGTCGTCTGTCACGACATCCTCGGGCAGACGGCGCTCGTCGACCTCGCCGGCCTGCGTGACGCGATCGCGGATCAAGGCGGCGACCCGGCGAAGGTGAACCCGGTGGTGCCGGTGCAGCTGATCGTGGACCACTCGCTCGCGGTCGAGTGCGGCGGCTTCGAGCCGGACGCGTTCGCCAGGAACCGCGCCATCGAAGATCGCCGCAACGAGGACCGGTTCCACTTCATCGACTGGACGAAGAAGGCCTTCCGCAACGTCGACGTGATCCCGCCGGGCAACGGCATCATGCACCAGATCAACCTGGAGAAGATGTCGCCCGTGATCCACGCGAGGGACGGGGTGGCGTTCCCGGATACCTGCGTCGGGACCGACAGCCACACGCCGCACGTGGACGCGCTGGGCGTCATCGCGATCGGTGTGGGCGGCCTCGAGGCCGAGAGCGTCATGCTCGGTCGCGCCTCCTGGATGCGCCTTCCCGAGATCGTCGGGGTCAGGCTGACCGGGCGGCCCGCGCCCGGGATCACGGCGACCGACATCGTCCTCGCCCTGACGGAGTTCCTGCGCAAGTCGAAGGTCGTGGGCGCCTACCTCGAGTTCCACGGCGAAGGCGCCTCGGCCCTGACGCTCGGCGACCGCGCCACGATCTCGAACATGGCGCCGGAGTACGGCGCGACGGCGGCCATGTTCTTCATCGACGACCAGACCCTCGACTACCTCCGTCTCACCGGCCGCGAGGAGGAACAGGTCCGGCTTGTCGAGACTTATGCGAAGGTCGCGGGGCTGTGGGCCGACAGCCTCGCCACGGCGCAGTACGAGCGCACCCTCGAGTTCGACCTCTCGGCGGTCGTGCGCAGCATGGCCGGGCCCAGCAACCCCCACGCCCGGGTCGCGACGGCCGACCTGGCCGCGAAGGGCATTGCCGGCCGGTGGCAGGACGTGCCCGGTCAGCTGCCAGACGGTGCCGTGATCATCGCCGCCATTACCAGCTGCACCAACACCAGCAACCCCCGCAACGTGATCGCGGCCGGGCTGCTCGCGCGCAACGCCAACCGCGCCGGCCTGGTCCGCAAGCCCTGGGTGAAGACATCGCTCGCGCCGGGCTCGAAGACCGTGGAGCTCTACCTTCAGGAGGCTGGCCTGCTCGTCGAGCTCGAGAAGCTCGGGTTCGGCATCGTCGCCTTCGCCTGCACGACCTGCAACGGCATGTCGGGCGCGCTGGATCCGAGGATCCAGCGGGAGATCATCGACCGCGACCTGTACGCCACGGCAGTGCTCTCCGGCAATCGCAACTTCGACGGCCGGATCCATCCGTATGCGAAGCAGGCCTTCCTGGCCTCGCCGCCCCTCGTGGTGGCCTATGCGATCGCCGGCACCGTCCGCTTCGACATCGAGAAGGACGCCCTCGGCCACGACCCGACCGGCAAGCCGGTGACACTGAAGGACCTCTGGCCGTCGGACGGGGAGATCGACGCGATCGTCGCGGCGAGCGTAAGGCCGGAGCAGTTCCGCCGGGTATACGAGCCCATGTTCCGGGCGAGCGTGGACTCAGGCGAGCGCGTGAGCCCGCTGTACGACTGGCGTCCGGCGAGCACCTACATCCGGCGTCCGCCGTACTGGGAGGGCGCGCTCGCGGGCGCCCGGACGCTGAGCGGCATGCGCCCGCTGGCGGTCCTCGGCGACAACATCACGACCGACCACCTCTCCCCGTCCAACGCGATCCTGCTGGACAGCGCCGCCGGCGAGTACCTCGCGAAGATGGGCCTGCCGGAGGAGGACTTCAATTCCTACGCGACGCATCGCGGCGACCACCTCACCGCGCAGCGCGCGACCTTCGCAAACCCGACGCTCGTCAACGAGATGGCCGTGGTGGACGGCAAGGTGAAGAAGGGATCGCTCGCCCGCGTCGAACCCGACGGCAAGGTCATGCGCATGTGGGAGGCGATCGAGACCTACATGGATCGCAAGCAGCCGCTCATCATCGTCGCCGGAGCGGACTACGGGCAGGGGTCCTCCCGCGACTGGGCGGCCAAGGGCGTGCGACTCGCCGGCGTCGAGGCGATCGTGGCAGAGGGCTTCGAGCGGATCCACCGCACCAACCTCATCGGCATGGGCGTGCTCCCGCTCGAGTTCAAGCCCGGCACCAACCGCAAGACGCTCCAGATCGACGGCACCGAGACCTTCGACGTGGTTGGCGAGCGCCGGCCGCGCGCGGACCTGGTGCTCGTGATCCATCGCCGCGACGGCGGGCGACTCGAGGTGCCGGTCACCTGCCGCCTGGATACCGCCGAGGAGGTGTCCATCTACGAGGCGGGCGGCGTGCTGCAGCGCTTCGCCAAGGACTTCCTCGAGTCCTCGACGGCGGCTTGAGGAACCCCATGACGCACGCACCGCAGATCCGGATCCCCGCGACCTACATGCGCGGAGGCACGAGCAAGGGGATCTTCTTCCGGCTGCAGGACCTGCCGGGGCGCGCGCAGTCTCCCGGCCCGGAACGCGATGCGCTGCTGCTGCGGGTGATCGGCAGCCCCGATCCCTACGGCAAGCAGATCGACGGCATGGGCGGCGCCACGTCGAGCACCAGCAAGACGGTGGTCCTCGCGAAGAGCCACCGTCCCGATCACGACGTGGACTACCTCTTCGGGCAGGTTTCGATCGACAAGGCCTTCGTTGACTGGAGCGGCAACTGCGGCAACCTGTCGGCGGCCGTCGGCCCCTTCGCCATTGCGAACGGCCTCGTGGATGCCAGCCGCCTGCCCGCCGACGGCGTCGCGACCGTGCGGATCTGGCAGGCCAACATCGGCAAGAGCATCGTTGCCCACGTCCCGATGGCCGGCGGTGCGGTGCAGGAAACCGGCGATTTCGAGCTCGACGGCGTGACTTTCCCCGCCGCCGAGGTCCAGCTCGAGTTCCTGGATCCGGCCGCGGAGGAGGAAGGCGCTGGCGGCGCCATGTTCCCCACGGGCAACCTCGTCGACGACCTCGAGGTGCCGGGTGTCGGCATCTTGAAGGCGACCATGATCAACGCGGGCATCCCGACCATCTTCGTGAACGCCGAGGACATCGGCTACACCGGCGCGGAACTCCAGGACTCGATCAACGGCGATGCGAAGGCGCTCGCCATGTTCGAGACCATCCGCGCCCACGGTGCCCTTCGCATGGGGCTCATCCGCAGCCTCGACCAAGCGGCCAGGCGCCAGCACACGCCCAAGGTCGCCTACGTCGCCCGTCCCGCGGACTACGTGGCGTCGAGCGGCAAGCCGATCGCCGCGGGCGGCATAGACCTGCTGGTTCGCGCCCTGTCCATGGGCAAGCTGCACCACGCCATGATGGGCACCGCCGCCGTGGCGATCGGCACCGCGGCCGCGATTCCCGGCACGCTGGTCAACGCCGCCGCTGGGGGTGGACCGCGCAAGGCCGTGCGCTTCGGCCACCCCTCGGGGACCCTTCGGGTCGGGGCGGAAGCGACGAAGGTTGATGGAGCGTGGACCGTCACCAAGGCGATCATGAGCCGCAGTGCGCGCGTACTCATGGAAGGCTGGGTTCGCGTCCCCGCCGACGCATTCTGACCGGGCGCTGCCGCCTCGCGAACCTCAGAAGATGGACAGTTGCGCCTCGGGCTCGGTGGCCGCGAGGGGTTCCTCGCGCTTGCGCTTGCCGGTGCGGCCCCGTGGTGGCTTGGGCGCCGGCGAACCCGATTCAGGCTTGCCCGGAAGCCGCCCGATGAACTCCGCCAGGGCCGCGAAGGCCCCTGGCACGACGGCGTAGAGGATGAAACGCCCACGCGGCCTCGCTTCGAGCAACCCCGCCTGCGCCAATTCCTTGAGGTGGAATGAGAGCGTGGACGCGGGGCATTCGACGCGCCGCGCGATCACGCCGGCCGGCGTACCCTCGGGGTCACCGTCGGCGAGCACCTCGATGATCTTGAGTCGTGTCGGCTGCGCGAGAGCCGAAAGAACGGCTGCACTCGTAACGGGGGCTGTGGCGCCCATGGCGCAATCTCAGGCTGATTGAGTGTTCTAGCTTTGTCGAAATTGCCTGACTTGGCAAGCGTTCCGTCCGGGGCGACGCGCGCGAAATGTCGCCAGGCGCCGGTTGCGTTTCACAGAATCCACGCTATATTCCGAACCTAAGTGCCTAGCGCTGCCGGAGATTTCTCGATCCAGCGCAGCGCGGGCGCGGTTCCGGGAGTCGCAGTCGCTGTCCGGTCTCCCAGGATTACTGTTAAAACAATAAGTTATGGAGCTTGCGATGAAGGCCGCCTGGGAGTCGGTGCATCTGGCCGCGATTCAGCTAGCCGGACCATGTCCGGTCAAACAAAGGCTTGTCGTGGCTTTCTCGAGATATTTGGCAGAACTCGACAGCGCCGATTTGCCGCGTTCCGTGCGGCCGGAGTTCGAGGCGCTGCGACGGGACATGACCTCCGTGGCTCCTCTCCGGGGCGAAACGCCCGTCATTGCGACAGTTCGGAAAATGTCGAACGAAGAGGCCGGGCGAAACGCCCAGCGCATCGTGCGCCTGCTGGGCGCCCTGAGCGACGAAGAGACGGCCACGCGGCCGCGCAACGGGACAGTGGTGCAGCTCTACGGCGCCGAGGCCTGAAACCGCGGCCTCAGTCGAGCTTGAACTCGATCGTGTCCCAGCGCAGGGTTTCCTCATGACGCGCCTGCCGCCGGATCGCGTCTGACATTTCCCGCTCGTTCCACCGGACGACCTCGTCGGCCAGCTCGCGCAGCTCGGTGGGCACCTTGGCTCCGGTGCCGAAAGGCTCGACGACGACGACCGGCTTGTCGCAGGCCTTGGCATAGAGCGCCTGGAACTCGATCAGGATGGGGTCGCGAGCGTGCAGCGCCGATAGAAGCAGGACGAGCTCGGCGTCGGCCATCTGCTGCCTGAGCCCTTCCTTGAGCGACTCCCGGTCGACGCCGCTCGGCGTCTTGTCCGGCGCGCTCAGGTTGCGGTAGTAGAAGTTCTTGGCGCTCTCGAGGTACTCGAACGCCCGGTAGTACTCGTCGTCGGGCGCGAACAGGTGACTGACGAACAGCCGGATCGGGTTTTCCTGTGACATCGTTTCCTCGTGGCTTCCCGCAGCCGGTCGTATCTCCGGCAGGCGCGGGGACTAGAATAAGCCCATCGGGGCAAGCGGTGCACGCATGAGACTGGTCGTATACAACATCCGGTACGCCACCGGCACCGGCCCGTCCTTCCACCTCCCCGTCCCCGGGGCGGGCTACCTCCGCAGCAGCCGCCAGGTGCTGGACCGGATCACCGTCTTCCTCAAGGACCTCGACCCGGACATCGTCGGGCTTATCGAGGTGGACACGGGCTCCATCCGGACCGGCATGCTGAACCAGGCGCGCTTCATCGCCGACCACCTCGGACATTACTCCAGCTACCAGTGCAAGTACGGCGAGGACTCGCTCAACCAGCTGGTGCCCATCGTCCGCAAGCAGGGCAATGCCTTTCTCGCGGCGCCGCGCGTGCACGGCGAGCGGTTCCACTACTTCGACGCGGGCATCAAGCGGCTGATCATCGAGCTCGAGCTCGAGGACCTGGCCGTGTTCCTCGTGCACCTGTCGCTCAAGTTCCGCCACCGCCACTACCAGCTGCGCCACCTGCACCAGCTGATCAAGCGCCAGAACAAGCCGGTCATCGTGGCGGGCGACTTCAACACGTTCTGGGGCGACCACGAGATCTACCTGTTCATGGAGGCGGCCGGGCTGCGCAGCGCCAACGTCGAGGGACGGCCCTCCTATCCGAGCCGCTGGCCGCGCAAGGAGCTCGACTTCGTCCTCTACGGCGAGGGGATCGAGCCGCTCGGCTTCGACGTGCCGTCCATACTGCTGTCCGACCACCTGCCGCTCGTGTTCGACTTCGAGGTCGCCCGGCAGGCAGCGCCGAAGCGCGGCTCCGCCGCCAGCGCCCGCGCCTGAGGGCGCTTCCCCAGGGTGAACCGATGAGCAGCACAGCATCGCCGGAGCACTGGCAACTCGACATCGACGCGGACGGCGTGGCCTGGCTCGCGTTCGATCGCCAGGGAGGCTCGGCCAACACGCTCGGCCGGGCCGTCATGGAGCAGCTCGATGCGAAGCTCGCCGCCATCGAGCGCGCCCGCCCGAAGGCCCTCGTCGTCGTGTCCGCGAAGGATTCCGGCTTCATCGCCGGCGCCGACATCACGGAATTCACCGGCCTGTCCGACGAACGGCAGGCCTACGAGCTGGTCCGCGCCGGCCAGGGCGTGCTCGACCGTCTCGAGGCGCTGCCCTGCCCCACGGTCGCCGCCATTCACGGCTTCGCGCTCGGCGGCGGCCTCGAACTCGCGCTGGCCTGCCGCTACCGGGTGGCGGCGGAGGACGACCGTCTCGCGCTCGGCCTGCCGGAGGTGATGCTGGGGATCCATCCGGGCTTCGGCGGCACGGTCAGGGCCCCGCGGCTGATCGGCGCGCCGGCCGCCCTCGACATGATGCTGACCGGACGAAACATTCGCGCGTCCCGCGCCCGCCAGCTCGGCCTGGTCGACCGGCTCGTGCCCCCGGAACGGCTGCGCGACGAAGCCAGGGCGCTGGCGCTGGCGCCGCCCCCACCCCACCGCCCGCCGCTCGGCCAGCGCCTGCTGGCGCTGGGCCCGGTCCGCGGATTCGTCGCCGCCCGGGTCCGCAAGCAGGTCGCCGGGCGGGCGCGCGCCGACCACTACCCGGCGCCGTTCGCCATCGTGGATCTCTGGCGATCGCACGGCGCCGCCAGCGCCGAGGCATATGAAGCCGAGGCGCGCTCGATCGCGCGGCTCTTTCTCACGCCCACCTCGCGCAACCTCGTGCGCGTGTTCTTCCTGCAGGACCGCCTCAAGGCGCTCGGTGGCGGCTCGACGCGGCGTTTCGATCGGGTGCACGTGGTCGGCGCCGGGCTGATGGGCGGCGACATCGCCGCCTGGTGCGCGTACCGCGGGCTCACCGTGACGCTGCAGGACCGCGAGGAGCGGTTCGTCGCGGCCGCGCTGGAGCGCGCCCGCGGGTTCTTCGACAGGAAGTGCCGCCGTCCCGGCCAGGCGGAGGCCTGCCGGTCCCGGCTGAAGGCCGATGTCGCGGGCTCCGGCGCCGCCTCGGCCGACGTCGTGATCGAGGCGATCTTCGAGGACGCGGACGCGAAGCGGGACCTCTACCGCCGGCTCGAGCCGGCGCTCAAGCCGGGCGCGCTGCTCGCGACGAACACCTCGAGCCTCATGCTGGAGGATCTCGCGCGCGACCTCGCCGATCCCTCGCGGCTGGTCGGCCTGCATTTCTTCAATCCCGTCTCCAGGATGATGCTCGTGGAGATCGTGCGCGGGGCCGCGACATCGGACGCGGCGGCCCAGGATGCCGCTGCATTCGCCCGGCGCCTCGACCGCCTGCCGCTGCCGTGCCGAAGCGTTCCCGGTTTCGCCGTGAACCGCATCCTGATGCCCTACATGACCGAGGCCATGCATGCCGCCGCGGAGGGCGTTTCCCTATCCACCATCGACCAGGCGGCAGTGGACTTCGGCATGCCCATGGGCCCCGTCGAGCTCGCCGACACCGTCGGGCTCGATGTCGCACAGCACGTCGGGCGAATCCTCGCCCAGGCCTTCGGTCGCGAGGCCCCGCGAGGACTGGAGTCGCTGGTTGCAGCGGGTCGGGTCGGCCGCAAGAGCGGACGGGGGCTCTACGAGTGGCGCGACGGCAAGCCGGTCAAGCCGCCCGCCGGGTCCGCGCCCGCCGACCTGCAGGATCGCCTGGTGCTCCAGTATCTCAACGAGGCGGTCGCGTGCCTGCGCGAGGGAGTCGTCGCCGACGCGGACCTGCTCGACGCCGGCATGATCTTCGGGACCGGATTCGCGCCCTTCCGGGGCGGCCCGCTGCAGTACGCGCGCCAGCGCGGGGTGGACGAGGTCGTCGCGCGCCTGCAGGCGCTGGAACGCGCGTACGGGCCCCGCTTCCGTCCCGACGCGGGATGGGACGGGCTCCGCGGATTGCCGTCCTGACCTCTGTGCTAACATCCGCGGCCAATGAACAAGCCCAAGACCGCGGTGGCGGAGCGCCATGGAAGGTAAGGCTCTCGACCTCGCGACCCTGCGCAGTTTCTCGCCCCTCGACGGCCTGAAGCGGGAGAACCTCGCGGCCCTCGCGCGGAAGACGACGCTGCGCCGGCTCGACGAGGGCCGGCTGCTGTTCAAGGAAGGCGACGAGGACAAGCGCACCTTCTACCTGGTCAGCGGCGAACTGGAACTCGTGAGCGGGGACCGGCTGGTCGCGACCCTGAAAGGCGGCAGCCCCGAAGCGCGCAACCCCGTGGCCCCGGGCCAGCCCCGCCGCTTCACGGCGCGGGCGATCACCGACGTGGAGTACATCTCCGTCGACTCGGAGATGCTCGACGTCCTCATCACCTGGGACCAGACCGGAACCTACGAGGTCTCGGAGATCGGCGGCGACGGCACCCCGGGCGGCGACGACTGGATGACCGTGCTGCTGCAGACCAAGTCCTTCCACCGCGTCCCGCCGGCGAACATCCAGGCGCTGTTCATGCGCATGCAACGCGTGAACTACAAGGCCGGCGAAGTCGTCATCAAGCAGGGCGACGAAGGGGACTACTTCTACGTCATCACCCGCGGCCGCTGCGTGGTGACGCGCGAGACGCCGCTCAACCGCGAGGGAATACGGCTGGCGGAGCTCGGGGTCGGCGAGTCCTTCGGCGAGGAGGCGCTCATCTCCGAGGGCAAGCGCAACGCCACGGTGGCCATGCTCACCGACGGCTCGCTGATGCGGCTCGGGAAGGAGGACTTCAACTCGCTGCTCAACGAACCGCTGCTGCACTGGGTGGACCTCGACCAGGCCCGGGACACCATCGCGCACGGCGGCGTCTGGCTCGACGTGCGCCTGCCGAGCGAGTACGAGCTGTGGCACCCGCAGGGCGCCGTGAACATTCCGCTCTATTTCATCCGCATCAAGCTGAAGACGCTGGACCGCTCGGTGCCCTACGTGCTGGTCTGCGAAACCGGGCGGCGCAGTTCCGCGGCGGCCTTCCTGCTGAGCGAGCGCGGCTACGATGCTTCCTGCCTGCGCGGCGGCCTGCTCGGCAACGCCTTGGGTCCCGCCGCGGGCTGAGCCCGGCCCTACATCGTGTGCGTCTGCTTGTCCCCGCCGAGCGCCCCGGCTAGGTAGGACTCGATCTTCTTCTGCGTGGTGCCGCGATCCTGTTCGCTGAACTGCACGCCGATGCCCGCCGTGCGCTTGCCCTGCGCGCCCTTCGGCGTCACCCAGATCACCCGGCCGGCCACGGGCAGCTTCTCCTCCTCCCCCATCAGGTTGAGGAGCATGAACACCTCGTCGCCGAGCCGGTAATTGCTGTTGGTCGGGATGAACAGGCCACCGTTGCGCACGAAGGGCATGTAAGCGAGGTACAGCGCGCTCTTGTCCTTGATGGTGAGCGTCAGCAGTCCCGGCTTCGTCGAAGGTGCGCGCATCGTCATCCTGTGCGGCCCTGGGCCGCGGCAAAGGCCTCACCCATCGCGACCAGCAGGTCCTCGAGGAGCAGCTGGGTGTTGAGGGGGCCCTCGACCGCCGCGCGCGCCGCGCGAAGCCGGTCGAGGAACGCGAACACAGGGCCCATGTTCGTGCCGGCCGCCGCCCTTGGCAACCCGGATGAGCGATTATTGTTAACCGCGTCACCGGCCGCCAGTGCCTCGCGCAGCCAGCCCGTCACCCAGTGCTCGATCCACAGCAATCGCTCCCCGGGGCGGTCCTTGTGCCAGGCCTCGGCGAGGCGCCAGGGGTCGAATCCGGCCGAGCCGACCTGCGAGAGGTCGCGCGCCAGCGCCGGCCCAAGTTCCGCCACCCCGGCCTCCGCAAGGTCGAGCGCGGCGAGGGGCGCGCCTTGCGCCAGGGCGAGGACCTGCTCCCAGTCCGTACCTGGCCGGCGCCGGGCGAGCCAGGTGCCAGCCACGGCAGCGGTCGGCACCGGCATCGGGAGACGCAGGCAGCGGCTGACGATCGTGGCGGGCAGGACGCTCGGCCGCGAAGCCACGAGGACCAGCAGCGTCTGCTCAGATGGCTCTTCAAGAGTCTTGAGTAATGCATTGAATGCATTTGTATTGAGGGCATCCGCGGGATCGACGATGCCGACCTGGTATCCGCCCCGGTAGCTGCGCATCGCCAGCACGGCCGACAGCGCCCGGATCTGGTCGACTTTGACAACCTTGGAATCGTCCTCGAGCGTCACGCGGTGCAGATCCGGGTGATTCCCGGACCGGAACAGGACGCAGGCACCGCAGCCGCCGCAGGGCCTGCCGTCCGCCGCCTCACACAGGGCGAGCTGGGCCACCCAGAGCGCGAGCTCGGACTGGCCCAGGCCCGCCCGTCCAACCAGCAGCAGCGCGTGCGGGAAGCGCCCCGATCGCCACGCAGCCTGCAGGCGCTGGCGGGTCGGCGCGAGCCACGGCGCGTCGGCCACCGCGAGGCGTTCCGGGATGTCCGGCACCACCTCCGGGGCCGGGGCTGACCGCTTACCGGCCATCGGCGCTCCCGTTCCTCCAATCGGCGACGGCGGCCTCGAGGGCGTCCTCCACCTGCGCGCTCACCTCGCGCGGGCCCGGCAAGGCGTCGATGCGCCGAAGCCTGCCCGGCTCGCGCGCGAGGATGGCGAGGTAGCCTTGCCGCACCCGCTCGTGGAAGGCCCGTTCTTCGGATTCGAACCGGTCGCTGCAGGTGCTGCGCGCCGCGGCCCGCGCGAGCGCCCGCTCGACGGGCAGGTCGAACAGCAGCGTCAGGTCAGGCCGCAGCCCGTGCTGCGCGATGGACTCGAGCGCGCGGATCTGTCCGGCCGGCAGGCCGCGTCCGGCACCTTGGTAGGCCTCGGTTGCGTCGGTGAAGCGGTCACAGAGCACCCAGGCGCCCCGCTCGAGGGCCGGCCGGATCCGGTTCGCGACGTGGACCGCCCTTGCCGTGAACACCAGCAGCAGCTCGGCGGTCGCATCCAGGGCCTCGGGTTGCGGCTCGAGCAGCAGCCGGCGCAGCGTTTCCGCGACGGGCGTGCCGCCGGGTTCACGCGTGACCTCGCATTCGATGCCACGCGCGGCGAGAAAGCGCGCAGCCTCGGCGAGCTGCGTCGACTTCCCGGCCCCCTCGATGCCCTCGAAGGTGACGAACCGGCCGCGCAATTTCACTGGCTCCCGCCGCTGCGCGCTTCGCGCAGCGCAAGGATATACCTCGACACGTTGGCGTTGTGCTCGGCGAGGGTGCGTGCGAACCGGTGCCGGCCGTCGCCGAGGCCGGTCGCCACGAAGTACAGGGCTTCCGTGTCAGCCGGACGCGTGGCGGCCTCGATCGCCGCGCGGCCCGCGAGCGCAATGGGCGTCGGCGGCAGCCCGGCGCGCGTGTAGGTGTTGTACTCGGTGTCGCGCTGCAGGTCCGCACGCCGCAGGTTGCCGTCGAACGCCGCTCCAAGCCCGTAGATCACCGTCGGGTCCGTCTGCAGGCGCATGCCGATTCGCAGCCGGTTCACGAACACGCCCGCGATCAGCGGGCGCTCGTCGGGCGCCCCCGTCTCCTTTTCGACGATCGAGGCGAGGATCAGCGCCTGGTAGGGCTCGGCGAGCGGCAAGCCGGGCTGGCGCGACTCCCAGGACTGTGCCAGCACGGCCTCGAGGCGCTGCTTCGCCTGCCTGAGCAGGGCCTCGTCCGGGGTGCCGCGGGGAAACAGGTAGGTGTCCGGGAACAGCATGCCCTCCGCCGAGCGCCCACCGAGGCCGAGGCTCGTGGCCAGCGCCGCCATGTCCCCGGCGGGGATCCGGACGTCGATCGCCGGATGCGCCTGCACGGCGGCCAGCGCCTGCAGCGCCGTCCAGCCCTCGACGAGCGTCAGCGGGTGCAGCAATACGCGCCCCTCGGCGAGCATGCCGAGAAGCTCCGCGGGCGTGACGCCGGGGCGCGCCTCGTACTCGCCCGCTTTCAGGCTGGCGGCGACACCGCTTCGCACCGCGCTGCGCGAGAAGCTCCCCGGATGCTCGAGCAGGCCGGCGTTCTCGAGCACGCGGACGACGCCGCGCAGGGAAGTGCCGCGCTCGATGACGAAGACTGCGGGCGCCTGCAGGCCCTCGACGGGCGCGGCCATGCGCCGGTCGTCGAGCCAGCGCAGGCCGAGCCAGCCGCCCGCCACGGCCAGGGCGCCGGCCAGCGCCGCGAGAAGCGCCCAGCGGATCAATGCGCCTCTAGCCATGCGATGAACTCCTCGTGCAGGACGCCGCCGGCCAGCGGCGATCCGTCGATGGACGACAGCCGTCGCGCAACGATCAGGGCGCTGGTGACGAAAACCTCGTCGGCCGCGCGAAGGTCGTCGACGGTGACGTGGGCCTCGGCCGCGTCGAGGCCGCAGGCGCGGGCCCATGCGAGGACCGCGCGACGCATGACGCCCGCGACGCCGCATTCGTCCAGGCGCGGCGTGACCAGCCTCCCGCCTGCGGCCACGAAGAGGTTGGACTGCGTGCCGCACACCACGCGGCCGACGTCGTCCAGCATGAGCCCCTCGTGGATTCCCGGGTCGTCCCACTCGGCCCGCGCGAGCACCTGCTCGAGCCGGTTGAGGTGCTTCAGGCCGGCCAGGGAGGGATTGCGCCCGAGGCGGGTCGCGCACAGCCGCGCCTGCCACGGGCCGGCTGGCGCGGCGGTCGCCTCGAAGCCCGCGACGATGCGGCGCGGACTCGGCGCGCGGGGCGGCCGGTAGCCGCGAGGTCCGCTGCCCCGGGTGACGACGACCTTGACGGTCGCATCCCCAGCGCCGGCCACCTCGGCCATCTCCGCCAGCAGCGCCCGTTCCGGCGGGCGCGGGATGCCGAGCCGGTCGCAGCCGGTCGCCATCCGCTCGAGGTGGTACTCCGCGAGGCGCGGCGCGCCGCGCCGCCAGGCCACGGTCTCGAACAACCCGTCGCCGTACTGCAATCCCCGGTCGAGGGGATCGAGCCCCACGTCGGCGGCGCCATCCACCAGCACGCGCATCAGCCGCGCTCAGCCAGGGCCCGCAGGACGCCCCGCGCCTTGGCGCGGGTCTCCTCGAGTTCGCGCAGCGGATTCGAGTCGGCGACGATGCCGGCGCCGGCGCGCAGGTCGGCGCGGCCGTCCTCGATCGCAATGCTCCGGATGAGGATGTTGAGGTCCATGCTGCCGTCCCCGGCCAGGTAACCCATCGCGCCCGTATACAGGCCCCGGGGGCGGCCTTCCAGTTCCGCGATCAGCTGCATGCAGCGCACCTTCGGGCAGCCGGTAATGGTGCCGCCCGGGAACAGGGCACGGATCACCGCCGCCGGGGTCGCTTCCTCCGCGAGCTCGCCGCGCACGTTCGACACGATGTGGTGGACGTGGGCGTAGCTCTCGACCGTCATGTACTCGTCCACGTGCACGGAGCCGGGCCTGCAGAGTCGGCCGAGGTCGTTCCTCTCCAGGTCGATCAGCATCACGTGCTCGGCTCGCTCCTTGGGGTGCGCCATCAGCTCCCGGATCGCCTGCTCGTCGGCAGCCTGCCCGCGCGCGCGCGTGCCCGCTATCGGCCGCGTCTCGATCAGGCCGCCCCGGACCCGCACGAGCCGCTCCGGCGAGCTCGAGGCGACCGCGAAGCCGCCGAGGTCCGCGAGGCCCGCAAACGGCGCCGGGTTCGAGCGGCGCAGCCGGGCATAGACATCCGCCGGCGTGGCGTCCGGCCGGAGGCGGGCTGTCCAGCGCCGCGACAGGTTCGCCTGGTACAAATCGCCCGCGGCGATGTGGCCCAGCGCCCGCTCGACCGCGGCAAGGTAGTGCGCCGGGTCGTCCTCCGCCACGTCCAGCGCGAGCGGCTCGGGCAGCGGCGGTGCGACCCGGACCGCGGCGAGGTCGGCGCGCATGCGTGCCGGCAGCGACTCGTGGCCGGGTTCCGCGACGAAACCCGTTCGGCCCGAGGCGTGCTCGTGCCAGATCGAGGCGTGCATCCGCCACGCGACGGCGACCACGGCACCCGCGTCACGCGGCAGGCGCAGCACGGGCTCGATTTCGCCGGCGAGCTCATAGCCGAGCAGCAGGAACCATCCGCCCGCGAAGGGAAGCTCGCCGGGCGACGGCGCACCCGCCGCGCGCCACCACTCGTCGAGCCGCCCGAGGAAGCTGCTGCCCCGGCCCGGGCCTTCGAGCCTCCCATCGCCGTAGAGGACGAGGCGATCGCCCGGCGCGGCGAGCAGCAGCGAGTGGCTCGGCTGCCCGGCGAGCTGCGCGGCCGTCTCGAGCAGGACCGGATAGGCGCGCGGGTGGGCGCGGTGCAGGGCCAGCAGCGCTTCGGCCGGGGCTGCGCCGCTGGAAGGATCAGGGGGGGGTGCGGAATCCATGCCCGGCGTCCGGGGCGTCGACCGGCCCCAGGACCGGTCAGCGCAGCGCGCGGAAGACCAGCGTGCCGTTGGTGCCGCCGAAGCCGAACGAGTTCGAGGCCGCCACCTCGATGCGCATCTCGCGCGCGGTGTGCGGCACGAAGTCGAGGTCGCAGCCCTCGCCCGGGTTGTCGAGGTTGATCGTCGGCGGCGCGACCTGGTCGCGGATCGCGAGCACGGTGAAGATCGCCTCGGCGGCGCCCGCCGCGCCCAGCAGGTGACCGGTCATGGATTTGGTCGAGCTGACCGCGAGGCGCGCCGCGTGATCCCCGAACGCCCGCTTGATCGCCGCGGTCTCCGCGACGTCCCCGAGTTCGGTCGAGGTCGCGTGCGCGTTGATGTACTGCAGGTCCCCGGGGTTGCAGCCCGCGTCCCGGAGCGCATTGATCATCGCGCGGCGCGCGCCGTCGCCGTCGGCGGGCGGCGCCGTGATGTGGTAGGCGTCACCGCTCATGCCGAAGCCGACCAGTTCGGCATAGATGTTGGCTCCGCGCGCCCGTGCGTGCTCGTACTCCTCGAGCACCATGCCGCCGGCACCCTCGGCCATCACGAAGCCGTCGCGGTCGCGGTCCCAGGGACGGCTGGCGCCCGCGGGATCGTCGTTGCGCGTGGACAGCGCCTTGGCCTGGCAGAAGGCGCCGACGGACAGCGGCGTTTCGGCCATCTCGGCGCCGCCGGCAACCATGACGTCCGCGTCGCCGTACTGGATCGTGCGCATCGCGAGCCCGATGGCGTGCGTCGAGGTGGTGCAGGCGGTCACCACGGCGAGGTTCGGGCCGTGGATGCCGTGCAAGATCGAGAGGTGCCCCGAGATCATGTTGATGATGCTCGAGGGAATGAACAGCGGCGAGATCTTGCGCGGCGTGCGGGCCTCGAGGTACCTGGCGGTGTTCTCCTCGATGGTCTGCATGCCGCCGATGCCGGCGCCGAAGACGACACCCACCCGCTCGCGGTTGTCGTCGTTGATCTCGAGGCCCGAGTCGCGGATCGCCTGCACGCCCGCGGCGACGCCGTACTGCATGAACGGGTCGACGCGCCGGGCTTCCTTGGCTGGAAGGTAGTCCTCGGGATTGAAGCCCTTCAGCGCCCCGTAGATCTTCGCGGGGAAGTTCGACGTGTCGAAGCGGCTGATCGGCCCGATGCCGCTGCGGCCCGCCAGGATCCCCTCCCAGGAGGAGGCGACGCCGCAGCCCAGCGGAGACAGGAGCCCGAGCCCAGTGACGACGATTCGGCGCTTGCTCAAGGCGGGTATCCCTCGGCAGTGATGGGCGGCGGGGGATCCACGGAATGCCAACAGGTCCCGGGCGCCGCGGCCCGGGCCTGCGGCATGTCGGTCAGGTCTTGGCCTGGTGCTCGACGATGTAGTCGACGGCCTGCTGGACCGTGGTGATCTTCTCGGCGTCCTCGTCCGGGATCTCGGTCTCGAACTCTTCCTCGAGCGCCATCACCAGCTCAACCGTATCGAGCGAATCGGCCCCCAGATCGTCCACGAAGGAGGCGTCATTGGTCACTTCCTCCTCCTTGACGCCGAGCTGCTCGGCGACGATCTTCTTCACTCGTTCTTCGACTGTGCTCATCGTGTTTATTGTCCTGTGACTGGGAACTTCCGTCCCGGCTCGGGGCCAGGCACGGGCGGAGCATTCTAGGCAATGCCGCGGGCGGTCGCCACCACGGCCATGCGATTCGGACTATAAATTAAATAAATTCAAGCAATTGTAGCACGAAGGCGGACTCAGGGCATGTGCATCCCGCCGTTGACGTTCAGGGTCTCGCCAGTGATCCAGGCCGCGCGGGGCGACGCCAGGAACGCCACGGCCGCCGCCACGTCCTCGGGGCGCTCCTCGGGCAGGCCCTTGGTCATGTCCGTGTCGATGAAGCCCGGCGCGACGACGTTCACCGTGATGCTGCGGGAGGCGACCTCCCGGGCCAGCGACCGCGTGAAGCCGACGATGCCCGCCTTGGCGGCGCAGTAATTCGCCTGGCCTGGATTCCCGACGAGGCCGACGACCGACGCGATGTTGACGATGCGGCCACGGCGGGCCTTCATCATGCCCCTCAGCACGCCCCGGGACAGGCGGAACACCGAAGACAGGTTGGTGCGCAGGACGGCATCCCAGTCCTCGTCCTTCATGCGCAGCAGCAGCGTGTCCCGCGTGATGCCGGCGTTGTTGACGAGGATGGTGACGGGCCCCTCGCGGGCCTCGACGTCGGCCAGCGCCGCGTCGCAGGAAGCGGCGTCTCCCACGTCGAGCACGAGCCCCCGCCCCGCGAGCCCCGCCTCCCGCAGCGACGCTTCGAGCGCGGCGACGCCGTCGGCCGATGTCGCCGTGCCCACCACCGACGCGCCCATGCGGGCCAGATCCATCGCGATCGCCCGCCCGATGCCTCGCGAGGCGCCGGTCACCAGCGCCACTTCGCCATGCAGTTCACCGCGTACGTTCATGTCGCCTCCTCGTGGCACGCCGCGAGCGCGGCCTCGAGCGAGGCCGCGGATTCGATCGTCTGGACGTTGAGCCCGCGGCCACCCTCGGCACGCCGCACGAGACCCGCGAGGACCTTGCCGGGACCGGCCTCGACCACGTGCGTCACCCCGTCCGCGATCATCCGCCGGACGACCGCGGCCCAGCGTACCGGGTTGAAGAGCTGCCGGTACAGCGCGTCGCGGATGCCGTCCGGCGTCTCGTGGAAGCTGTCGTCGAAGGCGTGCACGCGGATCATGGGCGAGGCGACTTCGATCGGTCCGAGGCGCTCGCGGAGCCGCTCCGCGGCCGGTCGCATCAGCGGGCTGTGGGACGGCACGGACACGGGCAGCGGCACCGCCCGCTTGGCGCCCCGCGCGCGGCAGGCCGCGACCGCCCGCTCCACCGCGCCGGCCTGTCCGGCGATCACCACCTGGCCCGGCGAGTTGAAGTTGACCGGCACGACCACGCCGCCGTCCGCCGCCTCGGCGCAGGCCGCGGCCACCGCCTCGTCGTCGAGGCCGAGGATCGCCGCCATGGCGCCCTCGCCCGCCGGCACGGCGTCCTGCATCTCCCGGCCGCGGAAGCGGACCACGTCGATCGCGTCCGCGAAGCCCAGCGAGCCCGCGCACACGAGGGCGGTGATCTCGCCGAGGCTGTGACCGGCCATCGCCGCCGGCACCGGGCCGCCGCTGGCGCGCCAGCAGCGCCATGCAGCCACGCCCGCCGCGAGCAGGGCCGGCTGCGTCCGCTCGGTCGCGTTGAGGTCCGCCTCGGGACCTTCCGAACACAGTCGCCACAGGTCGTAGCCGAGCACTGCCGAGGCCTCGTCGAAGGTGGCGCGCACCTCGGGCCGCGCCGCCGCGAGGTCCGCCAGCATGCCGACGGACTGTGAGCCCTGGCCCGGAAAAATCATTGCAAGCTTCAACGCAATCTCCCCCGGTCGCTTCGGGAACGCGCGCGATTATAGGGCGCGACGCTGGCGGCGGCGGCGCAAAACGGCGACGGGGGAACCTCGGGCTCTCGGTCGCGTCTGTTATCATGACTGCCGTTTCCCCAATCGCTGCGGCCCTGCGCCAGGGAGTCGTCGATGCGCTCCAGTTCCATCCCGATGCGTGGCTTCACGCTGATCGAGATCATGGTGGTCATGGTGATCATCGCGATCCTCGGAGCGCTGATCGGTCCGCAGATCCTCGGCCGCGTCGACGAGGCGCGCGTGACCAAGGCGCAGTCGGACATCCGCACCCTCGGCACGGCGCTCGACCTCTACCGCATGGACAACTACACCTATCCGTCCACCGACCAGGGCCTGCGCGCGCTGGTCGAGAAGCCGGCCGACCCCAACGTGCGCAACTGGAAGGCCGGGGGCTACGTGCAGAAGCTCTCCAAGGACCCCTGGGGCAACGACTACCAGTACCAGTTCCCCGGCACGCGCGGCGGCGAGTACGACCTCTGGTCCCTCGGTGCCGACGGCCAGCCCGGCGGCGAGGGCGTAGCGTCCGACGTCGGCAACTGGAACGTGGACTGACCCCGGCGCCCCTTCGTGCGCGCCCTCCCCGCCTCGCCGCCGGCCCTGCGCTCGCGGGGCATGACGCTGATCGAGATCCTGGTGGTCGTCGTGATCATCGGGATCCTCGTGATGGCCGTCACCGTCGCGGTGGGCGCGCTCGGCGGAGACCGCGAGATCGAGGACGAGGCCCGGCGCATCGCGGACGTCGTCGCCGTCACCCTGGAGCAGGCTGAACTCGAGGGCCGGGATTACGGCCTTCGCGTCGAGCCGTCCCGCTACGAGGTCATGGTCTTCGACGGGCGGCGCCAGGGCTGGTTTCCCGCCGGCGGCGACCGCTGGTTCGCGACCCACGACCTTCCGCCCGGGCTTGCGCTGGAACTCGAGATCGAGGGCCGCCGCGTGCTGCTCAAGCCGGTGGAGACGACCGAGCAGCCGCTGCCGCAGGTGCTGGTCGCGGCCAGCGGCGAGGTGGTTCCCTACAGGCTTTCGCTGCTGCGCAGCGCGAGCGGCGCGCGCGTGACGCTGGCGGGCGCGGTCGACGGCACCATAGAGTTCTCGCGCGATGAGACGCCCTGATCGCGGCGAGCGTGGCTTCACGCTCATAGAGGTCGTGGTCGCGATGGCGATCGTCGCGCTCGGCCTGATGGCCGTGTTTCGCGTGGTCAACGACACCGTCAACAACGCCTCCTACCTTCGTGACCGCACCTTCGCCGCCTGGATCGCCGACAATCGCCTGACGGAGCTGCGCCTCACCGGCGAGATGCCCTCCGTGGACGAAACCGAGGGCCGCGTGGACTTCGCCGGGCAGGCCTGGCGCTGGACGGCAACGGTCGCGCAGACGCCCGTAGAGAACATCCGGCGCATCGACGTGCGCGTGCGCCGGGAGTCCGATGCGGAGGATTCCTCGCTCGCCCAGGTCACGGGCTTCGCCGGAGCGACGAGCCTCGGAACGGCGCCCTCCATCACGCCGTGGACCGGAGGCGCCCCCGCCGGCGGCACGGATGACGATGACGAGATGGAACGGCGCGAACCCCGCCCGCCGCGACCTGCCCCCGTGCCCGGCACCGAGGAGCCCGAGGAATGAGGCGCAGGGCTTCCGGCTTCACGCTCATCGAGGTGCTCGTCGCCAGCGTGATCCTCGCCGTGCTCGGCGTGCTCGCGCACCGGGGCGTCGCCGACACGCGCATCGCCGTGGAACGCACGCGCGAGCACATGGACCGCGTCCGCGAGGTGCAGCGCGCCGTGACGCTGATGACCGGTGATTTCCGCCAGCTTGCGCCGCGCCCGGTCCGCGAGACCATCGGCGACGGCTACCGCCCGGCCCTGTTCCGCGACCCCAACGCTACGAGCCTCGTCGAGATGTCTCGCGCAGGCTGGCCGAACACGTCCGGAACGCCGCGCGGCACCGTGCAGCGCGTGGTCTACACGCTCGAGGACGAGGTGCTCGTGCGGCGGCACTGGACGGTCACCGACCCTGTGCTGTCCACCGAGCCCGTGCGCCGCGAGCTGCTGGACAATGTCCGGCGCGTCGAGATCCGTTACATGAATTCCGCGCGGCAGTGGCAGCTCGAATGGCCGGAGCTGGGCAGCGTCGGCGGCGCCGAGCTGCGGGCCCGGCCGCTGGCGGTGGAGATCGTCATCGAGCTCGCTGACTACGGCGAGATACGCCGCCTCGTGGAGGTGCCCGGATGAGGCAGCGCGGCGTCGCCCTCATCACCGCGGTGGTGCTCGTCGCCATCGCGACCGTGCTCGCGGCGCGTGTCGGGACCGAGGCCGCGCTCGACCTTCGGCGCACGGCGGGCATAGGCGCTCTCAACCAGGGTTGGCACGTCGCGCTGGGCGCCGAGGCCTGGGCGGCGGAGATCCTGCGCAAGGACCTCCAGGATTCGCAGCGCGACGAGCTCGACGAGCCCTGGGCCCAGCCCCTCCCGCCACTGCCCGTCGACGGCGGCACGATCGAGGGCGGGCTGGAGGACATGCAGGGGCGCTTCAACCTCAACAACCTGCTGCGCGCGGACGGCACCGTGGACGAGGCGAACCTTGAGCGATTCTCGCGCCTGCTGCGGCTTGCGGGCGTTGACCAGCGTTTCGCCGGTGCCCTCGCCGATTGGCTCGATGCCGACACCGTCGAGCGGTTCCCGGACGGCGCGGAGGACGGCGTCTACCTGAGCCAGGTTCCGGGCTACCGTGCCGCCAACGGCCCGGTGACTTCGACCTCGGAGATGCTCGCGCTGCCCGGGTTCACGCTCGACGACTTCGCGCGCCTGCGGCCGCACGTGGCCGCGTTGCCCGCGGGCACGCGGATCAACGTGTGCACGGCGACGCCGCTCGTGCTCGCCGCGCTGGTCGAGGGCGGCACGGATTTCGGCGACGCCGAGGCGCTCGCCCGGAACCGAGCCGAGGGCTGCTTCCCGCTGCTGACGGACCTCCAGGCCACCCTCGATGCCGACCAGTACCAGGCGCTTGCGCAGGTCGTCGCCGAGAGTTCCAGCTGGTTTCGAAGCGTCGCCGTCGTCAGTATTGGCACCTCGCAACTCACCCTGTACAGTCTGCTGGAGCGCAACGCGGCAGGCGGCGTGAGAACCGTGTTGCGCTCCTCCGGAACCGAGTGACCCCATGAACCAGATCCTCGTCCTGCGCCTCGGCGAACCCGTGTCGTGGGTCATCGTCGATGCCTCCGGCGCGCGTCTCGGGCCGGTCTCGACTGGCGCGGTGGCCGACGCCGCGCCGCTCGCCGCAGAGCGCCGCGTCATCGCCCTGGTCCCCGGCACGGACGTGACCCTGGCGGAGCCCGAACTGCCCGCCCGAGGCGCCCGGCTCGCACAGGTGGCGCCTTTCGCACTCGAGGAGCAGCTCGCAGGCGACGTCGAGGACTTCCACTTCGCTGTGGGCAAGCAATCCGAGGACGGACGCGCGCGCGTGCTCGCGGTGCCGCGCGAGCGGATGACGGGCTGGCTGGCGTCGCTCGAGGCTGCGGGACTCGCGCCGGAAGCGATGTACTGCGAAACGCTCTGCCTTCCGGAGAATCCTGGCAAGACCGTGGTGGTCCTCGAGGGCGGGCAGCTTACGGTGCAGCCGCCGGCGGGGCTCCCGTTCGCGTTGTCCGTCGAGCCGCTCACCGAGGCCTTCGCGCTCGCCGGGCTCGAAGGCGAGGACCGCCACGTACAGCTCTATGTCGCGCAGCAGGACTGGGAAGGCTCGCGCAACATGATCGAGGCCCTGCGGGAGGTCACCGGCAGCCTCGATCTTCAGTTGCTCCCCGACGGGTCGCTGCCACTGTTCGCCGCCGGCGCCCTGGCCCGCCCGCCGCTGTCGCTCATGTGCGGCCCGTTCGCGCCGCGCAGCGGCCTCGGCGCCCAGTGGCGCCGCTGGCGCCTGCCGGCCGCGCTGGCGGCGGGGCTCGTCGCGCTTCTCGCAGGCACATCGGTCTACGAGCTCGTGAAGCTGCGGGACGAGGAGCGCCGCCTCGACGCCGCGATCGAGCAGACTTTCCGCGTGGCCATGCCGGACGTGCAGACGATGGAGGACCCTCGCCAGCAGATGTCTCAGCGGCTCGGCGCCGGCGCGGCCGCGGATCCATCCGGCCTGCTCGGCCGGCTCGACGCGCTCTCGCAGGCCTTCGTCGCCATCGGCGGCGTCCAGATCCGTTCCCTCGGCTGGCGCGACCGCATGCTCGACCTGCGCATCTTCGCGCCGACCGGCGAGACGCTCAGTGAGCTCGCGCGGGCCGTGGGCCAGCGCGGCCTCAGCTTCGACGTCCAGTCGACGGTGCCTCGCGAGGGCGGTGTTGACGGGCTCGTGTCCATCCGCCCCGCGGGGGCCACATGAACCTGAGCTCCTGGTACGCCGGCCTTTCTTCGCGGGACCGCCAGGTCTTGCTGTGGGGAACCGCCGTCGCGGCGATCCTGCTGGTCGTCGGGGGTCTCTCCGCGCTTTCCTCCGCCGTCTCGTCCGCGGAACGGCGCGTCGAGCGCAAGCGCGACGACCTGGCATGGATGCAGGCGGCCGCCCCGCGCCTTCAGGCCATGCCGGCAGCCCGCAGCGATGAGCCGCTGCCGCTGCTCGTGGACCGCACCGCGCGCGACGCCGGCCTCGGCGGCGCACTCGCCGGGGTGGAGCCGGCCGCCGGGGGCGGCCTGCGGGTGCGGTTCGAGTCCGCGACCTTCGACACGCTGGTGCTCTGGCTGGCGCGCGTCCAGCAGGAACGGGGCCTGTCCGTGGAATCGGCGAGCGTCGACGGCACCGAGAATGCGGGGCTGGTGAACGCCAGCATCGTGCTGCGCGGCCCCTGATGAACCGCCCTGCGGTCCTCGCCGCCGCGGGAATCGCGGCGTTCCTGCTGTTCCTCGTCGCCCTGCTGCCGGCGACGGTCGCATTGCGCTTCCTGCCCACCGGCCTCGCGCTCGATGGCCTCCACGGGAGCATCTGGCGCGGCAGCGTGGACAATGCCAGCTGGAAGGGACACGCGCTCGGTCCCGTTCGCTGGTCCAGCCGGCCCTGGCGCCTGCCGCTGCTCGAACTGAACTATGCCGTCGTGTACGGCCCGCCGGACGCATCCGTCGGGCTGGACGTCGCCGTCCGCACCGGGGGCCGCGTGCTGTTGTCGGACCTGAAGGGTTCGCTTCCGATCTCGAACCTCCACGGCTTTCTGGCTCCCCGCGGCTGGAACGGCAGGGTGGAGTTCGACGTGGCGCGCCTGGAACTGCGCGACGGTCGGCCGGTGGCGGCTGAAGGCACGGTCCACGTCCGCGGCCTCAGCGCCCCCTATGCCGGCAGCGGCGGGCTTGGGGACTTCGAACTGCTGCTCGGCGAAGGCAGCGTCGGCTCCGAGGGCATCGCCGGCCGCCTGCGCGACCTCGGCACCGGCGCCCTGACCGTGCGGGCCACGTTGACCCTCGACCCCCGCGGACAGTACCTGCTGAGTGGCGAGGTGGCCACGGCTCCCGGGGCCGACCCGCGCGTCCAGCAGGCGCTCGCCTACCTCGGCCCGCCCGACTCGCTCGGCCGTCGCAGCTTCGCCATCGAGGGAACCCTCTAGGGACGCTGTGCCGCGTAGGCACGGCCGTGCGGCTCCTGCCCCATGCCGGCCGCGCGCACCGCGATGGTGCGCCGGCAATTCTGTGAACTCGCGCCTCAGGAACCCGCGCGGCCGGCCGCTAACGGCGTGAATGAGCGGCCTGCTCCCCAAGCCACGGCACGCGCCCGACGCGGCGCCGGTGCCCGGCACCGACGCCCTGCGCGACGGTGACCAGCGCGAGTTCGCGCGCATGTTGAAGACCCTCCTCGGGAACCTCGACGGCATGGTCTACCGCTGCCTCGACGACGCCGAGTGGACGATGGAGTTTGTCAGCGAGGGCTGCGAGCGGCTCACCGGCTACCAGCCGCAGGACCTGCTGTTCAACCAGCGCGTGTCCTACGAATCGATCACCCATCCCGAGGATCGGGAGCGTGTCCGCTCTGGCATCCATGCGGCCCTCGCGGCGCAACGACGCTTCGACATCGAGTACCGCCTGATCCACGCGGACGGCTCCATCCGCTGGGTCTGGGAGCGGGGTGTCGGGCTCTACGACCGCCACCGTCGCCTCCTCGCCATCGAAGGGATCGTGCAGGACGTCACCGCCCGGGTGCAGGCGCTCCATGCGCTGCGGGCGGCGGAGAGGCGCTATCACGGACTGTTCGAGAACGCGATCGAGGGCATCTTCAGGAGCACGCCGGAGGGCCAGTACCTCGACGCCAACCCGGCGCTCGCGCGGATCTACGGCTTCGATTCCCCGCCCGAGCTGATCGCCGGGCTGCGGGACATCCGCGCCCAGCTGTACGTGGATCCCGGGCGCCGCGAGGAATTCATCCGCCGGGTGCGCGCGCGGGGATCGGTGGTCGGGTTCGAGTCGCAGGTTTTCCGGCGCGACGGCAGCGTGATCTGGATATCCGAGAATGCCCGCGCCGTGTGCGGCGAGGATGGCGCGCTATCGCATTACGAGGGGACCGTCGAGGACATCACCGAGCGCAAGCGCTACGAGGCAAGGATCGAGCAGCAGGCGAACTACGACGAACTGACCGGGCTGGCGAATCGCTCGCTGCTAAGGCAGCGGCTCGAGCAGGGCATCCTCGCGACCGCGGGCGGCCCGGGCTGCCTCGCCGTGGTGTTCGTGGACCTCGACCGGTTCAAGTACATCAACGACAGCCTCGGACACCAGGCCGGCGACGACCTGCTGGTCGCGATGGCCGGCCGCCTGCGTTCCTGCGTGAGCGAGCGCGACACCGTCGCCCGTCTCGGCGGCGACGAGTTCGTCATCGTCATCGCCGGGGCTCACAGCCTCGCCGACGTGCAGGCCCGGGCCGGCCGGGTGTTCGAGGTGCTGTCTGCGCCGTGGAACAGCCGATTCGGCGAGTTCCACGTGACCAGCAGCGTCGGCGTGGCGATCTTCCCGGACAACGGCCGGGACAGCGAAACCCTCCTCAAGAACGCGGACGCCGCCATGTATCGCGCCAAGGAGTGCGGGCGCAACACGCTGCAGTTCTTCACGCCCCAGCTCAGCGCCGAGCTGGCCGAGCGCATCCAGACCGAGCGCCGGCTGCGCCGCGCGGTGGAGAACGGTGATTTCGTCGTGCACTACCAGCCGCGCCTCGACGTGGCGACCGGCCGGGTGAACGGGGCGGAGGCGCTGGTCCGCTGGCAGCCCCCGGGCGAAGCCATGGTGATGCCTTCACGCTTCATCCCGCTGGCCGAGGAGACCGGCCTGATCGTTCCCATCGGGCGGCTGGTGCTGGAGCACGCCTGCCGCCAGGCCCGCCGGTGGCGCGACCGCGGGCTCGGCCCACTGCTGGTCTCGGTCAACGTGTCTCCGCGACAGCTGCGCCAGCCGGACTTCCTGGACGTCGTCGCCGAGATCCTCCGCGAAACCGCGCTTGCGCCGGGACAGCTGGAACTCGAGATCACCGAGGGCATGGTCATGCACGACGTGCCGCGCATGGTGGATACGCTCGGACAGCTGCAGAGGCTCGGTGTCGAGATCGCGATAGACGACTTCGGGACCGGCTACTCGAGTCTCGCCTACCTCAAGCGGTTTCCCGTCCACAGGCTCAAGGTGGACCGCTCCTTCGTCGCCGACGTCACCCATGACGCGGACGATGCCGCCATCGTCCGCACCATCGTCGCGCTGGGCCACAACCTCGGCTTGCGGGTCGTCGCAGAAGGCGTCGAGACCGCCGCGCAGATCGAATTCCTCCGCGGGCTCGGCTGCGACGAGATGCAGGGCTACCTGTGCGGGCGACCCATGCCGCCGGGCGAGCTCGAGTCGCTCCTGGAGGCCGCGCTCGCGCCGGCTGGCCATTCCACGAAGCGGTCGAGCAGCGGGAAGTAGAGCCCGAGCCGCTGCGGCCGGCCGTCGTGCAGCGCCATCACCCGCGAATAGAGCGCGAGCTGCGGCGAATAGCGCTCCAGTTCCTGCGCGAGGAACCGGTCGAGGCTCCCGCCGGCATGAGCGCCCGTCTTCCAGTCCACGACCCAGCGCACCCCCGCCTCGTCCACGAAACTGCGGTCGATCCGCACCCGGACGAGCGCGCCGTCGAGCTCCGCCGTGAGCGCCAGCTCGCTTTCCGCCTCGCTCGCGGACGGGTCGAGCAGCCGTGCCGCCACCGCGCTCGCCGCGACCCGCGATAGCGCCTCGGTCACGCGCGCCTCGGCCGGCGCCAGCAGTTGCTCCGGCAGGCCTTCGCGCAGCAGCTCCAGGCGCCAGCGCCGGCTTGCGCGCGGCAAGTCCCGGGCCGGCAAGCGCTCCCGCGCCAGGCGCTCGAGTTCTCGGTGCACGACCGCGCCCACCGCCCGCGCCTGTTCGCCGGCCCAGTCGAACTCGGGGCGGACGGCACCCGGCCTGCCGCGCGCCTCGACGGAGCCCGCGCCCCCATGGCCTTCCGGCGTCGGCGGCGGTGCATAGCCCGCGGGCAGGCGCATCAGCGCCGGCGCGCAAGCGCGCGGCCTCTCGGCCGGCGCCGCGTGCCCGCGGCCCGGCTCCGACTCCCCGGCAAGCGCCGTCTCGAAGGCATCCCGCAAGGCGGGCCAGAGCACGCCCAGCAGCGTGTCTTCGCGCGGCGCGGCGAGTTGAGGACCTTCCTCCCCTGACTCGTCCACGCGCGCCGCACCCACGAGGTGCAGCCGCCGGCGCGCCCGCGTAACCGCCACGTAGGCCAGCCGGCCCAGCTCGAGTCGCGAGCGCTCGCGCTCGAGCCTGCGCATCCAGCGCTCGAGCGGGTCGTCGCCGCGGTCGGCAGGCTCGTCGCCACGGCTCGCCAGCACGATGCCGCGCCTGCCCGGCGCGACGGCCACCGGCGCCCAGTACAGCAGCTGGCGGTCGGCCGCGGGCACGGCGCGTTCCAGCGACGGCAGGATCACGGTATCGAACTCGAGCCCCTTGGCCTTGTGTATCGTCATCACCTGCACGCGCGCCTCGGGGCTGCCGACCGGCGAGGCCATGAGTCCCTCGATCGCCCGTTCCACCGCCGACGCCTCCGGCGGGCCGTCCGTCCCGGCGGCGAGGTCGTCGAGCGCGTCGAAGCACGCGCTCGCGTTCTCGAGGTCGGAGGGATCGTCCACCACGGCCGGCCCCCCGAGCGCCAGCCACGCCGCGCGCACCGTCGATCCCAGCGGTTCGCGGCCGAGGTCGTCGAGCGCGTCGCGCAATACCGGCAGGACCCGGGCGATGCGGGCGGCGCCATCCTCGCTGAGCGCCGCCCGGCGCCGATCCAGCAGCGCGAGCACCGTGGTCTCGGTATCGCCTTCGCAGAGGGCGTGCAGGTCCGCGAGCGCGAGCCCGCACCACGGTGCCCTCAGTACCGCGAGCCACGCCGTCCTGTCGCCCAGGTGCAGCAGCGCCCGCGCCAGGGCGAGCAGGTCGCGCACCGCGGGACGCTCGCCCAGGCTGTCGAGTTCCACGCCGCGATACTCGACGCCCGCCCGCCGCAGGGCCGCGAGGACCGGCGGCAGCGAGCTGCGGCTGCGCACCAGTATGGCGACGCTGCGCGCCTCCCCGGCCGACTCGAGGGCCCGGATCTCCGCGACCGCCTCTGCCGCGAGCCGCGCGACGATCCCCGCGTCGCGCTGCGCGTCGGGGCCGAGCCCCGGATGGACGGTGACGCCCGCCGCGGGTTCATCGTCGCGCGTGGGAACGCTCGGCGCGTGGCGCACGGCGCCGCGTTCGTAATCCTCCTGCTGCGGCAGGAGCCGGGCGAACGCGGCGTTCGCCCAGTCCACGATGGCGCGGCACGAGCGGAAATTGCGCTCCAGCACGAGCGGCTCGAGCGCCACGCCCCCGATGCCGCGGACCTGCGCCTCGAGGAACAGCGTGACGTCGGCTTCGCGGAAGCCGTAGATGGACTGCATCGGGTCGCCGACGCAGAACAAGGTGTGGCCGTCGCCGGGCTGCCAGCCCGCCACCAGGCGCCGCAGCAGCGCCTCCTGCGCGGGCGCCGTGTCCTGGTACTCGTCCACCAGCAGGTGACGCAGGCGGTACTCCAGCGCCAGCGCGAGTTCGGACGGCGAGTCCTCGGCGCCCAGAGCGCTGCGGGCCGCGGCCGCGACGGCCGCGTGGTCCACCTGACGCAGCTCGGCGAACACCGCCTGCAGCTCCGCCGCCGCCGGGACCAGGATGGCCCGCAAGGCTTCCACCAGCTGCCATTGCGCGTCCGTGTAGCGCGCGGGCGGCAGCCTGTCCACGGCGGCGAGCGCACCCACCGCGGCTTCATCGGCCGCGAGCGCCTGCAGCAATGCGAGCAACTGCTCCTTGAGCTTTCGCAGCGCGGGCGGGAAACCCGTGTTCTTGTCGAGGCGCGCGCGCGGCCTGCCCTGCTTCGTGAGCAGCGCACCCGCGAGGCATCGCCATGCCTCGGCCGCGCCGGCGCAGGCCGGCGGCAGCGCGCAGACGCCGGCCAGTGGCGCCAGCGGACCCCCGGGGTCGGCTGCGGCCGCCTCGGAGAGCAGCAAGATCGCGGCCTCGGCGGGCCCGCCGGACAGGCAGGCCCGGATGGACGCCAGCTCGCGCTCGAGCGCCGCGGCCAGCAGTCCCTCCATCTCCTCGCGCGCGCGCCCTCCCCGCGCGAGTTCCAGCACCTTCGGCAGCCACAGTTCGCGTCTGCCGAGCATGCCGGCCAGGGTTTCCGCGAGACGCGCCGGGTCGTACCCGAGCAAACGAGCGAGGCGCGCGAGCGCGGCCGCGACCTCGCCCTCCTCCTCCAGCCGCG
This sequence comes from Steroidobacteraceae bacterium, assembly GCA_025458865.1. Taxonomy (GTDB): domain Bacteria; phylum Pseudomonadota; class Gammaproteobacteria; order Steroidobacterales; family Steroidobacteraceae; genus SG8-30. Next base: position 33,686 of record JALORP010000015.1, on the reverse strand, counting down.
CGACCAGGCGTCGCGCAGCCAGCGCGTGGATCGAGGCCGCGTCGTCCGCAAGGTCCGGCGAGAGCGCAATGCGAGCGGCGAGCGGCATTCGCCGCGCGAGCCAGTGGTTGAACCCGTCGATCGTCTGGACGTGCAGCCGCGACGGGTGACGCTCGAGATCCCAGCCGCGTCGCCGCGAGTTGGCCAGCGCCTCGACCGCGAGCCCGTGGGTCAGGCGCTCCGCCTCGGAGTCCCCCGCAGGCGGACCTGCGGCTGCGGACGCGAGCGCGGCGACGATGCGATGCCGCATTTCCGCGGCTGCCTTGCGCGTGAACGTGATCGCGACGACTTCCTCGGGCCGCTCGACGCAGGCGAGCAGCCGCAGGAAGCGCTGCGTCAGCAGGCTCGTCTTGCCGGATCCCGCCGGCGCCTGCACGACGAAGGAATGCTCCGGGTCGAGGGCGCGCTGCCGCGCGCGAGCGTCCTGTGCCGCGGGATCAGGCATCGTCACTCGCCTCCGGCTCCTCACCGACGGCGCGACGATCCACCCGGCAGAGCGTGCCGAGATGGCACAGGCGGCAGGTCTGCGGCTGCTTCGGATCCACTGCCGCATCACCCGCGCGGTGCTGCTCGAGCAGCCGCTCCAGCCACGCCGCCCAGCGGGCCTTGATCTCGGGCCATGCGAGGCCCTGCTCGCCGTCTTCCGCGATCCTGAAGCGGTCCGCGGGCGTGAGGCCCGGCACCTCCGCGTCCGGCTCGCCGAGGGCGAGGTAACGGGCACCCTGGTTCTGCACGGCCACGAAGGCGATGGCTGCGACATCGCCAGGGGTCACGACGGCATACAGCGGAAGCTGCGGCGCATCCGGTCTCGCCCCGCGCCACTGCGCCTGCCGGGGCGCGCCGGTCTTGTAATCGATGAGCACGAGGCCCGATGACGTGCGATCGATGCGGTCCACGCGCAGGCGGAGCGGCACGCCGGCGAAGGTCGTCTGCAGCGCCTCTTCGACCGCGACCACCTCGAAGGGATCGCGCTCGGCGTCCGCGGCGAGCAGCGCCACCACGGCGGCCTCCTGCCATTCGGCCTCCAGCCGGGCCAGCCGTGGCGGGGTCTGCGCAGGCAGTTCCCGCTCCAGCGCGGCCGCGACGCAGCGCCGCGCGATCGCGGCCCGGCCGGCTTCGTCCAGCGAAAGCAGGGCCGCGCTGTCGCCGAGCTCCCGCCACGCCCGCTCGAGGGCCGCGTGCAGCGCGAGTCCGCGGACGCGCCGGTCCACGCCTGGCGCGGGTTCGTCGAGTTCGCGCGCGCCGAGGCGCAGTTCCGCGAACGCCCTGAAGGGGCACTGGGCCTGCAGCTCGAGGATGCGCGCTCCCCCCCGCGCCCGGGATGGCTCGAGCGCAGGCGCGCGATCGTCGCTGATTCCTTCGCGCACGGCGTGGCCGGCCATGAGCCTCGTGCGGCCGGGAGCCCTCGGTCGCCGCGCGTGCGCCTCGAGATTCGACGGAACCAGCCGGCTCGCCTCGGCCCTGGCGTCGTCCTGCCTCAGCGGCCAGCTCAGTACCACCTCCGGCGCGGTGCAAAGCCACGCCGCCGTGGTCGCCAGGGCCTCGTCGCGGCACGCCTCCGCGGTGGCGCCAGGCAGCGCCAGCCGGCGCTGGAGCGCCAGCGGCAGGAACGGGTCGGGCGACGGCGAGCGGGGCCACGCCGATGCCGTCACGCCGCTCACCCACAGCCCATCGAGCGTGAGACCGGGCGCCTCGAAGTCGTCGTAGACGAGCACGCGGGCGTCGCCCCGCTCGGGCTGGAACGGCGCCGCGCAGATCCCGGCGAGCTCCGCCCGGGCCTCGCCGGCCGCGAGCGGCGGCACGACGCGATCCAGCCCGGCCAGCCGCGAGAGCGCTTCGCGGAAGCGCTCTGCGTACTGGAATTCGTCGCTGGCGAGCGGCCTGCGGGCGGGCCAGCCCCAGGCCTGCAGCAGGCTGCCGAAGGCACTGGCCCACTCGCTCGGCCGCCGCCGCGCCGGCCCGCGCCCGAGTTCCTCCGAGGCCGCGAGCGCGGTGCCCAGCGCGGCGCAACCGGCCGCGCGCGCCTCGGCCTCGAGCGCGGAGCAGGACAGGGAGAACAGGCCCCGCCGTCGCAGCCTCGACTCCAGTCCCAGGCGGGCCTCGAGTTCCTCGTGCGGGCCGAGGTAACGGCTGCGCAGCCAGCGGCTCGCATGGCGCAGTTCCACGAGCGGCGCCGCCTCGAGGCAGGCCAGCGCGTCACCGACGACCTGCGCGCTCGCGAGCGGGGGGCCGCCGGCGAAGTCCACGAGGCGGTCCCGTTCGAGGCGTCCGGGCCACTCGAGCGCCGGCTGCAGCGCGGCCTCGAACGCACGGGCTACCCCACCGCGGCGCGTGGCGAGGTCGGGCATCACGACGCCCAGGATCGAGTCCGGCGATTCGGCGAGGCGCAAGGCCAGCCAGTCGAGCGCGGCCTCGAGTTCGTCCTCCGCGTGCTCGGCCGCATGGCGGGTGATCCGCGCTGCGGCCGCGGGCGCCGGCGCGAAGGCGGCGGCGCCCCCGGCAGCTCCGATGGCATCGGCGAGCCGGCGCAGGATCGGGGTGGGCCGCTCGAACCCGGCAAAGAGCACCCGATGGCGCGGCGCGAATCGGGCGGCACGCTCGACCAGCGCCGCCGGCAGCAGGTCAGGATCGAGCCACCCCTGCCCCGCCAGGTCCGCCTCCACCGCGAGCGCCCAGTCCCGGAACGCCTGCTGGTCCCTCGTGAGAAGGCCACCGCCGAGGTCGGTCAACCGACCGCCGTGCGCCCTCAGGGCGACCCAGGCGGCCCGCGCCGCGCCGCCGAGATCGCGCTCCTCCAGCAGGCCGCCGTGCGCCTCCTGGCGCACCTGCCGCCTCCATGGCCAGGCCGCTTCGGCGGAGCTCAGCAGCTGCTCGGCATCGCCGTCGGCCGCTGCCTCCGCCCAGCAGCGCTCGAGCCAGGCATCCACGGGCACCACGTCGGCGCTCCGCCAGACCCTGCGCCCGGCGCGGCGCTGGGCCGCCTCGTGACGCCGGCGCAGCAGGCGCGCCTGCCGCCGCGTCGCCGTGACGACGCTGCCGCCGGTATCGAGGTGATTGAGGAGCGGGTCGTCGGTGGTCATGGCGGGGCTCGCAGGACTCCCCGCCACACTACGCCCAGGGCGGGCTCACTGGACGGCCCTGAGGGCGCCGCCGCCGCGCGAGGTCTTGCCGGACGCCCAGGAGTCGAGCTCCTCCTCGATGCGCGTGAACACGGTGCGCAGCGTCTCTGCATCGGGCAGGTTGGTGATCCGGAAGTGGTCGTTGTAAGGCACGTTGAAGCTGACGCCGGGCGCCACCAGCACGTGCCGGTTCTCGAGCAGGTCGAGGGCGAAGGCCTGGTCGTCGAAGTCGGGCAGGTGGTCGCGCCTGACCTTGACGAAGGCGTACAGCGCCCCGCGCGGCGGGGTGAGCGCAAGGTGGCGGCTCGCGGCGACGCCTTCGACGATCGCCTGGCGGGACTGGTGCAGGCGCCCGCCGGGCGACACGAGGTCGCGGATGCTCTGGTAACCGCCGAGGGCGGTCTGCACGGCCCACTGGCCGGGCACGTTACTGCACAATCGCAGCGAGCTCAGGAGCTCGAGGCCCTGCATGTAGGCAGCCGCCTGGTCGCGGGCCCCGGAGAACACCGCCCAGCCCACGCGGTAGCCGCAGGCGCGGTACACCTTGGACAGCCCCGACAGCGTGCCGCAGAGCGTCTCCCGGACCAGCGTTGCCATCGGCACGAACTCGGCGCCGTCGTAGGTCATGCCGTCGTAGATCTCGTCGGCGAAGACCACGAGCCGGTGCTGCTCCGCGAGCCGGGCCAGCGCCGCGAGCGTCTCGCGCGAGTACACCGCGCCGGTCGGGTTGTTCGGGTTGATCACCACGATGGCGCGCGTCCGGCGGGTGACGAGGCGGGCCACTTCCTCCGGATCCGGCTCGAACCCCCGCTCCGGGCGGCAGGGATAGTGGATCGCGCGCCCGCCGTTCAGCGTCACCGCCGCGGTCCACAGCGGGTAGTCGGGGCTCGGCACGAGCACCTCGTCGCCGGGCTCGAGAAGGGCGCGCAGAACGAGGTCGATGAGTTCGCTGACGCCGTTGCCGATGAATACGTCGTCGGCCGTGACGTCGAGCACCCCGCGGTCCTGCTGTTGCATGACCACGGCCTCGCGGGCCGGGAAGATGCCCTTCTGGTGGCAGTAGCCCTCGGCCGCGGCCAGGTTCTCGATCATGGCCAGGCGCATGGTCTCGGGCGCGCGGAATCCGAAGGCGCCCGGATTGCCGATGTTGAGGGAGATGATCTCGTAGCCCATGCGCTCCATCTCGTGGGCGCGTCGGGCCAGCCGCCCGCGGATCTCGTAACGCACGTTGGACAGGGCGGAACTCGCTGGGATCTGCGTCTTGGCCATGGGCAGGACCCGGGGACTTGGGGTCTTCCAGCATACCTCAGGCCGACCTGTCCCGCCGCCGGTGCGAACCCGCCGGATGAATCTGAACAGCCGCGAGGGGCGGACCGTGTGTACAAGCTCGGCGTTTCGTCCGCAGGCAGCCCCCGTGATCCCGGTGAATCCCCTCAAGCAGGCCATGCCGCTGCTCGCCGCGCAGGAGCGCGTCCGGGACGGCGGGTACCGCCACTCCGACGCCGACGGCGACAAGATCGACGAGAAGAAAGCCTCGGACGCCTGGCGGGGGCCCTGATCGCCGCCCCGGTCAGCGCACGCCTGTGCTCCAGGTGACGCGCCGGCCGGCGACCGGATCCTGGGTCGACTACTTGCGCATGCGCCGCCGCTTCGGCCCGTGGCTGTGCGCCACGTTGTGGTCGCCATGGTGGTGCGGCACGTCGCCGTGCGCGTGGCCGTGGTCGCCCGGGTACTCGAAGTCCACCGGGTGGTTGTGGTCGCCGGTCGCAACCCACTTGTAGAGGTCCGGCTTCCAGTGCTGCATGCGGCTCGCCGCGCGCTCGAGGTTCTCCTCGGGCGTCGTCCATGGGTTGAAGTGGAAGTGGTTGTAGAGCTGCGAGTCCGTGCGCCCCAGCGCGAGCGTGCCGTACTTGCAGGCGAAGGCGCCGTGGTTGATGTAAGGCGGCCGCCAGAAGTATCCGCCCGTCGGCAGGTCGCCGAACTGCATCATCCAGGAGGTGCCCCAGATGTGGTAGCTCTCCTCGGCGCAGTCGTGGTAGCTGATGTTGTCCTGCCAGAAATTCGCCGTCATGCAGTACAGGAAGGTGAACGCCTGCGTGCGCTGGTCGAAGCGCAGCACCTTGACGAGGCAGCCGGGCGCCGTCGCCGGGTAGAAGTTCGTCGAGGTCCAGCTCATCCCCTCGTAGGAATTGACGACGGAGTAGCGGTGCCGCTCGGCTCCCGCGTGGTCCGAGTCCGACTCGACGAAGCTCGGCTCGCCGTAGTTGTAGAACATCAGCAGCTGCGCGCCGCGCGGCGCGGACAGGGCCGGCATCGCCACGCCCGCCGGGACGAAGAAGTAGAAGCCGGGGCCGTGCACCTGGTCGCCGACCGTCACGGATCCGGACAGGACGAACAGCTCCATTTCCGAGTAGCTCATGCCGGGCGGCTGCCGGTAGCCCGGCTCGAGCATCACCTTCATCGAGCAGGCGCCGGTGTCGGTGTCGAGCGAAAGAATCTTGTATCGCATGCCCCTGCCGAAGCCCGGCAGGGTCATCTTCTTCCAGGCGACGTCAGTCTCGACGAAAGGCTCAATGTGCGGACGGGCCATGTTCAATCCTCCGGTGTCGAGGCGCGTGTCAGAACACGACCTTGAACCTGCGCCTGGGCTTCTGCGGAATCTCCTCGACGGGGATCTTGCGCAGCATGTCCGCGTGGACATTGAAGCCGCGCGTCTGGATGCGCTCCAGGAACGCAGCGATCCACTTCTCGCGCTGCGGCGCGAGCGCATCCTGCTCCGCGACGATCTTGCGATAGCGGGTCTTCTGTTCGCGTATCTCCTGCTTGAGCCAGCGCTCCGCCTCGCGGCTGCGCTTGTGCCTGATCAGCTTCATCGTCCCTCCCTCCCCCGGAGATTGGATGCGAAACGGCGCGGGGCGTCAGTGCGTGTGTTCCTTGGCGCCGTCATGCGAGTGACTGTGCTCGTGGCCGTGATCGTGGCCGTGCTCCGCGTCGGCCGCGTGGGCGTGCGTGTGGCCGAGCGCGAGGATCGCGGCGGCGCAGATCGCGATGGCGCCGCCGGCGATGGCGTGCGTCCAGCGCTCGAGACCGCTCCAGTCGAAGGCCTCGAGCCCGCGGCGCAGCAACAGGACGATGGCAAGCATGGTGGCGAGCGTCGCCAGGCCGAACGCGACACAGACGGCGGCCACGGCCAGCCAGTTGGCCTCGGCGGCCGGATACATGAGCAGCGGGATCAGCGACTCGCAGGGCCCGAAGGCGAACACGATGAACAGCGCCCAGGGCGTGATCGACGGGAGGGGCTTCGAGGCGGCCGGTGCGATGCGCTCGATGGTGAAGGCGGACTGATCCGGGGTCGGTCGCCGCAGGGGCCTTTCAACGGTGTGCGGATGCAGGTGCGGCGCTAGCCGGTGGTCGTGGTCGTGGCTGTGGCGCGTACCATCGGCGTGGAAGTGCTCGTGGCTGTGCGACTCGCCGCGCAGCGCCCGCCGGATGCCCCAGGCTGCGTAGGCGAGCCCGAACCCAAGCAACAGCCACGGCGCGACGTGGCCGCGGAAATCCTCGATGTGCAGGACGCGCTCGAGCGCGGCGCCGGCCGCGATGCCGATCGCGCCGATCAGGACGGAGCTCATCACGTGGGCGCCGCTGCAAAGCCCGGTGATACACGCCGTGCGGCGGGCCGACCACGCGCGCGCCTTGGCCAGGGCGACGAACGGCAGGTAATGGTCAGGGCCGAGCACGGTGTGCAGGAAGCCGATCGAGGCGGCGGTCAGCACGAGCAGCGTGACGTCGGCGGCCATGATCCCTCGCATGTATACAACGGCCGAGAGTAGTGGAGCACCTGCCCCCGCGCAAGCGAGGAAACCGCGACAGTCCAGCGAGCAACGCTGCCTTGGGTGCGCCCCTGCTTCAGCCCGAGCCAGCGCGACAGATAGTCGCCGCGGACGTTCTCCGCCCAGGCGGAACAGTCGCCCGGTTGCCCCTCGACGAGGTGCCGCGGCGCGGGCGAGCTGTAGCTGGCCGGTACCTCGGGGACGTACGGCGCATCACAGCGCGAGCCCCGCGGCGTGGCCTTCCGAGGTCGCGGCCATGACCGTGCGCGGCGCATAGCAATCCCCTACGAGCCGCAGTTCAACGCCCGCCGCGCGCAGCGGCGCGGCGAGCGCATCGTCGGCGACGCGCGCCGTCGAGTAGGTGAAGATGGCGACGTCGCCGATCTCCGTTTCCGCCCCGGTGTAGACGTTCCTCGCCAGCAAGACGCCGTCCTCCAGCCGCGAGTGCGGCGACGGCTCCATGAGGGGCCACAGCTCGATGCCGAGCGTCGTCATTCGCCGCAGGATCCCGAGCCGCGTGACGAGCGGCGTGTCCTCTGCGATGCGGTCCCGCGGCGTGAGGATCACCACCCGGTCGAACAGGCGCTTCAGCACCTGCGCCGAAGCGTAGGTGCCCTCCCCGTGGTCCATGTCGAACAGCACCGCGGTGCCGCCCTGCGGCTCGGTGAGGTCCACGAGGTCGGGCATCAGCGTCCTGAGGTCCGGGATCGTGCCGTCCGCGCGCCACTCCGCGGGCAGCATGCGCGGCCAGCCCATGGTCGAACCCGTCGCGAGCACCACGGCCTCCGGCTCGAGCGCGAGGACGTCTCCCGCGGTGGCGCGAAGGCCCAGCTCGAGGCGCAGGCCGGCCCGCCTGGCTGCCAGCAGCTGGTAGTCGTAGATGCTGGAGAGATTCTCGCCGCCCGGCAGGCGGGCGTGCAGCCGCGTCTTGCCGCCCGCCTCGGCACCGGCGCCGATCACCGTCACCTCGTGCCCCCTCGCCGCGGCGACCCAGGCGGCTTCGAGCCCGGCGATGCCCGCACCCACCACCACCACTCGCCGGCCCCGGGCTGCCTTCACCGGCCAGTAGTCGGTCTCGTCGGCCTCCGCGACGCGCGGGTTGTTGTCGCAGGCCAGCGTCGCGTGTTCCGTGATCCGTCCCCAGCAGCTGTTGCAGGCGACGCAGTAGCGGATGTCGCCGCGACCGGCACGGGCCTTGAGCGGCCACGCGGGATCCGTCACGAGCGGCCGCCCCAGCGCCACGAGTTCGGCATCGCCTCGCGTAATGATCCCCTCGGCCTCGGCCGGGTCGGTGATCAGGCCGACCGCCATCACGGGCACGCCTGGGATGGTGGCCTTGAGCGCGCGAACGATGTCGAGGAACGGCGCACGCGGCCAATGCGCGTCGGGGATGTGCATGTCGAGAGAGCGGGCGTGCGCGCCCCAGGTGAAGCAGACGTACTCCACCGCGCCGGGTGCGCACAGGCGGGGCGCGATCTCGGCCGCCTCGACCGGCCCAATGCCGCCATTCACGCCGTCGTCACCGGGCAGCTTCAGGCCGACGATGAAGTCGGCACCGCAGGACTGCCGGATCGCGGCGATGAGCTCCCGTGTGAGACGCAGCCGATTCTCCAGCGCACCGCCGTACTCGTCGTCGCGGCGGTTGGACCAGGGCGACATGAACTGGTGGAACAGGTGGCCGTGACCCGCCGAGATCTCGACGCCCGAGAACCCGGCGCGCTTGAGCGTCGCGGCCGACTCCGCGAAGTCCGCGATCATCTCGCGGATCTCCTCCACCGACAGGACGTGCGGGACCGTCCAGCTCAGGTCGTCCGGCAGCGAGGACGCGCCCCAGGCGAGCGGGTTTCGGCCGCGCTCGTGCCGCCCGCGGCCGGGATCCTGGATCTGGCCAAGCAGGCGACAGTCCTCGGACTCGACCGCGTCCGCGAAACGCTGCAGGTCGGCGAAGGCATCGCCGCCCCGCACCCTGAGCTTGTGCGGCGCCTGCTGCCGCCGCCAGGCCGTGAGCGGCTCGGTGACGATGAGCGAACAGCCGCCGCGCGCGCGGTTTCGATAGTAGTCGAGCTGCCTCTCCGTGAGCCGCTGCTCGCGCCCCATGCGGGTGGTCATCGAGGCGTGGGTGACCCGGTTCTTCAGGCGCTTTCCGGCGAGCGTGATCGGTTCGAACAGCCGCGGGAAAGACGAGTCTCCCTGTGAAGCGTTCATGCGCGTTACCTCCTACCCTGTCGTCTGAAGCGTTGGCCCGGACAAGGCGTGGCGGCTACCATGTTTCGCGCGCCGGAAGATATCACAGGGTGTGTCGCGCGCCCGGAGTACGGTGAATGCTCACGGCCATCATCGCGGTCACCATGACCGTTCCCGACCTCGCCCCGGTCGAGCGAGCCTATGCGGACTATCTCGGCTACCGCGTGGTCGGGCGCGGCCGCCTCGCCGCCGGGCTCGCCGAGAGCTGGGGAACCCCCGCGCTCGCCGGGCGGGACTTCCTGCTGATGCAGCCCGAGAGCGGCGCCCCGGCATACCTGCGCCTGATCCGCCAGGATGCGGTGGAGGGCTTCGCGGCGATGCGCACCCACGGCTGGAACTCGAACGAGATCCTGGTCGAGGACACCCACGCCGTCCACGAGCGGCTGAAGGACTCGCCGTTTCGCATCATAGGCGAGCCGAAAGGCCTCTCGATGAACCCCGAGATCATCGCCATGCAGGCCCTCGGGCCAGCCGATGAACTCGTGTACCTCACCCGCATCCCCGCGGGAAAGTCGCTGTTCAACCTCGGCAGCGCGCAGAGCTTCGTGGACCGCACCTTCATCGTGGTGCTCGGCGGGCCCGACATGGAGGCCATGCGCCGCTTTTACGCGGACAGGCTTGCGATGCCGGTGACCGCGGCGATGGACTCGAAGATCTCCGTGCTGGCCAAGGCCTGGGACCTTCCGGTCGGGCATGACTTCAGGCTCGCGATCGTGCAGTTCCCGGAGAACTTCCTGATCGAGCTCGACGAGTACCCGTCCGCCGCGACGCCACGTCCGCAGCGGCCGGGCGAGCTGCCGCCCGGCATGAGCATGGTCAGCTTCTCGGTCAAGAGCCTCGATGCGCTCGAGCTCGAGTTCCTCGCGCAGCCCCGAAGGATCGAGGCGGCTCCCTACGATGGCCGGCGAACGGCGCTCATGCGCGGAGCCGCCGGCGAGTACATCGAACTGATCGAGGAACGCTGAACAGGGCGGGCCAGGGACGGGCCGACGTTCAGGCGGATCACCCTCGCATCGTCCCGGGCGGGCTGCCGGGGGGAACGGGGAGGACCCCCGTTCCCCCCGGCCCGGTCAGTTGCCGTAGCGATAGGTGAACTCCACGCCCACCTGGCGCTCGCGGCGCAGCGTGCCGAAGAATCCGCGCGGCGCGCCGTAATCCGCACCCGGAATGCGCTGCGCCACCGGCACCTGGGCCCCGTAGCCGAAGCCGTAGGGCAGCGTGAACCACCGGGTCGCCACCAGCGGCGCGTCCTCGTCGGTGAGGTTCCGGCCGTAGAGTCCCGCCGACCAGCGCTCGCCCGAGATGCCGAGGCGGGCCCCGACCAGCGTCGCTTCCGGCACGTAGGCAAGGTTGTGGACCTGCACGTAGCGCTTGTCCGTGTAGCTCACGTCGGCGTTGACGTACCACTCGAGGCCGTTGGCGAAGGGCTGGCGCCAGTCGATCGCGAGCGACCCCTGGTTCTTCGCCGACAGCGGCAGCTGGTTGCCCTCTATGGAGCAGTTGCCCTGACCGTTCAGGTTGTTGGCTGTGGGGTTGGCGGGGTTGAACAGGCCGCCACCCGAGGTGAGCACCCACTGGAAATCGTCGCAGCCCTCCGTGAACTCCGAGTCGGCCAGCGCGTAGGTCAGGCTCAGGGTGAGCGGATCGATCGGCCGCCAGGTCGCTTCGAACTCCACGCCGAAGATCTCTGCGGCACCCTGGTTGGTGACCACCGAGATCGAGCTGGCCGTCGTGCCCGGCGCCGGCGGCACAGCCGTCGTCAGCTGCACGTCCTTCGCATCGATGAAATAGGTGGCGACATTCGTGACCAGGCGCCCGTCCAGCCAGGCCGCCTTGAGGCCGAGTTCGTAGTTCGTCGAGGTCTCCTCGTCCCAGGTGGGGAAGCCGTTGGCGAGGCCGTTCGAGCCGTTCAAGCCGCCCGGCTTGTTGCCCTCGGCGTAGATGGCGTAGAGGCTCAGGTCGTCCGTCGCCTTCCAGTCGAGGGTGACCCTTGGCGTGAACTTGTCGAACTGGCCCTCGTCCCGGTAGTTCACTGCGCCCGGATTCACGGTGCCCGCGGCCCGCTGGACGAGCTTCTTGGTCTCTTCCGCGTAGCGGCCCTCGGCCGTGATGGACCACTTCTCGGCGAACTGCCACTCGACCAGGCCGAACACGGCCGTATTCAGCGTGTCGCCGATCTCCACGGGGATGGACTGCCCGTTCGGGTTGACGAAGTTGACCGTGTACTGCTTCTGGTCGAGTTCATAGTGGAACGCGCCGACCATCCAGCGGACTGAGCGATCCACCGGCGAGGCGAAACGCATCTCGAGCGACCAGTCCTCGAACTTGGTCCGGTCCGAGCTGTTGAGGAACGCGTTTGATCCGGCCGCGAAAGACGCTGCGGGGAACCAGTAGTTGACCGGGCTGTGGGTCGAGTCGGCGCCGGTGAACCGGCTCTCGTTGCGCAACGCGCTCGCGACCGACAGCGTGTAGCCGCTGCCGAAAACGTCCCAGTCCGCCAGCGCACTGGCATAGCGCCGCTCCCGGGCCACGCCCGAGAACTCGACGCCGTCCTCCGGCCGATAGACCGTGCCGCCGATCTGCGCCGGGGGCGCGACGAACACGAGGCTGGCGGGGACGGCGGGCGTGTAAACGGGGTTGACCGTCGGCCCGTCATTGAGGGCGACGGGCCGCGCGCGGATCGCGCCGCAGAAATACTGGAAGTCGTTCGCCGGCACGCCGTTGGTGGCGTTCCCGTAGGAAGTCAGCGAGCGCGTGCCCGGGTAACAGTTGTTGAAGGAGGAATCCTGAAGGAACAGCGGCCGGGTGCCGTCGTCGTCGTCGGTGTAGCCGCCACGAACCCGCAGGCGGAAGTCGTCGTTCGGCTGCCAGTCCAGCACGGCGTTCACGGCCTCCGTGCGTTCCTCGCCGACCAGCTTTCCGGTGACCTGGTTGCGGTGCTGGCCCTCGAAGTCGTAGTAGCGGAACGAGATGGAACCGGCCAGGCCGTCGACGATCGGGCCTTCGAGGCGAAGGCTGGCGTCCACCTCGTCGCTGTCGTAGCTCGCACGGGCCGAAGCTGCGAAGGTATCCAGGGGGGCGCGCGTGACGAAATTGATCGCGCCCGAATAGGTGTTTCGCCCATACAGCGCGCTCTGCGGGCCGCGGATCACTTCGACGCGCTGGACGTCGGACAGGTCGAGGCTCTGGACATCACCCGAGAAGTAGATGCCGTCGATGAAGTAGGCAGCGCCCGCCTCGGCTCCGGTGGTCACGCCGGCGAGCACGTTGCCCTGGCCACGGATCACCGGCCGCTCCGTCGCGCGACCGAAGTTCTGGTCGAAGACGAGGCCCGGCGTGAAGCGGGCTACGTCGGCCACGGACTCGATGCCGCGCTCCTCGAGACGCTCGGCGGTGAAAGCCGTCACCGCGACCGGCGCTTCCTGGAGCGTCTCCTCGGTCTTGCGCGCGGTCACGACGATCTCTTCCAGCGCGCCCTGCGCGCCGGCCGGCGACGAGAGCGCACCCGCGCAGACCGCCGACACCGCCAATCCAACCCTGTTCAAACGCTTCATGTTCTCCCCCCCTGATTGAAGCTTCGAAGCAACCGTGGCAGCGGTCCCCTGGCCGCCCCACGACCTGCCGGAATCTATCACTGCCGGCTCGGAAACACAGCCAATGTCGCGCTCCCGCAACGTTCTCAGGCGCCGGCGTGTGCGCGGCCGCCGTCAGTGCATTTCCACGCCGCCGCTGACGTTCATCGCCTCGCCGGTGATGTAGGCCGCCTCGTCAGAGCACAGGAAGGCCACGGCGCCGGCTGTGTCCGCCGGCAGCCCGACGCGCCGCATCGGGATTCGCTCGCGCATCGTGGCCAGGTACTCCGGCACCGTCTGGTTGTTCAGCTTCGCGAAGTACTCGTTCTGGACAGCGCCGAGGCCCGTCGTCACGTGGTTCGGGCACACCGCGTTGACCGTGATGCCGTGCGGTCCGAGTTCCATCGCGGCGCTGCGCGTGAGGCCCACCATCCCGTGCTTCGAGGCCGTGTAGGCGGCCATGTGGCGATGACCGGACTTGGCGGCCTGGCTCGCGATGTTGACCACGCGGCCGCCCTGCCCCTGGCGGATCATCTGCTGCGCGGCGACCTTGGTGCAGAGGAAGACGCCCGTCAGGTTAACCTCCAGCACCGTGCGCCAGCGCTCGGCGGGCGTTTCCACCAGCGGCGAGATCAGGTAACCGATGCCGGCGTTGTTGACGAGGATGTCGAGCCGCCCGAAGGCGTCCACGGCCCGCTGCACGGCCGCCTCGGCCTGTGCCTCGTCGCACACGTCGAGCGGCACGGCAATGGCCTCGCTGCCGGCCGCGCGCACGCGCCCCGCCACTGCCTCCATCTCGCCGGTCGTCCCGATGTGCCCGGTTTCCATCATCGCCCGGCCTGCGCCGAGGTCGGTGACCACGATGCGCGCGCCGGCGGCGGCGAGCCTCAGGCAGATCGCCTCGCCGAGGCCGCCGCTGCGTCCTGCGCCGGTCACCAGCGCGACCTTGCCGTCGAGTCTGTGCATGGAACGGTCCCTGAAAATGACGAGGGCCGCGTATTCTACCGATCCGGGGGCGTATTCAATCCTGTTGGCCACTCCCGCCAGCGATGGCAAGCGATGCGATGACCGGGGGCTGCCTCCTGCAGCAGCGGTCGCCGCTCGGCGCAGCGCGCCTCGGCCAGCGGGCAGCGCGTCCGGAACACGCAGCCGTCCGGGGGAGACAGCGGAGAAGGCAGCTCGCCGGACGGAAGGGTTCGCGTCCGGTGCCGCTCGATCTGCGGGTCCGCCACCGGCACGGCGTCGAGCAGCATGCGCGTGTAGGGATGAAGCGGGCGCCCGTAGATCGCATCGCGCGGGCCGCTCTCCATCACCCGGCCGAGGTACATCACCACCACCTCGGTGCTCAGGTGCCGCACGACCGCGAGGTTGTGGCTGATGAAGAGGTAGGCGAGCCCCAGGTCGTCGCGCAGCTCGCGCAGCAGGTTCACCACCTGCCCCTGGACCGACACGTCGAGCGCGCTCACCGGCTCGTCGCAGACGACGAGCCGTGGCTTCAGGATCACGGCGCGCGCGATGCCGATACGCTGGCACTGGCCGCCGCTGAACTCATGCGGGTAGCGGTCGGCTGCGCCGGCCGGCAGGCCGACGCGCTCGAGCGTCTCGCCGACGCGGGTCCGCCGGGCCGCGCGCGAGAGCGACGGCTCGAACACGGCCAGTGGTTCCGCGACGCTCTGCCCCACCGTCATCCTCGGGTCGAGGCTGCCGAGTGGGTCCTGGAAGACGATCTGCAGCTCGCGCCGCAGGCGCCGCCAGCCGCGCGCCGAAAGACCATCGACGCGTTGGCCCTGCCAGCGCAACTCCCCGGCCGCCAGCGGTGCGAGGCCGATCAACGCGCGACCGAGCGTGCTCTTGCCGCAGCCCGACTCGCCGACCACGCCGAGGGTCCCGCCCGACGAGAGCGACAGGCTCGCCCCGTCCACCGCCGTAAGCCAGCGCGACCGCAGCAGCCCGCCCGACACGCGATAACGCACCGCGAGGTCCCGGCCTTCCAGCAGCACGCTCACGATCCTCCCCCTGGATCGCGCGGGTGATGGCAGGCGACGCGGCTCGATCCCGACCCGGCGAGATCCGGCCGCACTTCGCACCGGCCGCTCGCGTGGCCGCAGCGGTACCGGAACGCGCAGCCGGCATCGCGCCCGGCGCCGGGCGGCACGCCTGGAATGGTCCGCATCGGCGCTGCCAGGTCGTCGTCGAGCCTCGGAAGAGCCGCCAGCAGCCCGGCCGTGTAGGGATGGCGCGGCGATGCGAACAGCGCCACGGCCGGCCCCTCCTCCACGATGCGCCCCGCGTACATCACGATCACGCGGTCCGCGAGCCCCGCGACAACGCCGAGGTCGTGGGTAACCAGGACGAGCGCCATGCCGAGGGACGCACGCAGGTCGCGGAACAGCGCGACGACCTGTGCCTGGACGGTCACGTCCAGCGCCGTCGTCGGTTCGTCCGCAATGAGCAGTCGGGGCTGCGGCATCAGCGCCGCGGCGATGGCCACGCGCTGGCGCGTCCCGCCCGACAGCTCGTGGGGATACTGCCCGAGCCGCGCGTCGGGGTCTGGAACCTGGACGCGTTCCAGCATGCGCCGCGCCTCGGTGCGGGCGTCGGCGGCGGAAACGCCGTGGTGAACGGCGAGCGCCTCGGCGAGCTGGGCGCCGACGGTCAGGTGCGGCGTCAGGCTGCCGAGGGCGTCCTGGAAGACGTAGCCGATGCCCGGACCCCGAACACGCGCGAGGCGCGCCGGCTGACCGAGCAGCGACTCGCCTTCGAAGGCGACACGTCCCGAAGCGGTGCCGTTCGCGGCGAGCATGCCCGTGGCGGCAAGCAGCGTCTGGCTCTTGCCGGAGCCCGATTCCCCCACGATGGCGACGCATTCACCCGGCTCGACCGCGAGGTCCATGCCGCGCACGGCCTCGAGCTCGCCCTCGCGGGTGCGGAAGCGGACGTGCAGCGATTCGAGCTCGAGCAGCGCCATCAGCGCTCCCGTGGATCGAGGGCGTCGCGCAGGCCGTCGCCCAGGAAATTGAACGAGAAGACGATCAGCACGAGACAGCTCGCCGGCACGAGCAGGATCCAGGGCGCCGTCTCCATCTCGGCCGAGCCATCGGCGATGAGGTTGCCGAGGCTCGCGAGCGGCTCCTGGATGCCGATGCCCAGGAAACTCAGGAAGCTCTCGACCAGGATCATCTGCGGGATCATGAGCGTCGCGTAGACGATCACGGGCCCCATCAGGTTCGGGATGATGTGGCCGAAGACGATCCGGACAGGACCCGCGCCGGACGCGACCGCCGCCTCCACGAACTCCCGCTGCCTCAGCGCGAGGGCCTGGCCACGCACCACGCGCGCCATGGTCAGCCACCCGACCGCCCCGATCGCGACGAAGAGCAGGAACACGCTGCGGTCGAACAGCACGGTCAGGATGATGACGAAGAACACCTGGGGCAGCGCATACAGCACGTCCACGGCGCGCATCATGAGCGCATCCGTCCGCCCGCCGGCAAAGCCGGCAACCGCGCCCCAGGTCACGCCGATCAGCAGGCTGACCAGCGTCGCCAGCAGAGCGACCGCCAGCGACAGCCGCGCGCCGTGGAGCGTGCGTACGAACAGGTCCCGCCCGAGCCGGTCCGTGCCGAGCCAGTGCCCGGACTCGAGCGAGGGCGGCACCGCCATGTGCTCCCAGTCGATGGCATCCGGCGCGTACGGGCTCGACATCGGCCCGAGCAGCGCCAGCAGCGTGAGCACGACGAGCAGGGCCGCGCTCGTCATCGCCGCGCGGTTCGCGGCGAGCCTCGCCCAGGCATCCGACCAGAGCCCCGCGCTGGCCATCAGCGGCGGCGTCCGGGCCGCATGCGCGGGTCGAGCCACGCGTACAGCACGTCCACGACGAGGTTGAGGACGATCATCAGCGCCGCGAACACGATCACCATGCCCATGACGAGCGTGTAGTCGCGGTTGAGGGCGCCCTGCACCAGGTAACGGCCGAGCCCTGGCAGGCCGAAGATCGTCTCGACGACCAGCGAGCCTGTGAGCACCGCCGCCGTGGCGGGCCCAAGGTAGCTCACGACCGGCACCAGCGCCGCGGGCAGCACGTGGCGCGTCAGCACCCGCCGGCCTGGAATTCCACGGGCGCGCGCGGCACGCACGAACGGCGAGCGCAGCACTTCGAGCACACTGCCGCGGGTGAGGCGCGCAATGTAGGCGATCACCGGCAGCGCCAGCGTCACCACCGGCAGCACCATGTCGCGCACGGTGCCCGGCGTCCAGCCCGCCACCGGCAGCCAGCCGAGGTGGATGCCGAAGACGAGCGCGAGTAGCGGTGCGATCACGAACACGGGCACGGCGATGCCCAGCACCGCGAAGCCGGTGACGGCGTGGTCCACGGCCGAGTTGTGGCGGGCGGCCGCGAGCACGCCGAGGGGAATGCCGACGAGCATCGCGAGCAGGACCGCTGCGAGGCCGAGCTTCAGGCTGACCGGCAGGCCCGTCGCGATCAGCTCCGTGACGGTGAAATCCTTGAACTTGAAGGAAGGACCGAAGTCGCCGCGCAGCAGGCCCGCGACGTAGCGGCCGAGCTGCACGGGCAGCGGCTGGTCGAGGCCATAGGCGCGCTCCAGGTTCGCCTTGATCTCGGGCGGGAGCGCCTGCTCCTCGTCGAAGGGTCCGCCCGGCGCGAGGCGCGTCAGCAGGAACGCCAGGACGACGATGACCGCGAGCGTCGGGATCGCGCCGAGCAGCCGCCTGAGGACGTAACCCAGCACGCCCGGTGGAGTCTCAGCGCTCGGGCCGGGCGGGAGTCCGGACCAGCATGGCTGCGACGAAAGCGACAGCGATCAGCGCGGTCATGATGCCGAAGCCGAGGCCGTAGTCATTCGTCGCGTCGTAGGTCATGCCCGTGATCCACGGCCCGATCGCGCCGCCGGTGGCGTCGATGACCGTGATGGCGCCGAGGATCTTGCCGAGCGAGCGGGCGCCGAAGACGTCGGCCACCAGCGCCTGCAGCATCGTGTAGTTGCCGCCCCAGCCGAAGCCGAAAAGCCACAGCGCAGGCCATACGAGCGAGGGCTTGAGCGTCGCGAGCATCAGCGCGCCGGCCAGCATGAAGCCGAGGCACAGGGCGAAGACCAGCTTGCGCGGCAGCAGCTCGGAGATGGCGCCGGCCGCGAGCTTGCCGACGAGACCCATGATGAAGAGCGGGAAGAAGGCCCTCGACGCGCCGGCCGCGTCGTAGCCGAGATCCTGCATGTGCAGGAACAGGTTTCCGGACAGGCCCAGGATCGAGTAGAAGGTGCAGAAGGCGGCCGTGGCGATGAGCCAGAAATTCGCGGTGCGCAGCGCGGGGGCGAAGTCGTAGCCGGCCATGGGCACGCCGCGCTGGCCGCCGGCTCCCGGGGCCGCCGCCGCTGCGGCGCCGAGCGGCGCGAGGCCCACGCGCTCCGGCCACTCCTTGATGACGAACAGCACGATCGGCAGAAGCAGGAGCGGGATCAGGCACACGATCTGCAGCGCTTCGCGCCAGCCGTGCTGCCCGATCAGCCAGGTATTGAGCTGGGGGATCAGCGCATTGCCAAGGCTCGTACCGGACAGCATCAGGCCGAGCGCGAGGCCGCGCCGGGACACGAACCACCGCGAGACGATCGTCACGCACACCACCAGACCGGCGCCCGCGAGCGATGCGCCCAGCACCACGCGCAGCAGGTACAGGTGGGTGAGCGAGTCGATCATGGAGTAGGCGTACAGGCCGCCGGCCAGGAGCAGCGCGCCGGCGATCATCGCCGGCCGCACCCCGAAGCGGTCCGCGATCCACCCGCCCACCGGCGCGAGCGCTGCGGAGGCCAGCAGCTGCAGCGTGTCCCCGAACTTGAGGGCCCCGCGCGAGAGCTCGAGCTCGTCGAGGATCGCGCGGTCGAACACCGCGATGCCGGCCAGCGTCAGGGCGTTCGTGATCCAGATGACCACGAAGGCCGGCAGCACGATGCCCCACCAGCCGTAGAAGCGCCAACCGGTCTGTGCCTGCATGCGTGATCCTGGGTGAAGGGACGTCGCCGGGCGCGCCGGATCGCCGGCCTCAGAGGGATTCGGTGACGATGAACAGCGGCACGTCGGCGAACTCGCGGAACTGCCGCGCCACCTCCGCCATCACGGGCGTGGCCGCGATGTCGGCCTTGAGCGCCTCGACGCTCGTGACGCGCAGCAGTTCGATGTAGCGGTAGGGAACGTCCGGCGCGCCGGACAGCAGCCCCTTCGCCCTGAACACCTCGAACCGCTGCACGGCGCCGAGGCCGTTGACGATGGGCAAGTCGGTGGACCGGGCCCACGCCTCGTACTGCTCGACGCTCACCCCGGGCCTCAGGTTGAATAGCACGACGATCGTCGACATCCAGACTCCTTCGACGCGCGTCGCCGGTGGCGGCCGAGTCTAGAGAGGCCCCGAAAGACGTGTCAACGCAATCCGGGAGAGTCGAATGCTCTTCATCGTGATCGGAACCGACGGCCCGGACGCCGCCGAGCGCCGCCGAGCGCACCTCGACGCGCATCTCGAGTGGGTGCTCACGGCCATGGACAGGCTGCGCGTCGCGGGCCCCGTCCGCAACACGCCCGGCGGCGCCCCGTGCATGAGCATCTATATCCTCGAGGCGATCGACGAGGCGGACGCGAGGGCGCTGGTCGGTTCGGACCCCTACTTCAAGGCCGGCGTGTGGCAGACGGTGGAGTTCAGGCTGTTCAGCGCGGCCGCCGGCACCTGGGTCGGCGGAGCGACGTGGAAACGCTGAAACCGCGGACAAAAAAATCGCGGCCTCGTTGGAGGCCGCGTTCCTTACGCACCCGCGCGCGTCGCCGCGCCCGGCGGGTGCACCCCTCGTGCCTCGCTTTGTTCTTGTCTCGGCGGCGAGGCAGTCCCCTTCCTGGCGCGGACCGTAGCGCGGCGTCATTAGCCCGGCAAGAAGTTTCGTTCCTGCAGCGCAACAGGCGTGCCGTTGACCGCTCGCATGAACACCGCGTCCTCAGGCTGGCGCCCTCCCCCCAACGCTCGAGGCCCAGGCTGAACAGGTTGGCGTGCTCGGGCAAGCGACCGCCTGATGGACTTCACGACCCCGAGTTCCTACACTGCCTGCCTGCCTGACTGGCGGCTATGGACGGGGGTGCTGTGCCCGACTCCACCCGACCCATTCGCGCGCTGATGCGCGGCCTCGATGCGCTGGCGGTGCTTAACCGCCGCGACGGCGCCACGGTGTCCGAGGTCGCCGCCGAGATCCGCCTGCCGCGGACCACCGCCTACCGCATCCTGGAGACGCTCTGCGAGGCCGGTTATGTCTTCCGTGACCAGGCGGACGAGCGCTACCGCCTGACCATCATGGTGCGGACCCTCTCGGACGGGTTCGACGACGAGGCCTGGGTCAGCGAGCTGGCCCGTCCTGTGCTGGACGACCTCTGCCGCGAAATCGTCTGGCCGGTGTCCATCGCGACGCTCTCGGGCCAGTCCATGGTCCTTCGCGAGACGACCGACCATCGCAGCCCGCTCGCCGTGGAGCGCCATTCCGCGGGCCTGCGGGTACCGCTGCTCGCGAGCGCCGCCGGCCGGGTCTACCTCGCCTTCTGCTCCGGGGCGCAGCGCGACGCGCTGGTCGACATCCTCGCGCGCTCCCAGCGCGAGGAGGACGCGCTGGCCCGCAATCGGGAGGAGCTTGCGCGCATCCTGAACGAGGTCCGGGTCCAGGGCTATGCGACCACCCTCAGGGCCCGGCGCGTGTCCGACGAGGTCAGCCTCGCGGTGCCGGTCAACCTCGAGGATCATGGCCTCGCCTGCCTGAGCGTCCGTTTCGCCGCCAGTGCCGTGCCGATGAAGCTGGCGCTCGAGCGTCTCCTGCCCCGGCTGCGGGACGCCGCGCAGCGGATCCGGGCTGGATTTCTGGGCCAGCCAGCAGGGAGCCCACCGCCAGGCTCCGGCGTTTGACACCCCCCTCGGCTTTGCTTATTTTCGCGGCGCAAAATTCCGCCGCCCGGGCCTGTCCGAACGGGCGCCGAACCCGAGATCCCCATGCCCGATGACATCACCGCGTACCGCGCCCTGGCGCTGCAGCTCACCTGCCACGCGGTGAACGGCTGCCCGGACCGGACGAGCGCCCGGGCGAGGATGCGCGAGAACCTCGAGCGCATCGACCGCGGCGTGTCGGGATCCAAGGCTTTCCTCGGCCGCGACCTGCGCCTGGTCGTCCTCCCGGAATACCTCCTCACGAGCTACCCCCTCGGCGAGACGCTGGAAGGCTGGGCCGACAAGGCGGCCCTCGACGTGGACGGCCCGGAGTACGAAGCCCTGGCGGGCATCGCCGTCCGCCACGACGTGTTCCTCGCGGGCAACGCCTACGAGACCGACCGCCATTTCCCGGGGCTCTACTTCCAGGCAAGCTTCTGTGTCGCGCCCTCGGGCGAGGTCGTCCTGCGCTACCGCCGGCTCGTTTCCATGTTCGCGCCCACGCCGCACGATGTGTGGGACCGCTACCTCGACATCTACGGCCTCGACGGCGTCTTCCCGGTCGCCCGCACGGAGATCGGCCGCCTCGCCGCGATCGCCTCCGAGGAGATCCTGTACCCGGAGATCGCGCGCGCGCTCGCGCTTCGAGGCGCGGAAGTCTTCCTGCACAGTTCGAGCGAGGTCGGGTCGCCGCGCCTCACCCCCAAGGACATTGCGAAGCGGGCACGGGCACTTGAGAACCTCTGCTACGTCGTCTCCGCGAACACGGCCGGCATCGCCGGCGTGGACATCCCGTTCGCATCCGCCGACGGCATGTCCAAGGTCGTGGACTACCTCGGCGATGTGCGCGCCGAGGCGTTCCCCGGCGAGTCGGCCAACGCCTGCGCCGAGATCGACCTGGCGGCCCTGCGCCGCTACCGCCGCCGCGGCGGCATGGGCAACCTGCTCTCGCGCCAGCGGCTCGAACTCTTTGCCGCAACCTACGCCGGGTCGGTGTACCCGCCGAACACGATGCTGGGCCCGGACGGAAGTCCCGTGCCTCCCGACCGAAGCCATTTCGTCGCCACGCAGCGCGCCGTCCTCGAGCGCCTCGACCGCGACGGGCTGATCTGAAGAGTTTCCATACGAGGAGCCGAACGCGATGCGAAAGATCCTGGTGGGTGTAAAACGCGTGATCGACTACAACGTCCGCATCCGCGTGAAGCCGGACGGCACGGGCGTGGTGACCGACGGCGTCAAGATGAGCATCAATCCCTTCGACGAGATCGCCCTGGAAGAAGCGCTGCGCATGCGCGAGCGCGGCGAGGCCGCCGAGATCATCGCGGTCTGCATCGGCCCCGACGACGCCCAGCAGCAGCTGCGCACCGCACTAGCCATGGGCGCGGACCGCGCGATCCTGGTGAAGCACGACGGCCCGGTGGATCCGCTCGTGGCCGCGCGGACCCTCCACGCGATCGCGCAGAAGGAATCGCCGGCACTCGTGATCGTCGGCAAGCAGGCGATCGATGACGACGCCGCCCAGACCGGTCCCATGCTCGCGGCCCTCTGGGACCGCCCGCAGGCCACTTTCGCGTCGAAGGTCGAGTTCAAGGGCGAGACCCTGGTCGTGACGCGCGAGGTGGATGCCGGTCTCGAGACCGACGAGGTCGACCTCCCGGCCGTGATCACGGCGGACCTGCGCCTGAACGAGCCCCGGTATGTGAAACTGCCCGACATCATGAAGGCGAAGAAGAAGCCGCTCGACGTCACCGACCTCGCGTCGCTCGGCGTGGATGCCGGCAGCCCCGCCCAGGTCGTGCGCTGGGAGCCGCCCGCGCAGCGCCAGAAGGGCGTGATGGTCAAGGACGCTGCGGAACTGGTGGACATGCTCAAGAAGAAGGGGCTGATCTGATGAACAAGGTACTGGTCATTGCGGAGCACGCCGGCGGCAGCCTCAATCCCGCCACCGCCAAGTGCGTCACCTGCGCCGCGAGCGTGCCGGACGCCGAGGTCACGGTCGCGGTCTTCGCCGCCGACGGCGCCGGCGTCGCCGCGCAGGCCGCGGCCCTGAAGGGCGTCGCGAAGGTCCTGCTGGTCGAGAATGCGGCCAACGCCCAGCCCCTCGCGGCGGTTCTCGCGCCGCAGGTCGTTAAGGTCGCGGCCGGCCATGGCTACGTGTTCGGCCCCTCGACGACCTTCGGCCGGGACCTCATGCCGCGCGTCGCGGCGCTGCTCGGCGTGCCGCAGCTCTCGGATGTCATGGCGGTCGAGTCCGCAACGCGATTCAAGCGGCCCGTCTACGCCGGCAACGCCATCACGACCGTCGAGGTCGCGCCCGGCAGCGTCATCGCGTGCACGGTGCGCGTCGCCTCCTATGAATCCGCGCCCGCGGGAGGCAACGCCACGGTCGAGAAGCTCGCCGTGGACGTGCCGCTGCCGTCGCACACGCGCTTCGTGACGGTGTCGGCCGCCAAGAGCGACCGCCCGGACCTGCAGACCGCACCACGCGTGGTGTCCGGTGGACGCGCGCTGGGCAGCGCCGAGAACTTCGAGATCATCTACCGCCTGGCCGCGAAGCTGAACGCGGGCGTCGGCGCCTCGCGCGCCGCGGTGGACGCGGGTTACGCCCCGAACGAAATGCAGGTGGGCCAGACCGGCAAGATCATTGCGCCGGAACTGTACGTGGCCATCGGCATCTCGGGCGCCATCCAGCACGTGACGGGCATAAAGGACGCCCGCACCATCGTGGCGATCAACAAGGACCCGGAGGCCCCGATCTTCGAGATCGCGGACATCGGGCTGGTGGGGGACCTGTTCACCCTGCTGCCCGAGATCGAGCGGCTCATCTGAGCTCGAACCAGCCTGAGCGATATCTGCCAAGCTATTGAAAAAGCGAGGCAGATATCGCGACTGCTGGGCGCGACTCGGCTTTGACGGACTGCGCGTACTGCCGGCGGAGCCGAGGAACCGGCCGCCACGCTGCGGCAAAGCCTCGACGGCTGATCAGGCGAGCGTTGCGACGAGCAGCGCCAACGCAAGCGCCGCGATCGTGATCCAGGTGCCGAGCGTTCCCCAGAAACGTCCGAAGCTCCGCGCCGAATGCCGCGACAGGCCCCAGGCGTGAAGCACCCGGCTCACCACCAGCGCGAGGCCCGCGGCGTGCAGGGCGATCGGGGGCAATCCATTCAGTTCGGCGAGCAGCAGAAGAAGAAGGGCGAGTGGCACGTACTCGACGAAGTTGGCGTGCACGCGCACCGCCCGTTCCATGCGCGGGTCAGTGCCCGTGCCGAGCGCGGTTCGAGTCGCCCATCGGGCGCGAACCACGAGGGCGGCCAGGACGAGCAGCAGTATCCCGGAGAGCGCGGCATACAGTGCGGTGACGGGTGCGGCCATGTTGGCTCCTTCAGGACGATGCGGTTTCAGGCGCCACGCGCACGAGCGCCTTGCCGAAATTCCCGCCGCGCATCAGGCGGCAGAAGGCTTCCGGGGCGTGCTCGAGACCGTCGGTGACGTCCTCGCGCCAGCGGAAGCGGCCCTCGCGGATCCACGCCGATACGACCCGCCGCTGCTCGTCGGCCTTGTGCAGCCAGTCGTAGACGACCAGGCCCTTCATGGTCGCGCGCGCGCCCACGACCGGGCCGAGGAAAGGCCCCGGCGGCGGCGCGTCCATGCTGTAGGCCTCGATCATGCCGCACAGCACGATGCGCGCCCCGAGCGCGAGGCGGCCCAGCACCGCCGCAAGCGTGTCGCCGCCTACGTTGTCGAAGTAAACGTCCACGCCGTCCGGGCAGGCCGCGGCGAGCGACGCCTTGAGGTCGCCGCGCCGGTGGTTCACGCAGGCTGCGAAGCCGAGTTCCTGGACGGCGTACGCGCACTTCTCGTCGCTGCCCGCGATACCGACCGCGCGCGCGCCCACGAGGCGCGCGACCTGGCCCACCGTGCAGCCCACCGGACCCGTGGCAGCCGAAACGACGACCGTCTGGCCGGGCTTCGGCTCGCCGAGGTAGACGAGCCCGGCGTAGCCGGTGAGCCCCGGCATGCCGAGCACGCCGAGGGCTGTGGAAAACGGCGCCATCGCGGGGTCGAGCTTGCGCACGCCGGTGCCGTTCGAGACCGCCCAGGACTGCCAGCCGTTGCGCACGGCGACGAAGTCCCCGGCCGAAAATCCCGGGTGGCGCGACTCCACGACCTGCGCGACCGTTTCCCCGACCATGGGCATGCCCGGCTCGAGGCGGTCGGCGTAGATCTGGCTGCCCTTCATCACGTTGCGGTAGTAGGGATCGAGCGAGAGCCAGAGCGTGCGCGACAGGAACTCGCCCTCGCCCGCCGCAGGAACCGGTGCCTCGTCGAGGGCGAAATCCCCGGTGACCGGCAGCCCCTGCGGGCGGCGGGCGAAGAGCACGCGCAGGTTCTTCATGCGGGCCTGCGCAAGCCCGTGGACAAGGGATGGGTCAAAGCTGACCGAGGACGTACTCGGCGGCCGACACCTTGAACTCGCCCGGCGCCTCGACATAGAGCGCCTTGACGACGCCGTCCTCGGTCACCATCGCGAAGCGCTGCCCGCGGTGGCCCATGCCGAAGCCGGTCGCATCGAGGGTAAGGCCGAGCGCGCGCGTGAAGTCACCGTTGCCGTCCGCGGCCATCACGATGCTGTCGCCCACGCTGGCGGACTTGCCCCAGGCGTTCATCACGAACACGTCGTTGACCGCGATGCAGACGATGCGGTCCACGCCCTTGGCCTTGATGGCTGCGGCCTGGTCCACGAAGCCGGGCAGGTGCCGCGCACTGCAGGTGGGGGTGAACGCGCCGGGCACCGAGAACAGCACGGCCTTGCCCTTGCCGAACAGTTCGTCCGTGCTGGCGCCGGTCGGGCCGTCGGCGGTCATGACCTTGAGGGTCGCGGAGGGAACCTTGTCGCCAGCCTTGATCGTCATGGAGTGCTGCCTCGATGTCATGAATGAGAACCGGTACCGGAGTCTAGCGCAACGGCGCGGCTCAGCGGGCCGCCGACTGCCAGGCGGCGCAGATCTCGCCGGCGGGGGCGCACCACACGCCCTCGTGAGCGGTGATGTACTCCAGGACCTCCTCGAGCCGCCCGATGCGGTGTGGCTGTCCCAGCACCCAGGGGTGCAGCGACAGCGCCAGCATCCGGCCGCCCTGCTCGGCCGCCTCCGCGTACAGGAAATCGAAGGCGTCGCGGACCTGCTCTGCATACTCCTTCTCGGAATGCAGGTTGCCGTGGATGATGAATGCGTCCTCGAGTTCGAGCGACAGCGGCATCGCGACCATCGGGCCGGCGCCGGTCCGGAACCCGTAGGGCATGTCGTCGTTGACCCAGTCGCACAGGTACCGCACCCCCTGCTTCGCAAGCAGGTCCGGCGTGTTCGCGCTCTGGGACCGGGAGGGGCTCAGCCAGCCCTGCACCGGCTGGCCGGTCAGCGACCGCAGCGTGCGAAGCGAGCGCTCGATGAGCGCCTCCTCCGCCGCCGGGTCCAGGCCACCGTAGTGGGTCGCGTCCATGTGCCAGCCGTGGCAGGCGATTTCGTCCCCGCGCGCGGCCAAACGCCGCAGCAGGCAAGGGTAGCGCTCCGCGAGGCGCGCCGAGACCGAGAACGTAGGGCGAACGCCGAAGCGGTCGAAGGCCTGCAGGAACCGGTAGATACCCACCCGGTTGCCGTACTCGCGCAGCGTGTAGTGCCGCAGGTCGGGGTATGCCGTCGTCATGCCGCCAGTCGGCGGAAAGGGCTTGCCCTGCTGGTTCAGCGGGAAGAACTGCAGCGCGACGTTGACCCAGAGTGCGAGCCGCTTGCCGCCGGGCCACTGCACGGGGCTGCGGTCCGTCAGCATGGACCAGTCGTAGCGGTCGTGGTCCATCCCGTAGCGCCGGCGCGGATACTCCAGGTAGCTGCGGTCGAGCGCCATGTCAGTTCCCTCCCCGCGCGGCGATGTCGGCGACGGCCGCGTCGTAGCAGTGCTCCAGGTAGTGCTGGGCGATCTCCCGCCCGGTCGTGACCCAGACGTCGGGATGGCCCGTGATGTACTCGAGCGCCTCCTCGAACGCCTTCAGCCGGTGCGGGTGGCCCACCTGGTAGGCGTGCAGCGGAATGCACATGACGGTGCCGCTGTGCGCGCCCTCGGCATACAGGCGGTCGAAGTTCGCCTTGAGCATCTCGGCGTAGCGCCTCGGCTCGATCTTGTTGACGACGTAAACGATCGTGTCGTTCATCTCGAGCGAGTACGGCACCGACACGAACCGCTTGCCCGAGCGGACCCTGACCGGCGTCGGCTGGTCGTCGTGGAACAGGTCGCAGGTGTAGATCCCGCCCGCCTCGGCGAAAAGGTCGAGCGTGATCTCGCTGTGCGTGAGGGCCGGCGCGAGGTATCCCGCGCACTGCTGGCCCGTGTGGCGGCGGATCGTCTCGACCGCGTCAGTGATCATCTCCCGCTCCTGCGCCTCGTCCATGCCGTAGGTGTAGCGGGTGTTGTAGATGCCGTGGCTGAAGAACTCCCAGTCGCGCTCCCGGCACATCTCGATGATCTCGGGATGGTGCGTGCACAGCGCCGTGGACAGCGAGATGGAGCCGCGCACGCCGTACTTGTCCAGCAGCCGCATCATTCGCACGTGGCCGACGCGGTTGCCATAGTCGCGCGTCGAGTAGCCCGCGACGTCGGGGACGGGCCGCGGCCAGGGCTTCCGGTGGGGATTGAGCGCAGGATCGAGCTCGTAGAACTCGATGTTCGGCGCCACCCAGAGCGCGACGCGCGCGCCGCCCGGCCAGGCGATCTTCGGACGGCCCTCGTAGGGCCAGTAGTCGTAGAGTCCGGGGTCTTCCCTCATCCTCTCCCCTCCTTCCCCGATGGCTCAGAACGGGCAGCCGCGCGCCTCGCGGACCGGGGCGCAGCCCGGGTGCGCCTCGAGCCACTGCCTGACGGCGGCGAACGGCTCCACGTCGGCGTACTTCAGCATGATGTCGCACAGGTTCGCGAAGTGCGGGATCTCGTGCTTGTCGGCCACGCACTCCTCGGGAACGACAGTTCGGTAGCCGTGGGACAACGAGGCCACCGCGCTCGCACGAACGCAGCCGGAGGTGCTGCCGCCGGTCAGGATCACCGTGTCCACCTTGTGCCAGACGAGCAGCGACGGGATCAGCGTCTCGTGAAACACGCTCGCCATGCGCTTGTTGATGATGGCGTCCCGCTTGCGGTCCACCGCGAGTCGGGGGTCGAGCTCGGCGCGCGGGTCGCCAACCTTGATGTTCTGCAGCGAGTGCGGGGTGTTGGTGCGCGTGCCCCAGACCCCCGCGTCGTCGGCGCTGTCCATGTAGGCGACGTAGGTCCAGATCACCGGCATGTTCCTCGCGCGGGCGAGCGCGGACAGCTCGTTGATGTACTCGATCTGCCGAGGGTCGGTCTGGTAGGCCGTGGGGTAGGCTTCGATGTCCGTGTAGGCGCGCTGCAGGTCGATGTTTATGATCGCGGCCTTCTCGCCGAAGCCGAACTTGGCCCGGCTGGGGTTGCTCTTGGTCTCGGCCCAGTACTGGCGGGCCGTGAGGTCTGAGGTCTGCATGACCGGCATGTCTGGGCTCCTCTCTAGCGCAACAGGAACAGGGACAGCTTCGGCACCGTCGCGACGACGAGCAGCGCGAGCAGCATGATCAGGATGAACGGTACCACCGCCCGGCAGATGGTCCAGAAATCCTCGCGGAAGGCGCTCATCGCCACGATGAGGTTGAGCCCCATGGGGGGCGTCAGGTAACCGATCTCGAGGTTGACCGTCATCATGATGCCGAAGTGCACGGGGTCGAGACCCTGGGCCTGCGCGACCGGCTGCAGGATCGGCGCGAGGATCAGGATGGCGGAGCCTATGTCCATCAGCATTCCGACCGCCAGCAGCAGCAGGTTGGTCCCGATGAGGAAGCTCACCGGCGAGGTGAACCACTCCGCGAGGATGCCGACGATCTGCTCGGGCACCTGCTGGTAGGACAGGAACACGTTGAGCGACAGCGCCATCATCAGCACCGGGAACAGCGAACCGAGCAGGCGCGTGGTGTTCCCTGTCACCTTGACGAGCCCGTAAAGGTCGAGCTCGCGATGGATCACCATCTCGACGAAGAGCGCGTAGAAGAGCGCCATCGCCGCCGACTCCGTCGCGGTGAAGTAGCCGCTGTAGATGCCGCCGAGGATGATCGCGGGCAGGAGCAGCGACCAGAATCCCGACGCGAAGCTGTCCCGCAGCTCGCGCAGGTTCCAGGACGGCAGCCGCCGCCGCCAGTTCACCGCGATCGCGTAGGCGCCGAACAAGCCGACCAGCAGCAGGCCGGGCCCGACGCCCGCGAGGAACAGGTCCGCGATCGAGGTGTTGGTCATCACGCCGTAGAGGATCAGCGGGATGCTCGGCGGGATGATGATCCCGAGCGTGGCGCCGGCGCAGACGATGCCCAGCGAGAAGGCGCGGCCGTAACCCGCCTGCAGCAGCGCCGGGTACATGATGGCGCCGACCGCGAGCAGCGTGACGCTGCTGGAGCCCACGATCGCGGCAAACAACGCGCAGGACAGCACGGTGGTGACGGCGAGCCCGCCGGGCACCGGCCCCGCGACCGCCCGCATGAACCGGACGAGCCTCGCGGCGATCGCGCCCTCCGCCATGATGTTGCCCGCCAGCAGGTACAGCGGAATCGAGAGCAGGACGTCCTTGTTGAGGGCGTCCCACCCGTCGAGCACGATGTTGGCCAGCGAGCCGTCGCCCCAGGCGTAGTAGGCGTAGGCCGCGGCGCAGCCAAGCACCACCATGAGGTTCTGGCGCAGGACGAGCAGCGCCAGGACCATCAGCGCGAGGCCAAGCCCCGTCATCGCGCTTCACCGGCCGGCTGGCTGCGGGCCGGCTCCCCATGCGGATCGCCTTCCCCCTGCTCGGCCGGGCGCAGCGCGGGCCAGACGCCGTAGCAGGCGTGACGCAAGGCCGCGAGCAGGAACGCGATCGGCAGGACGGACTGGATGGGCCAGACCACCAGGCGAAGCACGACGGAGCGCTCGTCGAGTTCGTACGTCTCGCGGACGACGCCGAGCGCGAGCCAGGCGAAGGCGAGGCAGAACAGCGCAGTCAGCAACTCTGCGGCGCGCGTGAGCCAGGGATCCCAGGCCGCGGGGAGCCAGCGGTCTGTGAAGCGCGGCCGAAGGTGCGTGCCGCCGGCCGAGGCGAGGCCGATGCCCACGATGGTGACCACCACGTTGGCGTAGACGCCGATCTGCCGGGCCCAGGACAGCCCGCTGCCGGTGAACTCACGGACCAGGACGTCCGCGAAGATCACCGCCGCGAGGATGGCGAAGGCAGCGCAGGTGATCGCCAGCTCGGCGTTGCGCACGAACTCGAGGGCACGACGGACGGGCGTCGGCGCTGGCATCGTCGGCAGGTCCCCGGCTAGTCGAGTGAATCAGTGTATACAAGCCTGCCGCCGAGGTCCGCCCGGCGTCGCGGCTTCAGGGCTGGCCGCGGCCGCGATCGAGACGATCGATCCTCGGGATCAGCACGGTGACGAACAGCGCCGACACGATGTGCAGCGACGAAGCGAGGATGAACACGGGCTCATAGCTGCCGGTCCGGTCGATCATGAGCCCGATCAGCGGCTGGGAAAGCGCTGCGGCGATGCTGCCCGCCGCCCCGCTGATGCCCCATACGGTCGCAACGTCGCGGGCCGGGAACAGGTCGGCGGGCACGGCGAAGAGCGAGGACGACTTCACCTGGATGGCGAAGACGCCGAGGCCCATGAAGATAACCGCCGCGAGCGCCGACTCGACGTACACGGCCGGCAGCGCGAGCGGCACCAGCAGGGCGCCGGCCCAGATCATCAGCTTGCGCGAGGCGTTGACCGAGAGACCGCCCCGGATCAGCCGCTGCCCCGCCCAGCCGCCGAGGAGCGAGCCGATGTCGGCGAACAGGAAAGGCAGCGCCGCGCCCCACGCGATCTGCATCATGCTGAAGCCGCGCTCGTCCCGCAGGTAGAGCGGGATCCAGAAGGCGAAGAAATAGAAGGCGCCGTCGCCGCTGAAGCGCGCCAGAAGCAGTCCCCAGGTCTCCCTGTGGCGGAAGTGCACCGCGAGGCCCCGAAAGTAGCCGCAGAACTCGGCGAGCGCCCCGGGACGCTCCCCGGCGCCAGGCTCGGGCATCGGGATGCGGTCCGCGAGGACGAGCGCCCGCTCCTCCTCGGAAATGCCCGGATGGTGCTCCGGCAGGTGGAAGTGCCGATTCCACAGCCACACCCAGACGAAGCCCATGGCGCCGGGGACGATGAACGCCGCGTGCCAGCCGTTGATCGGCGACCAGCCCGCGGCATGCAGCGCGTCGAACCAGGTGATCAGCGGAGCGATGACGATGGGCGCGACGATGGCGCCGAGGCCAGTGCCGGCGGTGATGAATCCCGCCGCGAGGCTGCGCTCGGCGCGGGGAAACCATTCCGCGACGACGCGGAAGGCCGCAGGGAAGTTCACCGATTCGGTGATCCCGAGGAACGCCCGGGCCGCGAAGAAGCTCCAGACTCCCTTGCCGAAGGCGTGAAGCACCGCGGCGATGCTCCACCAGATAACCGCGAGCGACAGCGAGCGCTTGCTGCCGAGGCGCCCCACCAGCGGCCCCAGCAGCAGCTGGCCGGCCGCGTACATCAGCAGGAACGCGAACGTGATGCGCCCGTACTCCTCGTTGGTGAACTGGAACTCCTGCTTCAGCACGGGTGCCGCCACCGACAGCGCGAGGCGGTCGACGTAGCCGATCATCGTGACGGCGCAGAGCATGATCGCAACCCACCAGCGCTTCTGGCGCCACCAGGGGTCTCGGACAAAGGATTGCGGGGATCTGTCCATCCTGCGTCTCAGTCGGGCAGCCAGCGGCCGTCGGCGCCGATGCGCAGCGAGACGCCGCGCAGCACCCGCGTCTCGTGGATCCCGCTCATCGTGCGCAGATCCGCGAGCCGTCGCGTTGGGCGGAGATCGTGAAACGCTCCTGGCCTCGCCCGCCGGGGACGCCGCGGCAGCTCAGGGTCCCGTGCGCGAGCCGGTAGCCCATGGCGGGTGGATCGTCGTCATTGCGCCGTTCGAGGCAGGATCGTCGCAGGAGTCGTGCGGCGCGGTCAGCGCCGCATCGCGCCGCGCGCCGCGTGCACGTGGGCCCTCATGACCGCGTCGGCCCACTCCGGGTCGCGCGCCTCGAGCGCGCTGCACAGCTCGAGGTGGTGCGCCGCGCTGCGCTCGAGGTCGTCCGGCGTGTATTTCTCGAAGGTCTTCATCATGAGCGGCGCCTCGATCAGCGCCGCAAGTGCGCGCGAGAGGCGCGGGCTGCTGGCCGCCTCCTGCAGGTCGCGGTGGAACCGCTGGTTGAGCGCACCCACGCGCTCGAGGAAGCCCGGGGCCCGCTCGCGGCACTCGCGATGCTGCTCCTCGGCCAGCTGCCTGAGGGCAGCCAGCTGTTCCGGCGTGGCGCTGCGCGCGGCCCGGCGGGCGCCATAGGACTCGAGCATGGCCCGGAGGTCGAAGATCTCGCCGGCGTCCGTCTCGTTCCAGACCGTCACCACGGCACCGAGGTTGGCGGTGAAATCCACGAGCCCCTCGGCGTGCAGTCGCCTGAGCGCCTCGCGCACGGGTGTGCGGCTGACGCCCGCCGCTGCCGCGACGTCCTGCTCGGTGACCCGCGATCCCCCCGGATAGCGCCCTGAGAGGATGCCGTCCCTGACGGTCTCGTACGCCTTGTCCACAGCCCGCATCGCCTTCCCCCCTGCTCGTGACTCCGCCCGATTCGCCTGTATACAGCAGCCCGGCCCTGTGTCTCCACTCCTGCGGCGCACGACGGGCGCCGGCGAAAGCAAGGCGATCACCCGACCGTACTTGTCCGGACATTGTGCGCCGGTTGCGCCTGTGGAATGATCGCGCCCGCGCGCCCGGCGCGAGTCATCGAGTCCCCGGAGGACCCATGCCCAAGGCCTTCATCAACGGCCACGAGATGTACTACGAGGTCCTCGGACGGGGCGACCCGGTGCTTCTGATGGGCGGCTGGGGCACGTTCTGCCACGACAACCACCACCAGCTGCCGCGCGGCCTCACGGACCGGTACCAGGTGGTGCTATTCGACTACCGGGGCATCCGCGACTCGGGTGACGACCTCTCCATTCCCTCGACCATGGCGCTGCACGCCGACGACGCCATCGGCCTGCTCGACCACCTGGGCCTCTCGAACGTGCACCTCGTCGGGCTGGTCGGCATGGGAGCGTGCATCTGCCAGGAGATCGCGATCCGCCGCCCCGACCTCGCCCGCAGCATGCTGAACACGGGTGCCTGGTGCGAGGTTGACGACTTCCTCCGCGACCAGCTGGAGATGTTCCGCTGGATCCACCGCGACGCGGGCTTCTTCGCTTTCCAGAAGGCGGTGACGCTGCTGTCCTTCACGGCCGAGTACTACAACGCCAACAAGGACAAGCTGCTCGGGCCGGCGGGCGGCTGGAAGGAACTCAACGGCCGCTACGAGGCACACTCGCGCCTCGTGGACGCCTGCGTCGGCTTCCACTCCAGGGACCGCCTCGCCCAGATCCGCTGCCCGAGCTTCATCCTCCATGCCGCGCTCGACGTGGTGACGAGCCCTCGAACCACCCTGCCAATCGAGCACGGCATCCCGGGCGCGATCGGCGAGACCTGGGAAGACCTCGCGCACGTGGTCGCCGGCAAGGAGCAGAAGATCCGCTTCTGCGATGCGCTGTTCGACTGGCTGGCGCGCACGTAGCGTTTCCGTCGAGACCATTTCGCCGCGACCGGGATCCGCGTTGAGCCTCGCGCGCGGGCGGGATCCGTGGCTTGTGCCTACGCCGCGACCGGGATCCGGCGGGGGGCACTCCTCGCCTCGCTGCGGCGCTCGCCGAGCCTCGCGCCGCTCTACGCTCGGCTGTGGGGCCCCCTCGCCACC
>JALORP010000014.1 GCA_025458865.1 Steroidobacteraceae bacterium | reverse complement strand
GTCTCGTTGGCGTCGGGGTCGTACAGGCGCGTCTCCTGCACCACCGAGCCGCCGCCCTCGATCAGGTCGATCTGGCGGGCGACCTCGTAGTTGATCGCCTTCTCGATGAAACGGAACGAGTTGAGGTTCTTGATCTCGCAGCGCGTGCCGAACTCGTGCCTGCCCTTGTGGCGCACGGAGACGTTGGCGTCGCAGCGGAAGGACCCCTCCTGCATGTTGCCGTCGCAGATCTCGAGGTAGCGCACCAGCGTGTGGATCTTCTTCATGTACGAGATGGCTTCCTTCGCGGAGCGAAGGTCCGGCTCGGAGACGATCTCGAGCAGCGGCGTGCCGGCGCGGTTGAGGTCGATCCCGGAGCGGGCGCCGAGGCCCTCGTGCAGCGACTTGCCCGCGTCCTCCTCCAGGTGGGCGCGCGTGATGCCGATGGTCTTGCGCGTGCCGTCGTCCAGCACGATCTCGACCGACCCGTCCTCGACGATCGGCAGCTCGTACTGGCTGATCTGGTAGCCCTTCGGCAGGTCCGGGTAGAAATAATTCTTGCGCGCGAACACGGAGCGGCGCGCGACCGTCGCGCCCGTCGCGAGACCGAACTTGACGGCCATGCGGACCGCATCCCGGTTGAGCACCGGCAGCACGCCGGGATAGCCGAGGTCCACCAGGTTCGCCTGCACGTTCGGCTCGGCGCCGAAGGCGGTCGACGAGCCCGAGAAGATCTTGCTCTTCGTCGCGAGCTGCGCGTGGATCTCTAGGCCGATGACGACTTCCCACTCGATGGCCATGGGCTACTCCCAGCCCGCCGGCACCTTGAGGTGCCAGTCGGTCTCGCGCTGGTAGGCGTGGGCCGCGGCGAGCACCCGCGATTCCGCGAAATGCGGGCCGATGACCTGCAGGCCGACCGGCAGTCCATCCACCAGGCCGCAGGGCGCCGACAGCGCCGGCAGGCCGGCCAGGTTCGCGCCGATGGTGTAGATGTCGTTCAGGTACATGGTGATCGGATCGTCCATCTTGGCGCCGAGCTCGAAGGCCGGCGTCGGCGCGGTCGGGCCGATCAGCACGTCCACCTCCGCGAAAGCGCGCCGGAAGTCTTCGTTGATGAGGCTCCTGACCTTCTGCGCCTTGAGATAGTAGGCGTCGTAGTAGCCGGCGGAGAGCACGTAGGTCCCGGTCATGATGCGGCGCTTGACCTCGGGCCCGAAGCCCTCGCCGCGCGAACGCGTGTAGAGGTCGAGCAGGTCGCGCGGGTCCTCGCAGCGATAGCCGAAGCGCACGCCGTCGAAGCGGGAAAGGTTTGACGAGCACTCCGCCGGCGCGACCACGTAGTAGGTCGGCACGGACAGCGCCAGGTTCGGCAGGCTCACCTCGACGAGCTCCGCGCCGAGGCGACGGTAGACGTCGAGGGCAGCCTGTACCGCCGCGCCGGTACGGGCCTCGAGGCCCTCGCCGAAGAACTCGCGGATGATGCCCACCT
Source organism: Steroidobacteraceae bacterium (assembly GCA_025458865.1). GTDB lineage: Bacteria > Pseudomonadota > Gammaproteobacteria > Steroidobacterales > Steroidobacteraceae > SG8-30. Next base: position 48,762 of record JALORP010000014.1, on the reverse strand, counting down.
TGAGGCCGCGCACGGGGCGCTCGATCTCCGCGCGATAACTCGGCACCGGCGCGTCCACGCTCGTCGAGTCGCGCTCGTCGAAGCCGGCCATGGCCTCCAGAACCAGCGCGGCGTCCTCGGCGGAGAGCGCCAGCACGCCGGCCTGGTCGAGGCTCGAGGCGAAGGCGATCATCCCGTAGCGCGAGACGCGACCGTAGGTCGGCTTGATGCCGGTCAGCCCGGTCAACGCCGCAGGCTGGCGGATGGAGCCGCCCGTGTCGGTGCCGGTGGCGACGGGCGCGAGCCGCGCGGCGACCGCCGCCGCCGAGCCGCCGGAGGAGCCCCCGGGCACGAAGGCCTCGTTCCAGGGGTTGCGCACCGGCCCGAAGAAACTCGTCTCGTTGGACGAGCCCATCGCGAACTCGTCCATGTTGAGCTTGCCGAGCGTCACCATGCCGGCCGCGGCGAGCCGCGAGACGACGGTCGCGTCGTAGGGCGACACGAAGTTGGCCAGCATCCGCGAGCCGCAGGTGGTCAGCACGCCCTCGGTGCAGAAGATGTCCTTGTGGGCGAGGGGCACCCCGGTGAGCGGGCCGGCGCCGCCGGCCGCGATCGCCGCGTCGGCGCGCGCGGCCTCGGCGAGCGAGCGCTCGGCGCAGACCGTGACGAAGGCATTGAGGCGCGGGTTGCCCGCCTCGATGCGCGCGAGGAAATGCCGCGTCAGCTCGACGCTGGAGAACTCTCGCGCCGCCAGGCCGCGCGAGAGTTCGGCGACCGATTTCAGGTGCGGGCTCACTCGATCACCTTCGGCACGAGGTAGAGGCCGGCCTCGACCTGCGACGCGTTGCGCTGGTAGAGGTCGCGACGGTCGGTCTCGGTCACCGCGTCGGGACGCAGGCGCTGGACCTGGTCCTCCAGGGGATGGGCCAGGGGGGCCACCTCGGCCGTGTCGGCCGAGGCGAGTTGCTCCACGAAGTCGATGATGCGCGAGAGGCTGCCGGCGTAGGCAGGCAGCTCCTCCTCGGAGATTCGCAGTCGCGCGAGGTGCGCGATGTTCTCCACGTCGCGGCGGGTGAGCGTCACGTGAACTCCGGCGGGAAACGAGGGAAAAAATCCCGGATAATCATACACGTCTGCTTGTGGAAAGTCCTGCCCGGGGCTACACTGCCGGGCCTTTTCGGACAAGCCGAGCGCAGGCCGAAACCACACCATGTTCAAGAGCCTCCGGGGATATTTCTCCAGCGACGTGTCGATCGACCTCGGCACCGCCAACACGCTGATCTACGTCAGCGGCAAGGGCATCGTCCTGAACGAGCCCTCGGTGGTCGCCGTGCAGGACGAGCCGGGCCGCGGCGGCAAGACCATCGTCGCCGTCGGGGCCGAGGCCAAGAACATGCTCGGCCGCACCCCGGGGCACATCACGGCGGTCCGGCCGATGAAGGACGGCGTGATCGCCGACTTCACCTACACCGAGAAGATGCTGCAGTACTTCATCGGCAAGGTGCACGGCAACCGCTGGCTGCGGCCGAGCCCCCGGGTGCTGATCTGCGTGCCCTTCGGCTCCACCCAGGTCGAGCGGCGCGCCATCCAGGAGTCGGCCGAGGGCGCCGGCGCCCGGCGGGTGGACGTCATCCCCGAGCCCATGGCGGCGGCCGTCGGGGCCGGCCTGCCTGTCAACGAGGCCTGCGGCTCGATGGTCCTCGACATCGGCGGTGGCACCTCCGAGGTCGCCGTGATCTCGCTGAACGGCATTGTCTACGCCGAGTCGGTCCGCATCGGCGGCGACCGCTTCGACGACGCCATCATCCAGTACGTGCGCCGCAACTACGGCATCCTGATCGGCGAGACGACCGCCGAGCGGATCAAGATCGAGATCGGCTCGGCCTACCCCGGCCAGCAGGTGAGGGAAATGTCCGTGAAGGGCCGCAACCTCTCCGAGGGCGTGCCGCGCAGCTTCACGCTGAACTCCAACGAGATCCTCGAGGCGCTCCAGGAGCCCCTGCAGGGCATCGTCCAGGCCGTCAAGAAGGCCCTCGAGCAGACCCCCCCGGAGCTCGGCGCCGACGTGGCCGAGCGCGGCATCGTCCTGACCGGCGGCGGCGCGCTCCTGAAGGACATCGACAAGCTCCTCATGGAAGAGACCGGCCTGCCGGTGCTCGTGGCCGAGGACCCGCTGACCTGCGTGGCCCGTGGCGGCGGGCGCATCCTCGAGCTGACCGAGGAGCACCCGGGTCTCTTCGGCCTGCACTGAGCCACAGCCGCCAGCACGCCGCGCGGCCCGGTCGTGTACATTTGAGGCTCCTCTCACCCGATATCGCCCGGGGCGAATAGCGCTTTGTCGCCGATCCAGGACCAGGACCACCGGAACCTGCTGCTGGAGGGCCCTTCGCTGGGCCTGAGGCTCGCGATCCTCGGCGTTCTCTCCCTGGCGCTCATGGTCGCCGACCATCGGGCCCGCTACCTCGAGGCGCTGCGCGGCGCCGTGACGGCCGCGGCCTATCCCGTGCACCGCGCGGTGGATGCGCCTTTCGCCGCCTGGAAATCGCTGGGCGGCGAGCTCACGAGCCGCGCCACGCTGCAGGCGGAGAACGTCGAGCTGCAGGCCGAGAACCTCGCGCTGAAGCTCAAGCTGATGCGCTTCGAATCGCTCGAGGAGGAGAACCGCCGCCTCAGGGGTGCGCGCGAGGGGTCCTCCCGGGTCGTGCAGCGATCGCTGGTCGCCGAGATCATGAAGGTGGACCTCGATCCCTTCCGCCAGCGTGTGCTGGTGAACAAGGGGTCGAGCGACGGCGTCTACGCCGGTCAGGCGGCGCTCGACGCCAAAGGCATCTTCGGCCAGGTGACCCGGGTGGGGCCGGTGAGCGCCGAAATCATCATGATCTCGGACCCCGAGCACGCGATCCCGGTGGCGGTGAACCGCACCGGGGTCCGGACCATCGCCGTCGGCACCGGGCAGCCGGACAAGCTGACCCTGCCCTACCTGCCACGCAATGCCGACCTCGAGGAGGGCGACCTGATCGTGAGCTCCGGCCTCGGCGGCGTGTTCCCGCCCGGCTACCCGGTGGCCCGCGTCGTGGACGTGACGCGCGACCCCGCCCAGCCCTTGCTGCAGGTGGCCGCCCAGCCGCTGGCCGCGCTCGACCGCGACCCCGAGGTTCTGCTGGTCTGGTTCGAGCGCACGATCATCGAGCCAGAGCTGGAACTGGAGCCGGACGCGGGGACCGAGGCCGGGGCGGAGGCACCCGCAGCGGCCACGTCGCCGGCCGAGGCGCGCGAACCCGCGCCGGCGAGCGAGACTGCGCCGGCCGCCGCGGGCGGCGCCTCCACCGAGCCGGCCGCTCCGGCCGGGGAGGCATCCTGATGGCGCGACGCCGCGGACCGGGTGCGTTGACCATCGCCGCACTGGTGCTCGCGGCGCTGATCGCCCTCATCATCCCGCTGCCGCGACTGGTCGCGCCGCTGCGGCCGGACTTTGTCGCGCTCGTCGTCCTCTGGCTGTGCCTGCTCTCGCCGAGGCCGACCGGCCTCGTCGTCGCGTTCCTGGCGGGACTCGCCGTTGACGCGGTCCACGGCATGCTGCTCGGCCAGCACGCCCTGGTCTTCAGCGTCATCGCCTACATCGCGCTCAAGCTCCGGCTGCGGATCCGGGCCTTTCCGCTGCTGCAGCAGTCCGCGGTGGTGTTCGCCCTGCTGGCGCTGGCGGAGTTCCTGGCATTCTGGATCGACGGCGTGACCGGCCACGCCGTGACCGAGTGGACCCGCTGGCTCGGCGTGCTGGTCGGCGCGGCCTGCTGGCCGCTGCTGGCAGGACTGCTCGAACGCTACCTGCCGCGGGCCTGAGGGGCACGGTGCGCCGCGTCCGCATCAAGGACCTGTTCCGCGAGCAGCGGATCTTCGAGATCCGGTCGCTGGTGGCCGCCGCAGTGGTCGTCGGGCTGATGCTCGTCGTGGCCGGGCGCCTCTTCTGGCTGCAGGTCATTCATCACGACCACTACGCCAGCCTCTCGCAAGGCAACCGGGTGCGCATCGAGCCGCTCCCGCCCGACCGCGGCCTGCTGCTCGACCGCCACGGGCGGGTGATCGCCGAGAACACGCCGGCCTACCAGATCACGCTCACCCGCGAGCAGGTGCCGGACCTGCCGGGCACGATCGCCCGCCTCGCCGGCATCGGGCTCATCGAGGCCGACGAGCAGGACCGGATCGAGCGCCAGCTTCGCAGCCGGCCGGCCTTCGAGGCTGTCCCCATACGCCTGCGGCTCACCGACGAGGAGGTCGCGCGTTTCGCGGTCCACCGCCACGAGCTGCCGGGCGTCGAGCTCGCCACGCGCGTCGCGCGTCACTACCCCTACGGCCCGGTCGGCGTCCACGCGATCGGCTACGTCGGCTCGATCAGCGAGGACGACCTCAAGCGCATAGACCGGCAGGAGTACTTCGGCACGGCCGCGATCGGCAAGATCGGACTCGAACGCACCTACGAGGACCGCCTGCACGGGCTGGGGGGCTTCCGCGAGGTGCTCGTCAACGCCAAGGGCCGCAGCGTGGCGACCCTCGGCGGCGTCGTGCCGGACCTGCGCAGCCGCGCGCCGAGGGCCGGCGAGGACCTCGAGCTCGCCCTCGACATCGAGCTCACGCGGGTGGCGGAGGAAGCGCTCGGCACGTATCGCGGCGCCGTGGTAGCCCTGGATCCCTGGAACGGCGACGTGCTGGCGCTGGCGAGCACGCCCACCTACGACCCGAACCTGTTCGCGCGCGGCATCTCCAGCGCCGACTACCGCGCCCTCACGGGCGATCCGGACCAGCCGCTGTACAACCGCGCGCTGCGCGGCACCTACCCGCCCGGCTCGACCATCAAGCCGCTCATGGCGCTGGCGGGGCTCGAAACGCGCCTGATCCGCCCCGAGGACCGCATCTTCTGCCCCGGGGCCTTCTCGCTGCCAGGCTCCCGCCATCGCTTCCGGGACTGGAAGCGCGAGGGCCACGGCACGGTGGACATGCGCGACGCGGTCGCGACCTCCTGCGACGTCTATTTCTACCGCCTCGCCAACACCATGGGCATCCAGCGCATCCACGACTTCATGGCGAAGATCGGCTTCGGGTCGGCCACCGGCATCGACGTGGAGGGCGAGCGCCCCGGGATCATGCCGTCACCCGCCTGGAAGAAGCAGTCGTTCCGGCAGCGCGAAGCCCAGGTCTGGTTCCCGGGCGAGACCGTCATCGTCGGCATCGGCCAGGGCTACTGGACCGCCACGCCGCTGCAGCTCGCGCATGCGACCGCCGTGCTCGCCACCCGCGGCCCGCACTTCGCGCCCCGCCTCGTGCGCGGACTGCGCGACCCGGGCACCGGCGAGTCCACGCCCGTCCCGCCGCGGCCGTTGCCCTCGGTCCAGCTCGACAACCCGGCGAACTGGGAGGTCATCGTGGACGCCATGGTCGCGGTGACCTCCGGGCCTCGCGGCACGGCCACACGCGCCGCACGGGGCGCCGGGTACACCATCGCGGGCAAGACCGGCACCGCCCAGGTCTTCAGCCTCGGCCAGAACGAGAAGTACAACGAGAAGGAGATCGCCGAGCGCCTGCGCGACCACGCGCTGTTCGTCGCCTTCGCGCCGGCCGAGGAACCGAAGATCGTCGTGGCGGTCGTGGTCGAAAACGGCGGCAGCGGCAGCGGCACGGCGGCGCCGATCGCGCGGACGGTCTTCGACGCCTACCTGAGCGGCGCCACCGCCCCCGCCGCGACCGCCGCCGGGACGGCGGCCGAGGAGGCGGTCACGCCATGATGTCCGGGGAATTCACGGTGTCGCGCACCCGCGAGGCCATGGGCCGCGGCGGGCGGCTGCTGCGCGCGCTCCACCTCGACGGGCCGCTGCTGCTGGGCCTGTCGGCGATCATCGCCTTCGGCCTGTTCATTCTCTACAGCGCCCTCGGCGGCAACATGGCCCTGTGGCTGCGGCAGGTCGCGGGCGTCGCGGTGGCGCTGGTCGCGATGGTCGTACTGGCGCAGGTGCCGCCGCGCTTCATCCGCATGCTCACGCCGCTCGCGTATGCCGGCGGCATCCTGCTGCTTCTGGCCGTGGCGCTGTTCGGCGACGTGTCGAAGGGCGCCCAGCGCTGGCTCGACCTCGGCTTCATCCGCTTCCAGCCGTCGGAGATCATGAAGGTCGCCGTGCCGCTCATGTGCGCCTGGTACGTGCACGACCGCCCGCTGCCGCCCTCGCTGCCGCACACGGCCGTGGTCGCGATCCTGTTCCTGCTGCCGGCCGCCTTCATCGCCGAGCAGCCCGACCTCGACACGGCGATGCTGGTCTGCGCCTCCGGATTCTTCGTCCTGCTGCTCGGCGGCCTGCACGGCCGGTGGCTCGCGCTCGGCGCGGGGCTGCTCGCCGCGGCCGCGCCGGTCGCCTGGCATTTCCTGCACGACTACCAGCGCCAGCGAATACTCACGCTGCTCGATCCGGACAGCGATCCCCTCGGCGCCGGCTACCACATCATCCAGTCGCAGATCGCCATCGGCTCCGGCGGGGTGTTCGGCAAGGGATGGATGAACGGCAGCCAGGCACAGCTCGAATTCCTGCCCGAGCGTTCCACCGACTTCATCTTCGCCGTGATGGGCGAGGAGCTCGGCCTGCTCGGCCAGCTGACGCTGGTGGCGCTCTACGTCGCGGTGCTCGGCCGCGCGCTGTACCTGGCCGCGCAGTGCAACGACACTTTCGGGCGGCTGGTGTCGGGCAGCATCGCGCTGACCTTCTTCGTGTACGTGTTCATCAACAGCGGCATGGTGGTGGGGCTCCTGCCGGTGATGGGCCTGCCGCTGCCGCTCGTGAGCTACGGCGGCACCTCGATGGTGACCCTGCTGGCCGGCTTCGGTATCCTGCAGGGCCTTCACTCCCACCGGAAACTGGTGCGCTCATGAAGCCGACGGAACGACTTCACGCGCTGGGCCTCTCGCTGCTTCTCGCCGCATGCCCGGCAGCCGCCCTGGACCATGCACGGGCCGACGTGCGCGGGTTCGTGGCCGAAATGCAGGACAAGCACGGGCTCGAGCGCGAGTGGCTCGACGAGGTCTTCCGCAAGGCCACGAGCCAGCCGCGCATCATCGACCTGATCAGCCGCCCGGCCGAGCGGGTCAAGCCCTGGCACGAGTACCGCGACCACTTCCTCACGGAGCAGCGCATCCGGGAGGGCGTGGACTTCTGGGTGAAGCATCGCGCCCGCCTCGCCGAGATCGAGCGGAGCACCGGCGTCAACGCACACGTGATCGTGGGCATCATCGGCGTCGAGACCTTCTACGGGCGCATCACCGGCACGTTCAGCGTGCTCGATGCGCTCTCGACGCTCGCCTTCGACTACCCGCCCCGCAGCCCCTTCTTCCGCAGCCAGCTCGAGCACTTCCTGCTGCTGTCGCGCGAGGAGCCGATCGACCTGTTCGGCGTCAAGGGATCCTACGCGGGCGCGATGGGCGCGCCGCAGTTCATGCCTGGCAGCTACCGGGTCTTCGCGGTGGACGGCGACGGCGACGGCCGGCGCGACCTGTGGGGCAGCTGGGACGACGTGCTGGCGAGCGTCGCGAACTACCTGCTCGAGCACGGCTGGCGTGCCGGCGAGCCCATCGTCACGCCGGCCGATCTCGAGTATCCGGGCGTCGAGGGGCTCGTCGCCAATCGCCTTACCCTCGAGGACACCGTCGGCTCGCTGCGCGCCTTCGGCGTGCAGTTCGAGACGCCGCTCGGCGAGGATACCCCTGCCCTCTTCGTGGACGTCGCGGGCGACGGCGGCCCTGAAATGCGCGTCGGCTTCACCAACTTCTACGCCATCACCCGCTACAACCGCAGCGTCATGTACGCGCTCGCCGTCCACGACCTCGGCAGCCAGATCGCCGAGCGGCTGCCGGTGACGGACGCCGGATGAGGCCCACGCGCGCCGCGCTGCTGCTGGCCGCGAGCCTCGTGGCCGCCTGCGGCAGCGCGCCACCGCGACCACCGGTGGACCCCCACTCGGTGCCCGACGCCGTGCCTCGCGTCGAGCCCCGCGCGACCCGCGGCAACCCGCCGTTCTACGAGGTCTTCGGCCAGCGCTACGTGGTGCTCCCGAGCGCCGATGGATTCGTCGAGCAGGGCGTGGCCTCCTGGTACGGGCCGGACTTCCACGGCAAGAGCACCTCGATGGGTGAGCCCTACGACATGCACGCCATGACGGCTGCCCACCCGACGCTGCCGCTGCCAGCCTACGCGCGGGTCACTAACCTCCAGAATGGCCGCAGCGTGGTCGTGCGCATCAACGACCGGGGACCGTTCAAGAAAAACCGCGTCATCGACCTGTCCTATGCCGCCGCGCTCCGACTCGACATGGTTCGCGACGGTACGGCGATGGTGGAGGTGCGCGCGGTGGGACCGGGCAGCACGGCGCCGGCCGCCCCGCTGGCGACAGGGGGCTTCTATGCGCAGGCCGGGGCCTTCGGCGATGAGGCGAACGCGCGCCGCCTCGCCGAGCGGCTGGCGGCGGCGGGCCTCGCCAGCGTGGTGACGGTGCCCGCGACGGTCGGCGGACGCCCGCTGCACCGCGTTCGCGTCGGGCCGGTGGCCACCGTCGAGGAGTTCGACCTCCTGATAGAGCGGCTGCGCGGGCTCGGCATCCCGGATGCGCGCCTGGCGCTCAACTGACCGGCCTGCTACACGGCCCGCGCCGCGGCCGCTAGAATCACGGCATCGTGGCGCTCTCCCCCCCTCCGCGCCCGCCCCTCTCGACTGGAAGGAAGATGCCCCAGACTGCCCGGTTGCTCCCGCTGCTCGTCCTCGCCCTTTTCTCGCTCACCGCTCTGGCGGCCCCGCCGCCGGTGCCCGCGCCGCCCACCTTCGATGCCCGCGCCTGGATCCTGATCGACGCCCAGAGCGGCCGGGTCATCACCAGCCACGACGCGGACACGCCGCACGAGCCGGCCAGCATCACGAAGCTGATGACGGCCTACGCGGTGTTCCAGGCCGTCAGGGCCGGCAAGCTGTCGCTGGACACGGCGGTGCCGATCAGCGAGCGCGCCTGGCGCTCCGAGGGGTCCCGCAGCTTCGTGGACCTGAACTCCCGCGTGCCGATCGAGGTGCTGCTGCAGGGCGTGATCGTCCAGTCGGGCAACGACGCCAGCATCGCGCTCGCCGAGGCCGTGGCCGGATCCGAGGAAGCCTTCGCGGGCCTGATGAACGAGTATGCCCGCCGCCTGGGCATGACCCAGTCGTACTTCGAGAACTCCACGGGCCTTCCGGGCGAGCGCCACCGCGTATCGGCGCGCGACATGGGCGTCCTCGGCCGCGCCATCGTCCGGGAGTTCCCCGAATACTATCGCTGGTACTCGCAGCGAGAGTTCACCTGGAACAACATCACCCAGCGCAACCGCAACGGACTTCTCGACCGCGACCCGGCCGTGGACGGCATGAAGACCGGCCACACCTCGACGGCCGGTTACTGCCTCGTGAGCTCGGCGCAGCGGGACGGCATGCGCATGATAGCCGTGGTGCTCGGCACGCCTAGCGTCCGCGCCCGCGAGGACGCGAGCATGGCGCTGCTCAACTACGGCCTGAACTTCTTCGAGACGCGCCGCGTGCACCCGAAGGGCACGGAGCTCGCCATGCCGCGCATCCTTCGTGCGCCGGGCGGCAAGGCGGCGGTCGGCATCGCCGACGAGCTGTACGTGACCGTGCCGCGCGGCCGCGGGGGCGACCTGGAGGTCGCCGTCGAGGTCGAGCCGAAGCTGCGCGCACCGATCGCCGCCAGCCAGCCGGTGGGCCGCGTCACCGTGTCGCTCGACGGGGAGGTGGTGGCCGCCCAGCCGCTCTACCCGCTCGCCGACGTGGCCGAGGGTGGCTTCTTCCGCAGGCTGTGGGACACCATCGTGGGCTGGTTCACCTGAGGTGACCGGGCCCTGCGACACCGCCTGGCTCGACGGGCGCTACCTGCCGCTCGCCGAGGCGCGCATCTCGCCGCTGGACCGTGGCTTCCTGTTCGCGGACGCGGTCTACGAAGTGCTGCCCGTCTACGGCGGCCGGGTGTTCCTGCTGGAGCCCCACCTCGCGCGTCTCGAACGCAGCCTCGCCGCGCTCCGCATCGCCTCGCCGCATGACGCGGGGCAGTGGCGCCGCCTGATCGGCGGGCTGGTGACGCACAACGGCGGTGGCGACCTGCTCGTGTACCTTCAGGTGTCGCGGGGAGCGGAAGCCGGCCGCTCGCACGTACCGCAGGGTTCGACACCCACCGTCTTCGCCTTCGCGAGCCGCACGCCGCCCCCGCCGACGGCACCGCCGCCGGGCATTGCCGCCATCACGGCTGCGGACACGCGCTGGGCGCGCTGCGACATCAAGTCCACGGCCCTGCTCGCGAACATACTGCTCAAATGGCAGGCCGAAGAGGCCGGCGCCGCGGAGGCGCTGCTGCTGCGCGACGGGCACCTCACCGAGGGCTCCTCGAGCAGCGTGCACGTCGTCACCGGCGGCGTGCTGCACTCGCCACCGCTCACGCCGGAGGTCCTGCCCGGGACCACCCGGGAGCTGCTGCTCGAGCTGGCGCGGCGCTGCGGCTTCGAGAGCCGCGTCTGCACGATCCCCGAGGCGCAGCTGCGCGGCGCGGAGGAGATCATCGTCGCCTCGGCGGGCGGCGGGATGCGGGCCGCCACCGTCCTCGACGGGCAGCCGGTCGGGGTCGGCGTGCTCGGGCCGGTGTTCCTGCGGATCTTCGCCACGCTGGTCGGATCGAGGGCGGAATTCTCGACGGAGGTCGAGCCATGAGCAGCAGCGACGAGCTCTTCCAATTCCCCTGCGACTTCCCGATCAAGGTGATGGGCCGCGACGGCGAGTCCTTCCGCTCGCTCACGCTCGCCATCGTCCAGCGTCACGCCGGGCCGCTCGCGCCCGAGCGGATCACCGAGCGACCGAGCACCAAGGGCAACTTCGTCTCGATGACCTACACCATCCGCGCCGAGAGCCGCGCCCAGCTCGATGCGATCTACCAGGACCTTACCGCCAGCGGGGTGGTGCTGGTCGCGCTGTGATCAGCGCGCGGCGCGCGCCTGCCGGCCTGGACCGCCTCGGCTTGCCGCTCACGCCACACTGCCGACGAACTCCCACCGTCGATCGAGGCCGAGCCGCTCCGCCAGCAGGGGCGCCAGCTGCACCGCAACGTCCCGGACGCCGAGCCCGACCCCCAGGTCAGAAAGCCGCGTCATCTCGAGGCCCGCGTAGCCGCAGGGGTTGATGCGGGAGAAGGGTCCAAGGTCGCCGTCCACGTTGAGGGCGAGCCCGTGGTAGCTGCCGCCGCGGCGCACGCGCAGGCCGATGCTGGCGAGCTTGCGCCCCTGGACGTAGACGCCCGGCGCGTCGCGGCGGCCCAGAGCCTCGATCCCGTGCGCCGCGCACAGCTCGATCACCGACCGCTCGAGGACCACGACGAGCTCGCGGATGCCGAGCCCGAGACGGCGCAGGTCGAGCAGCGGATAGACGACGAGCTGCCCGGGGCCGTGGTACGTCACCTGCCCGCCGCGATCGATCGGCACCACGGGGATGTCGCCGGGCGCGAGCACGTGCTCGGCCTTGCCGGCCATGCCCTGCGTGAATACGGGAGGGTGCTCGAGGAACCAGACCTCGTCCGGCGTGTCCTCGCCGCGCCCCTCAGTGAAGCGCTGCATCGCGCGCCAGGTGGGCTCGTACTCGACGCGCCCGAGCCACCGGAAAACGGAAAGCGGGGGCGCTTCCCGATTTCCATCCGAGGGACTCATGGGGGCACGGTTCGCGCTCGAGAATCGGGACGCGCCGCGATTTCAGGCGATCTCGCACTCGAGGTGGCGCTCGGCGTTGAGCGAGTTCGAGATCAGGCAGACCTTCTCGGCCTTCTCGAGCAGCATCTTCGCGCGCGCGGGATCGGCACCGGGGGCGACGAGGCGCGCCCGCGTATGGAAGCGCGTGAAGCGCGTGACGCCGTCCACTCGCTCGAGCGTGCCTTCGACCTCCGCGGAGAGGCTCTGCCACTCGAGCTTGGAGGCGCGCGCAACGGCGCGGAAGCTCAGCACGAAGCAGTCCGCGACCGCGGCGGCGAGCAGCGTCTCGGGCGACCAGTACCCCGGCGGGCCGTCGAATTCGGGCGGTGGCATGGAGGCCAGGTCCGGCAGGCCGGGGCTCGTCAGCGTGACCTCGCCCTCGGCCGCGGCGCTCAGACCGACCTTGTAGACGTGCGGATACGGATGCATCGAATTCTCCCGGATGTGGCGCGGCTCAGGCGCCGGCAGCAGACTCGCCGAGGCCGCAGTTGTTGCCCTCGAGCGCGCGCTCGGCCCGATAGCTCGAGCGCACCATCGGCCCGGCCACGCACTCGAGGAAGCCGCGGGCCAGCGCCTCGCGACGGAGGTTCTCGAACTCCTCGGGCGCCACGAAACGCTGCACCGGCAGGTGGTTGACGGTCGGCCGCAGGTACTGGCCGAGCGTGAGGATGTCCACGCCGACGGCGCGCAAGTCGTCCATGGTTGCGAGGATCTCCGCGTCCGTCTCGCCGAGGCCAAGCATGAGGCTCGTCTTGGTGAGCACCTGGGGGCGGAAACGCTTCGAATGCGCCAGCACGTCGAGCGTCTGCCGATAGCCCGCGCGCGCATCGCGCACGGGGTGGGTAAGCCTCTCGACGGTCTCGACGTTCTGCGCGAAAACCTGCAGGCCCGAGTCGACCACGGTCTCGACGTCGGCCAGCACGCCCTGGAAATCGGGCGTCAGCGCCTCCACGGCCGTACCGGGGCTCGCGCGCCTGATGGCGCGCACCGTTGCCGCGAAGTGCGCGGCGCCGCCGTCCGGCAGGTCGTCGCGGTTCACCGAAGTGAGCACCACGTAGCCAAGGCCCATCAGCGTGACGGTGCGGGCCGCGTTCTCGGGCTCCTCGGGATCCAGCCAGCCGCGCGGGTTGCCCGTGTCCACCGAACAGAAGCGGCAGGCGCGCGTGCAGACGGCGCCCATCAGCATCAGCGTGGCCGTGCCGGCGTTCCAGCACTCGCCGATGTTCGGGCACTTGGCCTCCTCGCAGACCGTGCTGAGGCGGTGCTCCCGGACGATGCCGCGCACGGCCTCGAAGCGCGCGCCGGCGGGCATGGGCGCGCGCAGCCAGCGCGGCTTGCGGCCCACCTGCAGCGGCTCCGCAGCCGCGGTCTTCTTGATGCCGTCGCGGATCGCGGTGAAGCCCTGCGGCGTCACGTACTTCTGGCCGCTCGCCGCCGGCGCCGACCGCACGATCGGGATGCCCTTGAAATCGCTCATGCCGCTATTTTACCGCCCACCCCTGCGCGGGGTGGGCCAATTCGCCGCGGCGCAGCCGCCCGTCCAGTTCAGCCAGCCGCGCCGGCGTGCCGACGTCGAACCAGGCGCCGCGGTGGTGCTCGGCCGTAGCCTTGCCGGCTACGATCGCCGCATCCAGGAGCGGCGCGAGCGGGAACTTACCGGCGCTGCAGGCGGCGAACAGGTCCGGGTGATAGGCACCGAGGCCCGCGTAGGTGAGCCGCGGCTCGCCGCGGCCGAGCCGTCCGTCCGGATCGAGCGAGAAGTCGCCCCGGGGATGGTGGGACGGGTTGTCCGCCAGCACGAGGTGGGCCCACGACCCCGCGGGCAGCGCGAGCCGGCCTGGCGGGTAGTCGGTCCAGACGTCGCCGTTGACCACGAGGAACGGCCCCGGCCCGAGCCAGGGCAGCGCCCGGTGAATGCCGCCGCCGGTTTCCAGCGCCTCCGGTCCTTCGTCGCTCAGGGTCACCGCGAGGCCGTAGCGCTCGCCGCTGCCGAGGTGCTCGCGCAGTCGCGCGCCCTGCCAGGCGAGGTTCACGACGACCTCCCGCACGCCGGCGTCCGCCAGGGCGTGGAGGTGCCAGTCGATGAGCGCGAGCCCGCCGGCCTCGAGCAGCGGCTTGGGCCGGTCGTCGGTGAGCGGCCGCATGCGCTCGCCGCGACCGGCGGCGAGGACGATGGCCTTCACGCCGCCGCCAGCGCGCGCGCCTGCGCCGGCTGGAAGGCCGGCACGAGGCGCTCGCGGAACAGCTGGTCGAACTCGCGCAGCTCCTCGAACGCGCCGGTCACCTCGAGCGTGTAGTCGAGCACGAGCGGGAGGTCACGCAGGTAGCCGGGCTTGCCGTCGCGGTACCACAGCCGCGCGAAGATACCGAGCACCTTCAGGTGGCGCTGCAGACCCATGAGGTGGAAATCCCGCAGGAAGGCGGAGCGGTCGGCGCCAACGGGTATGCCCGCCTCCTCCGCCCGCGCCCGGTACTCGTCCACCCAGCCAGTCACGCGCTCCCGCGGCCAGCGGATGTAGCAGTCCTTCAGCAGCGACACGAGGTCGTAGGTTACCGCGCCGACCGTGGCGTCCTGGAAGTCGAGCACGCCCGGGTTGTCGGACTCGACGACCATCAGGTTGCGGGAGTGGTAATCGCGGTGCACCAGCACCGCCGGCTGCGCCAGCGCGGCGCGCTCGAGGAAGTCGAAGGCCGCGAGCACCACGCGCTCCTCCGACGGGGCGAGCGTCAGGCCCAGGTGGCGCGCGATGAACCACTCGGGCAGCAGCATCATCTCGCGCCGCAGCTGCGCGGCGTCGTAGCGCGGCAGACCGGCCGCCGCTGCGAGCGGCGTGCGCTGCAGCCGGATGAGCATCGCGATCGCGTCGGAGTACATTCGCGCCGGGTCAGCGCCGTTCCTGAGCGCATCGAGCAGCTGCAGGGTCCCGAGGTCGGAGAGGAGCAGGAAGCCGTTCTGCGCGTCCTGGGCAAGCACCGCGGGCACGTTCACGCCCTGCCGCGAGAGCAGCGTCGCCACGCGCAGGTAGGGCCCGGTGTCCTCCTGCTGCGGGGGCGCGTCCATGGCCACCCAGCTGCGGCCGCCGCTCACGGCGCGGAAATAGCGGCGGAAGCTCGCATCGGCCGAGGCAGGCGCGACGCGTTCGGGTGCCTGGCCGAGGACCTCGGCGAGCCAGCGGGCGAGCAGCTCGAGGCGCGGATCGGTGACGTTCTGGGGCTGCATGGGGTCGGGACGCGGTGGGGGCCGCCATTATAAACTCGCAGGTGCCTCCACCTGCCCCGAAGCCGAGCGCGTTGAAGCCCATCCTCCCGCAGACGCTGCTGCTCGCCACGCTGGCGGCCCTGTCCGGCCAGGCCGCCGGGCAGGACTGCGGCCCGCCGCCGGCACCACCCGGCGCGGAGCCGGAGGTTACGGAGGACGCGGAAGGCGTCGAGCCCCGCATCGAAATCACGAGCGACGGCGCGGAATTCGGACGATCCGGCGAGGGCCGGCTTCTCGGCCACGTGGTCGTCCGGCAGGGCAGCCGGACCCTCACGGCCGAAACCGCCACGTTCAACGCCGAGACCCGCGATTTCCAGGTCGAAGGCTCGGTCGAGTACCGCGACCCGCGGCTGCTGGTCGGCGGAGACAAGGGCAACTGGAGCAGCACCGCGGGCGGCGTGTTCACCGGCACGCGCTTCGAGCTGCCGGAGCGCCCGGCGCGCGGCACCGCCGGAAGGCTGCAGCTGACCCCGAATGGCGACCTCGGCCTCGAGGATGTCCTTTTCACCACCTGCCCCGCGGGCAACGACGACTGGCTGCTCCTCGCCGGCTCGATCGACATCGACCGGGAGGCCCAGCAGGGCACCGGCCGCGACGTCAAGCTCGAGTTCCTCGGAGTGCCGATTCTGTACCTGCCGTGGATCTCCTTCCCGGCAGGTCCTGCGCGCAAGTCGGGCTTCCTGTTCCCGAGCATCGGCACCTCCTCGCGCAGCGGCTTCGAGTTCGGGATTCCTTACTACTTCAACCTGGCGACCAACTACGACGCGCGCTTCGAGCCACGCTACCTCTCCCGCCGCGGCCTCGAGCTCGGCGGCGAGTTCCGCTACCTCACGCAGCGCAGCCGCGGCAAGCTCGACGGAAGCTTCCTGCCTAGCGACGACCTCGCGAACCGCGACCGCAGCTACCTGCACCTGGACCACGTCACCGACCTCACCGACCGCCTGCGCCTGACGGCTGCCGGCGAGAACGTGAGCGACGACCAGTACTTCGAGGACTTCCGCAGCGGCGTGGAGGGCACCAGCGTCACGCAGGTCGAGCGCCACGCGGGGCTGCAGTGGCTCGGCGAGGGGTGGCGCGTGGAAGCTCTGGCGCAGGACTTCCAAGTGATCGACCAGCGCATCGATGCGCTGGACCGGCCCTATGCGCGATTGCCGCAGGTCGTCGGCTCGGCACGCGGGCGGCTCGGCCTCCTCGGGCTTCACGCGGAAATCGAAGGCGAGGCGGTCTACTTCGATCGAAATGCCGGTGTCACCGGCGCCCGGCTCGACCTGGCGCCCCGCCTCTCGCTCCCGCTCGGCGGCGCGGGCTGGTTCCTCGAGCCATCGGCCGCCTGGCGCTACACGGGCTACGCGCTCGACGGCACGGAGGCCGGCGCGGACGACGCCCCCTCCCGCGACGCGCCGATCCTGGCCCTCGACGCCGGCCTGGTGTTCGACCGGCTGGCCACTCGCGACGGGCGGCTCAGCCAGACCCTCGAGCCGCGGGTTCTCTACACGTACATTCCCTTCCGGGACCAGGCCGACCTGCCCGTGTTCGACACCGGCCTGCCCGACCTCGACCTCGTGCAGCTCTTCCGCAGCAACCGCTACGTGGGCGCGGATCGCCTCGGCGACGCCAACCAGCTCGCCTACGGAATCACCACACGCCTTCTGCAGACCGACTCGGGCCGCCAGTTCCTCGCGGCCACGATCGGCCAGAAAGTCTATTTGCAGTCGCCCCGGGTGACCCTCGACGACGAGGCGCCGGAACGCCGGGCCAGCTCCGACGTCGTCGGCGAGCTCGAGCTGAACGCCTACCGCAACTGGTCCTTGCGTCTGGCGACGCAGTACGACACCGACGCTTCGAGCACGGTGCTGTCGCGCTTCGGCCTGCAGTACCGCGCCGCGCGCGACAAGGTCGTGAACGTCGGTTACCGCTACCGCGAGGGCCGCATCGAACAGTGGGAAGCCTCGGCCGCCTGGCGTTTCTCGCCGCGCTGGAGCGCCTTCGGCAGCCGCGTGTACTCGCTCAAGGACGACCAGGGAATCGATGCCTTCCTCGGCGTGGAGTACGCCTCCTGCTGCTGGCGGCTGCGCCTGGTGGGCCGGCGGTACCTGTCCAACCGCACCGGGGAGCAGGACACCTCGCTGACCGTCCAGCTGGAACTCAACGGCCTGTCCTCGGTCGGAAACACCGATGCTTTCCTGGAGCGCGGCATTCGTGGATACTCCGCCGACCCGGAATCCCTCCCCTGACCGGTTCCCCATGAGAATCCCCGTTTTCCTGCTGGCCGCGACGCTCGTGGCCGCCACGCCCGGCGCCCTGGCCCAGACGCGCGAGCTGTCGGCCACCGGACAGTCCCTCGACAAGATCGTCGCCGTCGTGAACGAGGGCGTGGTCCTTCAGAGCGAGGTGGACGGCCAGGTCGCGCTGATCATGGCCCGGCTGCGCGAGCAGGGCGGGCAGATGCCGCCGGAGCGCGTCATCCGCCAGCAGGTCCTGGAGCGGCTGGTGCTCCAGGAGATCCAGCTCCAGCGCGCGAAGCGGCTCGGCGTGACCGTGTCCGACGAAATGCTGAACAACGCCCTGCGCGACGTCGCGCGGCGCAACAACGTGCCCTTCGACCAGATGCCGACGCTGCTCGCCGCGCAGGGCATGGACTACGCCTCCTACCGCGACGACATGCGCCGCGAGATGACCCTGACGATGCTCCGGCAGCGCGACGTGCTGCCGCGCATCTACGTCTCGCCGCGCGAACTCGAGCAGGCGCTCGAGCGCGAGTCCTCGCAAGCCGACCTGAACGCGGAATACGACGTCTCGCACATCCTGCTGTCGCTGCCGGAGTCCGCCACCGCCGACGAGATCGCCGTGGTGGAGTCCCGCGCCGGGGAGATCTACCGCCGCGCCGTCGCGGGCGAGGACTTCGGCCAGCTCGCGCTGTCGTTCTCGCAGGCGCAGTCCGCGCTCGAGCGCGGCAAGCTCGGCTGGCGCCGACCGTCGCAGCTCCCGCAGTTCATCGCCGAGGAAGTCGCGAAGCTGGAGCCGGGCCAGGTGTCGCGCCCGATGCGCACGCCCACCGGATTCCACCTCGTGAGGCTGGACGGCGAGCGCGGCGGCGACGCCCCGATGATGGTCGAGCAGGTGCGCGCGCGGCACATCCTGCTGCGCCCGACCGAGGTCCAGGACGACGCGACGACCCGCCAGCGCCTGGTGGACCTGCGCCGGCGCATTCTCGACGGCGAGGACTTCGCGGCGCTCGCGAGCGTGACGTCCGAGGACCCGGGTTCGGCGACGCAGGGCGGCGACCTCGGCTGGACCGGCCCCGGCACCTTCGTGCCCCAGTTCGAGCAGGCCCTGAACGAGCTCGAGGAAGGCGAGATCAGCGAGCCCTTCCGGACCCAGTTCGGCTGGCACATCGTGCAGTTGATGGGCAAGCGCGTGTACGACCAGAGCGACGAGGTTCGCCGCCAGCGCGTGTTCGCCGCGCTGCGCGAGGGCAAGGTCGACGAGGAAACGGAGCTCTGGCTGCGCAGGCTGCGGGACGACGCCTACGTCGAGTACCGCTGACCGCGCGACCGGGTCGGGAGGGGCCGCGATGATGCGCCTGGTGGTGACGTCGGGCGAGCCGGCCGGCATCGGCCCCGATCTCTGCGTCGCGCTTGCCGGCCGGGACTGGCCCTTCGAGCTGGTCGTCGCGGGCGACCCCGGGCTGCTGCGCGAACGCGCCGGGATCCTGGGCCAGGACATCGTCCTGCGCCCCTACGCACCGGGGCAGGCGCCGGGTCCGCAGCGCGCCGGCGAACTCACCGTGCTCGCGCGGCCGCTCGCCCGTCCTGTCCTCGCCGGCCGTCTCGATGCCGTCAACGCCCGCTACGTCCTGTCGATGCTCGATGCGGCCGTGGACGGCTGCGTCGCCGGTGAGTTCGCGGGCATGGTCACCGCGCCGGTGCAGAAAAGCGTCATCAACGACGCCGGCATCGTCTTCAGCGGGCACACGGAGTACCTCGCGCACCGCCTCGGAGTCGCCAGGCCCGTCATGCTGCTCGCCGCAGGCGATGCGCTGCGCGTCGCGCTCGTGACGACCCACCTGCCGCTCGCCGCGGTGCCCGCGGCGATCACCCGCGAGGCCGTGCTCGGGACGCTCACCGTGCTCGACCGCGACCTGCGCGCGCGTTTCCGCATCGCCGCGCCGCGCATCCTGGTGTGCGGGCTCAACCCGCACGCCGGCGAGTCCGGCCACCTCGGCCGCGAGGAGATCGAAGTGATCGCGCCGGCGCTCGCCGAGGCCCGCGCGGCCGGCATCGACGCCATCGGCCCGCTGCCCGCGGACACCCTGTTCACCCCGCGCGTGCTCGAGGGGTCAGCAGCGGTGCTTGCGATGTACCACGACCAGGGGCTGCCGGTGCTCAAGCACGTCGGCTTCGGCCACGCGGTGAACGTGGCGCTGGGGCTGCCGGTCGTGCGCACCTCGGTGGACCACGGCACCGCGCTCGATCTCGCAGGCACGGGCCGTGCCGACCCGGGCAGCCTGTTCGCGGCGGTGGAGCTCGCCGCGAGGCTCGCCGGCGGATGACGCACCAGCCGCGCAAGCGCTTCGGCCAGCACTTCCTGCACGATCCCGGCGTCATCGCCCGCATCGTCGCCGCCATCGACCCGCAGCCGGGCCAGCGCGTCGTCGAGATCGGGCCGGGCCTCGGCGCGCTGACCCGCCTGCTGCTCGAGCGCGCCGGGCGCGTCGAGGCCGTCGAGATCGACCGCGACGTGATCGTGGAACTCGAACGCCGCTGCGCGGGGCTGGGTGAACTCGTGGTGCACGAGGGGGACGCGCTCGAGTTCGACTTCGCGGCGCTCGCCGGCGGCGGCAAGCTGCGCGTCTGCGGCAACCTGCCCTACAACGTGTCCACGCCGCTGCTGTTCCACCTGCTGTCGCAGTCGGCGGCGATCGAGGACATGCACTTCATGCTGCAGCGCGAGGTCGTGGAGCGCATGGCGGCGAAACCCGATACCCGCGAGTACGGCCGGCTCACCGTCATGCTCGCGGCCGCCTGCCGCGTGGAGGCCCTGTTTCGCGTGGGCCGCGGCGCCTTCCAGCCGCCGCCGCAGGTCGAATCGGCCGTCGTGCGGCTCGTGCCGCTCGCCGGGCCGCCCTTCCCCCTGCCCGACCGGCAGCGCTTCGCCAGGGTGGTCGCGGCGGGCTTCTCGGGCCGGCGCAAGACCATCCGCAACTCGCTGCGCGACTGGGTGGACGAGGACGGCTTCGCCGCGGCCGGCGTGGACCCCGGCCGGCGCGCGGACACGCTGTCCCCGGCGGAGTTCGCGGCGCTGGCGGCCTCCCCTCGCCTAGACTGAGTTCTCGATGGCGCCCACCGCCGCCGGCCGGTGTTTGCGATCCGGGGTAACGAGGAAATAGCGCGCCGCGAGCTCTGGCAGCGTGCCTGCGCATTCGACGCCGTAGACCTTCCGAAGCGCCGGCGCGATGAGACCGGGTGCGAGAAACAGCCCTGCTCCGGCCGCCCCGAAGGCTTCCCTGAGACCCGCGTCGTCGAACTCGCCCACGACCCGCGGCGCGAGACCCCGGCTCGCAAGCCACGTCTCCACGAGGCGTCGCGCCTCGCTCGCGGCGCCCGGCAGGAGCAGCGGCGCCCCGGTGAGGCTTTCCGGGAACCGCGACTGCACCCGCCGCACCAGCGCCCGGGTGCCGAACACGCCCACCGCCGAGGTCGCCAGCAGCTTCACTCGAAGGCCCGTGGCCGCCGCGGGAGCCCCGGTGGCGAGGACCGCATCGAGCTGCCGGGCACGCAGGTCCTCCAGCAGGCGCGACTCGTTGCCCTCGCGGCACAGCAGCCGCGGCGGCGGGTCGAGCGCGAGCACGGGCTCCAGCAGCTGCCGCGCCACGAGCTTGGGCACGATCTCGTCGATGCCGACCGCGAAGCTGCCCTCGCGGCCGGCGCCGCTCTCGAGGGCGCGCAGCAGGTCTTCCCCGCGACTGAGCATGTCGGTCGCGTAGTCGAGCACCAGCCTGCCGGCGTCGTTGAGGCGAAGGCTGCGCCCGACGCGGTCGAAGAGCGGCCGGCCCAGGTTCTGTTCCAGCACCCGCAGCTGGCCGCTGACGGTCTGGGGCGCGACGGCGAGGGCTGCGGCCGCACCAGTGACGGAACCGGTCTGCGCCACGGCGCGCAGGTAGGCGAGCTGGACGAGGTCGAGGCGGCGGAGGTTCATGCCATCATCCGGTTTTAAAGGATCTTTAGTAAGAATAATTCGACTTTCCCGGATTCGCGAGGACCGCCAGACTCTGCGATCCCCCGTCCAAGACACGGAGCCCCAGGTGAACGCCGTCGTCCAATCGCCCCTCCCAGCCTCGCCTGACGCCACGCCTGCCGACACCGCGGCCGCGCCGCGGCAGCTCCCGCTCGGCACGCTGCCGCAGCCCTGGCATACGATCGGCCGGCACGCGGCGCTCGCGCAGCTTTCGCACGACGAGAGGTCGCGGCTCGACGCCGCCGCCCACCTGAACCACTTCCTTGCGCAGCAGGTCGTGCCCGCGATGCGCCAGCGCTTCGAACAGGCCGCCGCCGCGAAACCGCCCGCGACGCGGGACGAGGCCTGGGCGCTGCTCGAGACGGATCCACGTTTCGCGGTGTGGAGCCGCCTGCGCCGCGGCTCGATGGAAGCGCGTCAGCGGGCCGCTTTCGAGGCGGCCTTCCGCCAGCGCGAGGCGCTCGCCGCGGCCTGCCGCGACGTCGTCGCGGCCGCCGGCACGCTCGAGCTCGACCCGGACCTCACCCCTCCGGCCTACCTCGCGGACACGCACGCGCACCTCATGCCCGGCGGCTACCTCGCCTCCTTCGGCGACGACGACGTCACGGCGGGCGCCGCCTACGAAGCGTCGGTCTACTCGGTCGTGCCGGGACGCTCGGGCCCCTACAGCGACGGCGCGGGCCGCGCGCTCGCCCGCTGGATCCGGACGCGCTTCCCGTCCTTCAGCCCGCGCCGGATCCTCGACCTCGGCTGCGGCGTGGGCCTGAACACCTGCGCGGTGGCCCAGGCTTTCCCCGAAGCCGAGGTGATCGGCGTGGACGCCGGCGCCGGCATGCTGCGCTACGCCGCCGCGCGCGCCGCCTCGCTCGGCATCACGAACGTGCGCTGGGTGCAGGCCGACATCGAGCACGTGCCGGCGCGGCTCGGGCCCGTCGACCTCGCCTACACCGCCATCGTGCTGCACGAGACCAGCCACGAGGCACTGAAGAACGTCTTCCGTCGCTGCCACGAGCGGCTGGCTCCTGGCGGCCTGACGCTGCACGTCGAGCAGCCGGCCTACGGCGACCGTCCCTGGTTCGAACAGTGCATGCGCGACTGGGACGGCCGCTACAACAACGAGCGCTTCTGGAGCCACCTCTACGAGCTCGACCTCCGGCAGGAACTCGCCGGTGCCGGCTTCGCGCCGGCGCGCACCTTCGAGGACGCCGTATCCGCGGTGCCGTGGAACACCGACCCGCGCGCACCGGGGCGCATGGAGGACTACGGCCGCACCGGCAACTGGCAGGTGGTGGGCGCGTGGAGGGACCCGGCATGAATACCGGAATCGAACCCGTTCCCGTCGAGGGTTTCCCGCGCCCACAGTTCCTCGCCGATCCCACGATCGAGCGGCTGTGGGACGTGGTCAGTGCGCTCAGCACCGAGCTGGCCGCCACGCGCGCGCGGCTCGACGCGCTCGAGCGCATCCTCGCCGGACAGGGCGCGCTCGCGCCCGGCGCGGTGGACGCATGGCAGCCACCGGCCGAGGCCGCCGTCGCCCGCGTACAGGACATGCAGGACTACACGCGACGGGTGTTCGCCAGCCTCGCGCAGGATTGAACCAGGCTACGCGGCGCGGGCGTGGCTCCCGTGGCGCGGGGGGCCGCGCACTGTAGAATGATCCCCGTCGAAAACGCGTCTCGCGGGGACAGCGCATGAGTTCGTACCAGAACATCCTGCTGGTGGTGGACCTCACGGAGGACAGCACCACCATCGGCCGACGTGCCCTCGCGGTTGCGAAGGACGCGGGCGCAAGGATTTCGCTGCTGCATGTGGTGGAGTACGTGCCGGTCGAGCCGATGGGCGAGACCCTGCTGCCTGCGGTCCAGATCGAGGAGGAGCTGGTCGGCCGCGCCAGGGAACGGCTCGCCGAGCTCGCCGCCCAGCTGGGTCTCGCGGATGCGCCGCGCCAGGTGGCCACCGGCAACATCAAGGCGGAGATCGTGCGGGCCGCCGAGGAGCTGGGAGCCGACCTCATCGTGCTCGGCTGCCGCGAACGGCACGGCATCTCGATCCTGGTCAACTTCACCGAAGACACCGTGCTGCACGCCGCGCCCTGCGACGTGCTCGCCGTGCGCCTGCGCTGAGCGGTGCCGCCCATGCCCGTCCGCCACGCCATCGCCGTCGACGTCAGCACGCGCTACCTCGACGACCAGTCGGATCCCGGCGAGGACCGCTACGTCTTCGCCTACACCATCACCATCCGCAACCAGGGCGAACTGCCCGCGCGCCTGCTGACCCGCCACTGGGTGATCACCGATGCCAACGGCAAGGTGCAGGAGGTGCGCGGCGACGGCGTCGTGGGCGAACAGCCCTACCTCAAGCCCGGCCAGGGCTTCCGGTACACCTCGGGCGCCGTGCTCGAGACACCGGTCGGGTCCATGCAGGGCAGCTACGGTATGGTCGCGGACGACGGCGCCACCTTCGATGCGCCCATCGCCCCGTTCACGCTGGCGATGCCCGGCACGCTGAACTGACACCTCCCGCCGATGGCCGTCTACGCGATCGGCGACATCCAGGGCTGTCACCTCGAGCTGCTGCGGCTGCTCGAGAAGCTGCGTTTCGACCCTGCGGTGGACCGGCTCTGGCTCACCGGCGACCTGGTGAACCGCGGCCCTGACTCGCTCGCGGTGCTCCGCTTCGTGCGCGGGCTCGGCGATGCCGTCACGCTGGTGCTCGGGAACCACGACCTGCACCTGCTGGCGGTGGCCGCGGGCCTGAGGCCGCTCAAGGCCGGCGACGAAGGGCTGGCGCCCGTGCTGGAGGCGCCGGACTGCGAACTGCTGCTGGACTGGCTGTCGCGGCAGCCGCTGCTGCACCGCGACGCGGCGCTCGGCTGGACGATGATCCACGCCGGCCTGCCGCCGCAGTGGGATCTCGACACGGCCGCGGCCTGCGCGCGGGAGGTCGAGCAGGCGCTCCTTGCGGACCGCGAGGGCTTCCTGGCCGCCATGTACGGCAACCAGCCCGACTGCTGGATCGAGGGCATGGGCCGTTCGGACCGCCTGCGCTTCACCGTGAACTGCCTGACGCGCCTTCGGTTCGTGGATGCCGCGGGCCGGCTGCTCCTCGCCTACAAGGGCCCGGTCGATTCCGCGCCGCGGGGGGCCATTCCCTGGTTCCGCCATCCGGGCCGCCTTTCCGCCGGCGAGCGCCTCGTGGCGGGTCACTGGTCGGCGCTCGGTTACCTCGACGAGGACGGCCTGCTGGCGCTCGACACGGGCTGCGTGTGGGGCGGCTCGCTGTGCGCAGTGCGGCTCGATGGGCCCGGCGAGCCCGTCCGGGTCGCCTGCAAGGGCACGCTCAGGCCGGACGAGGACCGCGCCGGGGCGGACTGACGCCGGTCAGCGCACGGGCGGCGTGGCATCCGGCTCCGGCATGCCCTCGAGCACCTCGTAGGTCAGCCGGAAATTCGTGCCCGACAGCTGGTGCGGGATGCAGCGGATGTCCGAGGCCACGCCTCGGATGGTGAAAGCCGGCAGCACCCGGTCCCGGAACTGCTCCACGAGCTCGCAGTCACCCAGTTCGAGGTCGCGCGGCTGCTTGCGCATGAGGCTCACCGCCTTCCAGCGGGCGAGCACCGGCTCGCCGACGTCCGTGGCATCGGACCGGGGCACTGCCGGCGTGAAGAACACCATGCGCAGGCGCGGGAACGGCTCCACGCGGCCGGACGGCGCAGCGCAGCCGCCCGTCGTCACCTTGAAGTCCGGGCGGGCACCCGAAGCCTTGAGCAGCAGCCTCATCTTGTCGCGCAGTCCGTCGCAGGAATAGCGCGTCGTGAAGCCCATGTAGGTGAACTCGATCTCGTGCTTCTGCCAGTGCGCCACGACTTCCTTCGAGTCGGGCGGGGCGGCGCCGGCCGCGAGCGGCAGGCAGGCGATTGCGAACACCATCAGGGAACGCAGCCGGGACACGGGCGGGCTCACTCCTTCGACACGGCTCGGGGACCGGCAGGACAGCCAGCCCGGGGTACTGCGTCTGACACGCCGGCGAAGCCGCGGTTCCGCGGACTTTCCGGACGGTCAGCGGAGCGTGGTTATACTGGCAGCCGAGCCTCTACGGAAGGCCCCGATGACGGTCATGCACTTCGAACTCGGCGGCCGGCGGCTGCAGGCCGATCTCGCCGATCCCCTCCCGGTCGCCATCCCGCTGGACTTCGGCGGGCCCCAGCCCGCGGCCTTCGGCGCGCCGCCCGCGACCGCGCGAGTCCTCAGGGGCCCCGGCTTCGTCGGCGACACCCGCCAGGGCGGGAGCTGCAACTGCGAGGAACTGACGGTCACGCCCCACGGCAACGGAACCCACACCGAGTGCGTCGGCCATCTCACCGACGAGCGGGTCTCGATCAGCGAAGCGCTCCGCGGCGGCCTCTGCCTGGCCCTGCTGGTGTCCATCCGGCCCGCGCCGGCCTCGGCCACGCGCGAAGCCACGGATCCCGCGCCCGAGCACGGAGATCGCCTGATCACGGCGGCCGCGCTCAGCGAGGCCGCCGGCGCGCACGGGAGCCTGGCGCCGAAGGCGCTGGTGGTGCGCACGCTGCCGAACGGGGTCGAGCGACTCTCCCGCGCCTACTACGGCCCCGCCCCCGCGCCCTATCTGACCCGCGAGGCCGCCGCCTGGCTGGTCGAGCGCGGCATCGAGCACCTCGTGCTCGACGTGCCTTCCGCCGACCGCGCCTCCGACGACGGCCGGCTCACCGCGCACCGGACGTTCTTCGGGCTGCCCGCCGGCAGCCGCCGCGCGCACGAAGCGAAGCGCCCGCACGCCAGCATCACCGAGCTCGCCTACGTCGCGCCCACCATCCGGGACGGCTGGTACCTGCTCGACCTGCAGGTGCCGCCGTTTCTCACGGACGCGGCGCCGAGCCGGCCGATCCTGTTCCCGGTCCGGTTCGAGTGAGGGCAGCGATGCGGCAGCGCAGAATGCCGTCCATGGCGATAGGTGTTTCGAACCGCGAGGATTGACGCGATGGGCAAGCTCTTCGAGGTGATCACACCGGACCTGAAGGACTGGATCGAGAGGCAGCGGGTCTTCTTCGTGGCGACCGCGCCGCTGGCGGCGGACGGGCACGTCAACTGTTCGCCGAAGGGCCTCGACACGCTGCGCATCCTCGGTCCCCGCGAGGTGGCCTACCTCGACCTCACCGGCAGCGGCGCCGAGACCATCGCCCACCTGCGCGAGAACGGGCGGATAGTCGTCATGTTCTGCGCGCTGGAGGGGCCGCCCCGGATCGTGCGACTCCATGGCCGGGGTAGCGTCGTGCTGCCCGACGCGCCCGAATGGGCGCGCCTGCGCGCAGGGTTTCCCGAGCAGCTCGGCGACCGGGCCATCATCCGAATCAAGCTCGTGCGCATCAGCGATTCCTGCGGCTTCGGCGTGCCGCTGTACGAGTTCGTCGATGAACGGGAAGCGCTGCCGCAGTGGTGCGAGAAGAAGGGCACGGAGGGGCTCGCTCGCTACCAGCGCGACAAGAACGCGCAGAGCATCGACGGCCTGCCGAGCCTCGCGGACCCGGACTGAGGCCGGCCAGTGGCGGGCTGCCCTCGCCAGATCGCCGCAGCGGACCGGCGCAACGTGAACCATGCTCATCCGAGTCGATGACCTTAAGAGTCCCGCGGTGCACGCCCTGCTCGCGGCCCACCTCGAAGAGATGCACTCGCTGTCGCCCCCCGGGAGCGTGCACACCCTGCCCCTCGACGAGCTGCGCAAACCGGACGTCACGTTCTGGACCGCATGGGCCGGCGGCGCGCTTCTTGGTTGCGGCGCGCTGAAGGAGCTGTCGCTGCAGCACGGGGAGGTCAAATCCATGCGCACCGCGCCGGAACACCGCCGCCGAGGTGTGGGCCGGGACATGCTGCTGCTGATCATGGGCGAGGCGCGCCGGCGCGGCTACCGCCGCCTGAGCCTGGAAACCGGCTCGGCGCCCGCATTTGAGCCGGGACGCCGGCTCTATGGAAGCCTCGGTTTCACCTGCTGTCCGCCCTTCGGGAACTACGTCGAGGACCCGCACAGCGTGTTCATGACGCTGGTACTCTGAGCCGCGGCGCGATCGAGGCGGGATCCGGGGAGGGTTCGCTCCATGCTGACGCTCTACATCGCCAACAAGAACTACTCTTCCTGGTCGCTGCGGCCGTGGGTGCTGATGCGCGAGCTCGGCATTCCGTTCGAGGAGCAGCTCAGGCCCTTCGGTCGGGACGGCACGGGCGACTTCCGAAGCTTCTCGCCCTCGGGGAAGGTGCCCTGCCTCGTGGACGGCGACACGGTGGTGTGGGACTCGCTCGCCATCACGGAATACCTCGCCGAACGATACGCCACGGTGTGGCCCCCGGATCCGCGCGCCCGAGCCTTCGCCCGCTGCGCCGCCGCGGAGATGCATTCGGGGTTCTTCGCGCTGCGCGGTACCTGCGGGATGAACGTCGGCCTGCGCGTGCGCCTGAACGAGGTGTCGCCGGCTCTCGCGGCGGACCTCGCGCGCCTCGACGAGCTGTGGGCCGACGGTCTCGCGCGCTTCGGAGGACCCTTCCTCGCCGGCAGCGCATTTACGGCGGCCGACGCCTTCTTTGCGCCGGTCGCATTTCGCATCCAGACCTACTCGCCACCCGTGGCCGCGACCTCCACCGCCTATGCCCACCGGCTGCTCGAGCTGCCGTCCATGCGGGCCTGGTACGAGGCCGGGCTCGCCGAGCCGTGGCGGGACGATCCTCACGACGCCGAGGCGCGCGCCGTCGGAACGGTCCTGCAGGACCTCCGTAGCCCGCCTCGCTGAACGACTTCTCATCGATCGACTGCACAGGGAGAGGACCTTGAACAAGTACGTTGCGGAATTCTTCGGCACCTTCTGGCTCGTGCTCGGGGGCTGCGGCAGCGCAGTGCTCGCGGCACAGTTCCCGGAGGTCGGAATCGGCCTGCTCGGCGTTTCGCTCGCCTTCGGCCTGACCGTGCTGACCATGGCCTACGCCATCGGCCACATCTCCGGCTGCCACCTCAATCCGGCCGTGTCGATCGGCCTGTGGGCAGGCGGACGTTTTCCCGCGGGCGAATTGCTGCCGTACATCTTCGCGCAGGTGCTCGGGGCCGTGGCCGCCGGTGGCGTGCTGTTCCTGATCGCGAGCGGCAAGGCGGGCTTCGACGTCTCGGCGGGCTTCGGCGCGAACGGCTACGGCGAGCACTCCATCGGCGGATACAGCCTTCAGGCCGCGCTGCTGACCGAGGTCGTGATGACCATGATGTTTCTCATCGTCATCCTGGGCGCCACCGACAAGCGCGCGCCTGCGGGCCTCGCGCCATTGGCAATCGGCCTGTGCCTGACGCTGATCCATCTCATCAGCATCCCGGTGACGCAGACTTCGGTGAACCCGGCGCGCAGCACCGGCGTCGCCGTGTACGTCGGCGACTGGGCGGTGGGGCAACTGTGGCTGTTCTGGGTGGCGCCGATCGTCGGCGCGGCGCTGGGCGCGGCGATTTACCGATACATCGGCAGCCAGAAGAGCTGACGCGGCGCGGGTGGTCCGGACGCGACGCACGCTGATCGACTACCTCTGGGCATCGCCCGGGAGCGTGGTCGGCGTCGCGCTCGGCCTCGTGGCGCTGCTCGCCGGCGCGCGCTGGTCGGCGCATCGAGGCGTGATCGAGGTAGCCCTGCGGCGCGAGGACCAGCGCCGCGGGGTGATGCCCATCGTGGCCATCACGTTCGGGCACGTGGTCCTCGGCAGGACGGCCGCCGACCTCGAGCGACTGCGGGCCCACGAGCACGCCCACGTCGCGCAGTACGAGCGCTGGGGCCCGCTGTTCTTCCTAGCCTACCCCTGCGCCAGCCTGCTCGCGCTGCTGCGCACCGGCCGGCCGTACCACGACAACTGCTTCGAAGTGGAGGCGCGCGCCGCTGCGCGCCGGTCCCGCGAGGCACCGCCCGGGGGTGGACTTGCCCCGGGCTCGAGACGATACTCGGGGCCATCCCGACCATCCGCGCGCGACTGACCGGCTCCCGCCAGTGGCGCCGGCAGCGGCGCCTCTCTGCTCACGGAAGGACCTTGCCGATGACCGCCAAGCCACCGCTCGTGATTTCCTCGCTCGACGCCGATCGGCTCGACCAGATGCTGCACGGACTCCCGCCCGACACCTTTGCCGGCCGGCAGGCCCTCGAGGCGGAACTCCTGCGGGCGAGTGTCGTGGAGCCGTCTGAAGTTCCCGCCGACGTGGTGACCATGAACTCGACGGTGCGGTTCCGGGTCCTGAACACCGGCGAAGTCTTCACCATGACGCTCGTCTATCCGAAGGACATGGACGACAGCGGCGCGAAGATTTCCATCCTGACGCCCGTCGGCACCGCGCTGCTCGGCCTGTCGCAGGGCGACGAGATCGACTGGCAGAAGCCGGGCGGCGGCCTGGTGCGGGTGCGCATCGAAGAGGTTGCCTTCCAGCCGGAGCGCGCCGGCCGGTACCACCGCTGACGCCGGGCCGGATCAGGCCCCGCGCCGCTCGAGCGTGACGAAGCTGAAGGCGAGCGGATGGCGCTCGTCGGCCGGGTGATGCTCGCGCGCGACCTCGCGCCACGCGCCGGGGTCAAGGGCGTCGAGGCGCGTGTCGCCCTCGACGTCGGCGTGGACCTCCGTGAGCTCGAGCCGCTCGATGCGCGGCCAGGCGAGCGCGTAGATCTCCGCGCCGCCGATCACCATGAGATCTGCGGCCTCGCCCGCGGCGGCCAGCGCCTCGTCGAGCGAGTGGACGACGCGCACGCCTTCGGCCGTCCACGCACGGTCGCGCGTCAGGACGATGTTCTCGCGTCCCGGCAGCGGCCGGCCCAGCGACATGAACGTCCTGCGGCCCATCAGGATGGGCTTGCCCATGGTGATGGCCTTGAAGCGCCTGAGGTCGTCCGGGAGGCGCCAGGGCAGGTCGCCATCGCGACCGATGACGCCGTTTCGCGCCATGGCCACGACGCCGACGAGCCGCGGCCCGGGCTGCTGCACGGCGCTGCCGCTCAGCGGTGGCTCACCGTGCGGCCGTGGGCGTGGTGCTCGGCCCCGGCGCGCTTGCCCTTGCTCTTGGCCTTGGCTGCGGCTTTCTTCTTGCGCTTGGGCGGATCGCTGAGCATGGTGCCGCGGCAACCCGGCTTGCCGCAGCGGCAGGCGAAGACCTTGTCGATGTCCTTCGGATCGCCGGGCTCGCGCTGGATCTGGTAGTCGTACGAGAGTTCCTCGCCGGGCTGGATCGTCCGGATCGCCTCGATGAAGACCCGGCGGCTCTCGGTGACCGTCTCGCAGTTCGGATCGCAGGAGTGGTTGATGAACCGCGCCTCGTTGCCGTCCACGCCGGCATCGATCACCGTGCGCTTGTCGACGATGAACAGGAACGTGTGGTTGTCGTCGGCCGGCCTGTCCTCGTAGCGGCGGTCGGCTTCCTCGTGCGACACGCGCTCGCCCACGTACTCGATGATCCGCGTGCCCTTGCGGATGCGCCGCGTCGCGAAAACGCCGCTGCCGTGGATCCTCGATCGGCGCACCTTGAACATGGGCGGCCGGCGGGCCGTCGTCGCTGTCATGTCGGTATGGTTTCCCTGCAGTGGTGGATGATCACACCGCGACCGGCGCCTTGATCGCCGGGTGGTGCTGGTAGCCCTGGATCTCGAAGTCCTCGAGCTCGTAGTCGAAGACCGACGGCGGTCGACGCCGGAGCACAAGGCTCGGCAGCGGGTACGGCTCGCGCGACAGCTGCAGGTCGGCCTGCTCGAGGTGGTTCAGGTAGAGGTGGCAGTCGCCGCCCGTCCAGATGAACTCCCCCACGCCGAGGTCGCACTGCTGCGCCAGCATGTGGGTCAGGAGCGCGTAGGAGGCGATGTTGAAGGGAACGCCGAGGAAGATGTCGGCGCTGCGCTGGTAGAGCTGGCAGGACAGCCGCCCTTCGGCGACGTGGAACTGGAAGAAGGCGTGGCAGGGCATCAGCGCCATCCGGCCGAGCTCGCCCACGTTCCAGGCGCTGACGATGATGCGCCGGGAGTCGGGGTTTCGGCGCAACTGGTCCACGACCGTCGCGATCTGGTCCACGTGCCCGCCGTCCGGCATGGGCCAGGAGCGCCACTGCCTGCCGTACACGGGCCCGAGTTCGCCGTCCGCGTCCGCCCACTCGTCCCAGATGGACACGCCGCGCTCCTGAAGCCAGCGTACGTTCGTTTCGCCGCGCAGGAACCACAGCAGCTCGAGGATGATGGACTTGGTGTGGACCTTCTTGGTCGTCACCAGCGGGAAGCCCTCGGCCAGGTCGAAACGCATCTGGTGGCCGAACACGGACAGCGTGCCGGTGCCGGTGCGATCGTCCTTGCGGGTGCCCCGTTCGCGCACGAGGCGCATGAGCTCGTGGTACTGGCGCATCAGGCGTGGTTCCCGGACGCCTGGCGCGCGCGGTAGGACCACGCGAGCAGCGCGACGCCCGCGATCACCATCGGCAGAGACAGCAGCTGGCCCATCGTGAGCCAGCCGAACGCGAGATAGCCGAGGTGCGCGTCGGGCACGCGCACGAACTCCGCGAGGATCCTGAAGGTGCCGTAGCCGATGAGGAACACGCCGGAGGGCGCGAGCCGCGGCCGTGGCTTCGAGGTGAACCACCAGAGGATCGCGAACAGCACCAGGCCCTCGAGGGTCGCCTGGTAGAGCTGCGACGCGTGGCGCACCTCGCCCTCGACGAGAAAGCCCCAGGGAACGTCGGTCGGCTTGCCCCACAGCTCGCCGTTGATGAAGTTGCCGATGCGTCCGGCGCCGAGGCCAAGTGCGGGCAGCGGCGCCATGAAGTCGAACACATCGGCGATCTTCCGGCCGCGCGTGCGCGCGAAGACGACCATCGCGATGAGGACGCCCAGGAAGCCGCCGTGGAAGGACATCCCGCCCTGCCACACCTTCAGCGCCGACAGCGGGTCGGCGAGGATGCCGTCGAATCCATAGAAGAGGATCCAGCCGAGGCGGCCGCCGGCGATCACGCCGATCGCCGCGAAGAAGATCAGGTCGTCCACGTCCACCGGCTTCCAGGTGGAGCCCGGGGCGACCGCGCGCCGCCGCGCCAGCCACCAGGCCAGGCCGATGCCGATGACGTACATCAGCCCGTACCAGCGGACCTTGAGCGGGCCGAGCGCGAGCGCGACGGGATCGATGTCGGGATAGACGATCACGGCGGCGATTCTACCAAGCGGGGCGGGCCGCGACGGGCGTGCTCACGCGTGCAGGACCCGGAACATGAGCGCCTTGAGGTAGCGCGTCTCGGGAATCGCAGGGTGGACCGGGTGGTCCGGCGCCTGGCCGCCCGCCCAGACGAGCTGCACGAACCGGTCCACGTGCCGCACCGCGCGCTGCACGGCCTCGATCAGCTCGCCCTCCGCGAGGTGCGAGGAACAGGAGCAGGACATCAGGATCCCGTCCCGGTCCACGAGCTGCAGCGCCAGCTGGTTCAGGCGCTTGTAGGCGGCGAGGCCCTTCCCGTGGTCCTTGCGCCGTTTGATGAAGGCCGGCGGGTCCACGATCACGACATCGAAGCGCCGCCGCTCGCGGGCGAAGGCTTCGAGCACTTCGAAGGCATCGCCCCTGACCGTGGACACGGCGAGGCCATTCGCCGCGGCACTCGCCTCCACCGCCGCCAGCGCGCCGGCCGAAGCGTCGACGCACGTGACCTCGCTTGCGCCGGCGCGGGCCGCCTGCAGGCCGAAGCCACCCGCGTAGCTGAACACGTCCAGCACGCGCGCGCCGGCGCAGTGGCGGGCGATCGCCGAGCGGTTCAGCGCCTGGTCGAAGAACCAGCCGGTCTTCTGGCCGGCGGCGAGCGGCACGGCGAAGCGCACGCCGCCCTCCTCCACCTCGACGCTGTCGGGGATATCGCCGAGGGCCGCCTCGACGTAGAGCGGGAGGCCCTCGAGCTCGCGCAGAGGCGAATCGTTCTTCCAGAGCACCGCGCGCGGCCCGACCACCTTGCCGAGCGCCGTCAGGATCCCGTCCTTCATCGCCTCCATGCCGGCCGTGCCGAGCTGCACCACGCAGGTGTCCCCGTAGCGATCCACCACCAGCCCCGGCAGCAGGTCGGACTCGCCGAAGGCCAGCCGGTAGAACGGGCGGTGGTAGAAGCGCTCACGCAGCGCCTTCGCCGCCTCGAGCCGGCGGACGAACAGGCCCCGGCCAGGCCGCTCGGACGGGACGCGGCTCAGGAGGCGCGCCGCGATCAGCGTATGCGGATTCACGCTCGCGTAGCCCAGGAAGCGGTCCTTGCTCGAGAACACCGAGGCGACCTCGCCGGGCGTGCAGGCGGTGAGCGGCGTCGCCTGGACGTCCACTTCGTTCGAGAAGATCCACAGGTGCCCCGCCTGCAGGCGGCGCTCCTCCCGCGGCTTGAGCACGAGGCGCGGCAGGCCGGAGGCGGCCGCGAGGGAGTCGGTATCGGGGGCGTTTTCGTCAGGCAAGGGGATGTTCCGGAGGCCCGCTGCGCAGCGCAGCGGGTCTTTGGCTATAGTGCCGGGATTCTAGCCGACCGGGCCCGCCGACACCGGCCTGAAGGACAATGGCCATGCGTGAATGCGCGCCCGACGCGCCGAAGAACCGTCTCGCCGCCGAGACCAGCCCCTATCTGCTCCAGCACGCCGGCAACCCGGTGGACTGGCATCCCTGGGGAGAGAAAGCGCTCGCGCTGGCCCGGCAGCTCGACCGTCCCATCCTGCTGTCCATCGGCTACTCGGCCTGCCACTGGTGCCACGTCATGGCGCACGAGTCCTTCGAGGACCCGGGCACCGCCGAGGTCATGAACGAGCTGTTCGTGAACGTGAAGGTGGACCGCGAGGAGCGGCCCGACCTCGACAAGGTGTACCAGATCGCGCACCAGGTGATCACGCAGCGTGGCGGCGGCTGGCCGCTGACGATGTTCCTCGCGCCGGACGATCTGACCCCGTTCTTCGGCGGCACCTACTTCCCCCGCGAGGCGCGCTACGGCATGCCGCCCTTCATCGAGGTGCTGCACCGCGTCGCCGCCTTCTACCGCGAGCGCCGCGACGAGATCCGCAGGCAGAACGGCGCGCTCAGGGACGTGTTCGACGACATCACCCCGCCGGCTGCAACCGCCGATGCGAAGCTCGACGCAGCGCCTCTTGCAGCCGCGCGGCGCGAATCGGAGGCGAGCTTCGACCGCGAGCACGGCGGATTCGGCGGGGCGCCGAAGTTTCCGCACGCGGCGACGCTGGAGCGCCTGCTGCGCGACTGGCATGCCACCGCGGCAGGCCCGGAGCCGGACCTGAAGGCGCTCTTCATGGCGACCCTCACGCTGACGCGCATGTGCGAGGGCGGCCTGTTCGACCAGCTCGGCGGCGGCTTCTTCCGCTATTCGGTGGACCGCCACTGGATGATCCCGCACTTCGAGAAGATGCTCTACGACAACGGACCGCTGCTGGCGATCGCAGCCGAGGCGGCGACGGCCACCGGCGAGGAGATCTTCCGCCGTGCCGCAGTCGAGACGGCCGACTGGGCGATCCGCGAGATGCAGTCGCCCGAAGGCGGCTTCTACTCGGCGCTCGACGCCGACTCCGAGGGCCACGAGGGGCGCTTCTATACCTGGGACCGGGCGGAGGTCGAGGGGCTGCTGCCCGCGGAGAGCTACCGCGCGCTGGCCCGCCGCTTCGGCCTCGACCGGGAACCGAACTTCGAGCGCGCCTGGCACCTGCACGGCTTCGTCGGCCTGGACCAGGTCGCCGAGGAAATGGGCGTAGCCCGGGAGTCCGCCGCGGCGACGGTCGACGCGGCGCGGCGGATGCTCCTGACCGTGCGCGAGCGTCGCGCGCGCCCCGGGCGGGACGAAAAAGTGCTGACGGCCTGGAACGGCCTCATGATCCGAGGTCTCGCAATCGCGGCTCGGGCGCTCGGCCGGCCCGACTATGCAGAGGCGGCGACGCGCGCGGTGGACCTGCTGCACCGGCGCTGCTTCGTGGACGGCCGACTGCTCGCGACCTGGAAGGACGGGCAGGCCCGCCTGCCGGCCTACCTCGACGACTACGCCTACCTGCTCGACGCGCTCGTGGCGCTGCTGCAGGCGCGCTGGCGCACCGCCGACCTTAAGTTCGCGCAGGACCTGGCCGACCGCCTGATCGAGGACTTCGAGGACCGCGGGCGGGGCGGGTTCTGGTTCACGGCCGAGGGTCGCGACCCCCCGCTGCACCGCCCCAAGGGTTTCGCCGACGAAGCCACGCCCGCGGGGAACGGCATCGCCACCCGCGCCCTCGGACGACTTGGCTGGCTGCTCGGGGAGACGCGCTACCTCGAGGCTGCCGAGCGCGCCTTGCGAGGCGCGTGGCCTTCGCTGCTGCGCGCCCCGCAGGCCCACGGCACGATGCTCACGGCGCTGGAGGAATACCTTCGGCCGCCCCAGGTGGTGATCCTGCGTGGACCCGCGGCCGAGGTTGCGCGCTGGTCACAGTCGCTGGCGCCGCTGTACGCCCCGCTGCGCATGGTGTTCGCGATACCGGACGACGCGGCCGACCTTCCGCCGTCGCTTGCCGCCAAGGCGCCGCGCGGGCGTGCGGTCGCCTATCTATGCGAGGGCCCGGCGTGCTCGGCGCCGATCGACGATCTCTCGCGGCTGGTGCGCGTGCTGCGCGACGGCGTGGAGACGCGCGACGCCTAGCAACGCCCGGGTGCGGCGGCGCTCCCACGCCAGGCCATCAGGGCAGACGACAGGAGCGCCGCTGTGGTCGGCGCGGCGCCCGCTGCATCGTCGCCTCGGGACTAGAACCCGATGCCTGCCGCCACGGAGGCGTGGTCCGTCGGCCAGAGGCTGCGGCCCGGCGGGCCCAGCCGGTCCGCCGCGACCTCGCCGATCAGGCGCGCGTCCTTCACCTTCCGCGGTTCTTCCCGGGTGAAGATCAGGTCGATGCGCCGGGTCAGCATCGTCGTGCGGTTCACGAGGTCCTCGGCCTGGCAGCACGTAAGGCCCGCCACGTCACCGGGGCGGTGGAGCCAGACGTCGAACAGCCCTGCGCCCGCGAACAGCATGTAGGGCGTGGCCGGAATCTGCGACATCGGATCCACGGCGTCGGACGGATCGGAGTTCATGTCGCCGACGAGGATGAGCCGGCGCCCGTCCGGTGTCCCGGCCGCGGCCTGGACGATCTGCAAGGCCTGCGCAGACTGGATGACGCCCGGGAAGCCGTCGACGTAGCCGTTCTCGAGGTGAGTATTCACGAAACGGTAGGGCTTGCCGCCGATGGTGGCGTCCACCACCATGAACCCGTGGAGGATGTAGGCGTCAGCTGTCCCGTCGCCATTGAAGTCCAGCGGCGTGTTGACGTTGAACGTGCAGCTCGATCCCGAGGTGAACGGCACGTCACACGGGTAATCAGCGCCCGGCACCGGCAGCGAGTACGGTATGCCGTTGCGCACGAAAACCGCATCCCGGTCGAGGACGTACGCAAAGCCTTCGTTGCCCTGGCTGTCCCGGAAGGGATAGCCGAACTCGAAGTTCTCGATGTACGCAGCCTGGGTGTACTCCCCGGCCAGCAGGAACTGGGTCTGCGCAAGGTGATCGCCCCAGGCGCCCCGGAACTCGGGGTTGGTGCAAGGGGGCGCGCCGATGGGCTCGCACCAGATCAGCCACGCTTCCTGGATGCCCACCAGGTCAGGCTTCCGGGCCAGGATCTCGCTCGACAGCGCATTGACGCGATCGACGGTACGGTTGGCCGAAATGGTGCTGATCACGCTCACCAGGGCGCTGTTGACGACGTCCGGGTTGCCGCTCTGGATGGCCGGTATCAACGGGAAGAGATTGGCGCCGACGTACTGGTTCTGGGTCATCACCTGCACGTCGACCGACGATGGCGGTCCGGCCGACGCCGTTGCCGTTACGCCGAGCAAGGTGGCCGTCAGCGTTGCAAGGATTACGTGTCTCATGGGGTTGCCTCTGTGGCGTTGGATATGCCAAGACCAACCGGGGCGAAATCGCCCTTCGATCCACATTCTGATGACGGGCTGGAACAAAACCATTCGTGTTATTGGAATCCGACCCGATCCCCGGGCGGGTGAGCGAGGACGTTCAGCCGCGCCCGAGCCGCAGGGACCCGGCGCTCGGCCACCGGCAAGGACGCCAGTCGTCCGCTCGGCTGCGTGAGGGTGGCCGGCGAACTGCCCGCGATCGATCGTGCCGGCCAGCGGAGCCCGCGACAGCCATCGTTGGCGCCGGAACGCGCCCTACAGGACGCCCGAACGCCAGGCTTCGAGCAGCGTGAGCCCACCGAGCAGCCCGAACAGCGACGCCGCGACCCACCGCAGGACCTTCATGTTGACGCGCCGCGCGAAGCGCTCGCCGAGCCATACGGCCGGGACGTTCGCGATCATCATCCCGAGAGTCGTGCCGAGCACCACCGCCACGAGCGCCTCGTAGCGCGCGGCGAGCGCGATCGTCGCGAGCTGCGTCTTGTCGCCCATCTCGGCCATGAAGAACACGACCACCGTGGTCAGGAACACGCCGGCCGCGGGCAGCTTCGGGTTCTCCTCCAATTCGTCGGGCACGAGAACCCACAGCCCGAAGCCGAAGAAGGCCGCGGCGACGAGCCAGGCGAGCGCCTGCGGGGACGCCAGCGAGGCGAGCCACGCGCCGAATGCGCCCGCGAGGAAGTGGTTCGCGAGCGTAGCCACCAGGATGCCGAGCGCGATCGGCACGGGCTTGCGGAACCGGCCCGCCAGCACGAAAGAAAGCAGCTGGGTCTTGTCACCCATCTCGGCAAGGGCGACGATCGCCGTCGAATAGAGGAAAGCGTCCATGAGGGTTCCGCGGCCAGCGCGCGATTCTAGTCCCGGTGAATTCGCCGGTGAACAGGAACTTCCCGGCTACGCGGACGTCGTGGCGGCTGCGGGCCGCCTCGCCGGCGTCGCCCGCCGCACACCGCTCATCGCCGGCACGCCACTCGACGCCCTGACCGGTGCCCGTGTGCTCCTGAAGGCCGAGTGCCTGCAGGTCACGGGCTCCTTCAAGATCCGCGGCGCCTGGAACCGGCTGGCGCAGCTCGGCCCGGCGGAGCGCGCGGCGGGCGTCGTCGCCTTCTCCTCCGGCAACCACGCACAGGGCGTCGCCGAGGCGGCGCGCCGCCTCGGCATTCCCGCGACCATCGTGATGCCGGCCGACGCGCCGCGGGCCAAGCTCGACAAC
The DNA here is from genome assembly GCA_025458865.1 of Steroidobacteraceae bacterium. Taxonomy (GTDB): domain Bacteria; phylum Pseudomonadota; class Gammaproteobacteria; order Steroidobacterales; family Steroidobacteraceae; genus SG8-30. The sequence goes on along the minus strand of JALORP010000014.1, from coordinate 10,309 downwards.
ACGCGCGCGCTCGGGGCGGAGGTGGTCACCTACGACCGGCTTCGAGAGAGCCGCGAGGAGATCGCAGGCCGCCTTGCCGCAGAGCGCGGCGCGACGCTGGTGCCGTCGTACGACGACCCGCACGTCATCGCCGGGCAAGGGACGGTCGGGCTCGAAATCGCCGAACAGGCGGAAGAGGTCGGCCTCGTCCCGGACGACGTGGTCATCTGCTGCAGCGGCGGCGGGCTCGCCAGCGGAAGCGCCCTCGCCCTCCACGAACACGCGCCGCAGGCGCGCGTGTGGGTCGCGGAACCCGCCGGCTTCGACGATACCCGGCGCTCGCTCGAGGCCGGCACTCGCCTGTCGAACGACACGGGCGGCCACTCGTTCTGCGACGCCCTGCTCGCCCCGACGCCGGGCAGGCTCACCTTCGCGCTGATGCGGCAGCGGGTGTCTGGCGGCCTTGCGGTCACCGACGACGAGGTCCGCGCCGCGATGGTTGCGGCCTTCCGCCACCTGCGGCTCGTGGTCGAGCCGGGTGGCGCCGTGGCGCTCGCCGCGCTGCTGGCCGGGCGCCTGCCCTGCCGCGGCCGGACGGTCGCCGTCGTGCTCTCCGGAGGAAACGTGGACCCGTCGCTCTACGGCGAGGTGATCACCGCCGCCTGAGGACGCCCCGGATGCGCGGGTGCCCGGCGAGCGCCGCCCCCACCGAGCGGCGTCCGGCTCGTCGACGGCCTCATCGCGGGATATCCTCGCGGCTGCCGTCGCGGCAATTGCGCCGCCAGGCCCCGGGATCCGATGCAATCTCTACTGCTCCTCGTCACCTGCCTGGCGCTCGGAGCGCTCGTCGCGCGGCTCGCCGGCCCGCCGCAGGGCCTGGCCGATGCGCTCAACTGGTGGGTGATCAACGTCGCGCTGCCGGCTCTGGTGCTGTCCATCGTGCCGGGGCTGCCCCTGTCGGCGGAGCTCTGGTTCCCGGCGGTGGCCATGTGGTTCGTGTTCCTCGGCGGCTGGGCCGTCTTCGCGGCGGCCGGGCGCGCCTTCGGCTGGAGCGGCGCGCGGGTCGGCGCGATCACGCTCACCTGCGGCCTCGGCAACTCCGCCTTCATCGGCCTGCCGCTCATCGAGGCGCTGCGCGGGCGCGAAGCGCTGCCGATCGCAGCCATCGCGGACCAGGCCGGCGTGTTCCTCTCGCTCGCGATCGGCGGGAGTTTCGTTGCAGCACTTTACTCCGGCGAGCACGTCTCCGTGGCTTCCGTGGCCCGTCGCGTCCTGCTGTTCCCGCCCTTCATTGCGCTGATCGCGGGCCTCGTGCTCGGCGCGACAGGCGGCGTGCCGCAGGCGATCGAGCCGGTCATCACGCGGGTGGGCGACACGCTCGTGCCCCTGGCGCTGTTCTCCGTGGGGCTGCAGCTGAAGCTGCGCCTCGAGCCCGGCCAGGCCGCGCCCGTCGGCCTGGCGCTCGGCTGGAAGCTCGCGCTGGCGCCCGCGCTCGTCTGGATGGTTGGCCGCGCGGCCGGCATCGAGGGCGACGTGCTCGTAATCACCGTCCTGCAGGCCGCGATGGCGCCGATGATCTCCGGCGCGATCCTCGCCCAGCAGAACCGGCTCGAGCCAGCCCTCGCGAACGCGGTCCTGGGCCTCGGGATCCTCCTGTCCTTCCTGACCGTACCCCTTGTCGACCGGCTGCTGTAGAACCCGTCAAGCCTGCGCCGGACGCACTCCGCCCGACGTGCCGGAGCGGTCTCCGCACCTTCAAGCCGGCCACTCGGGCGTGTGCACGTACTCCAGCTTCACGCCGTCCGGGCCCTCGAAGAAGAAGGCGTAGTAGCCCTCGCAGTACTGCGGATAGTGGTCCGGCGGGTCGAGGATCACCACGCCGGCCATGGCGAGCTCGCCGTGGGCGCGGTCCACGTCGGCGCGCGTGGGCGCAGCGAAGGCCAGGTGGTGAAGCCCCGGCGCGTGCCGGTCGTGGGGCGCCGTGCGCCGTGCCGCCTGCAGGCCGAGCTCGAACGAGGCGCCAGCCCAGAGCGGCCCTTCCGGGGCGTCCTCGATGCGTCGGAAGCCGAGCGTCGGCAGCACACGGTCGTAGAAAGCGGTGGCCACCACGAGATCGGAGACGGTCAGGTCGAGATGGTGGATGCCCCCGCCGGCCGTCGTGGCCGCAGTCCCCGCCCGTGCCAGCGCCTCGCGCAGGCCGTCGCGCAGCGCGGCGTGACGCATGAGGTCGAAGGGCTCGGATTTAGACCAGTCGTAGGCCCAGGGGTGGGCCTTGCGCAGGTCCTCCGGCTCGTGGGCGTAGCGCGGGAACACGTGCGCATGCAGCGCCGGCTCGACGTTGCCGAACATGGCGTAGTTGATTCGCAGTGCGCCCGTCACCGCGAGCACCGCGTCGCCGAGCGCGGCCATGTCGTCGAGGAACCGCCGGCGGGCCGGTCCGTCGAGGTCGTTGAGCGTGGGCACGACGGGATCCGGCAGCAGCAGGCAGTACCCGCGCAGCACCTGCGGGTCGCCGAGCACCGCCCAGCCGGAAGAGAGCCGCGCCACCATCGTCGGGTCGTTGCCCGCACGCAGGGACGCCACGCGCCGATGGATCGCGGTGCTCATGGAGCGCCCTCGCGGAAGATGAAGTAGACGGCGCCGAGCATGCACAGCGCGGCCCAGAGGTAGTCGAGCTTCAGGCCCTGCTTCATGTAGAGCACGACGAAGGGCACGAAGACGGTGAGCGTGATGACCTCCTGCAGGATCTTCAGCTGTGGAAGCGTCATCACGGTGTAGCCGATCCGGTTGCCCGGGACCTGGAACGCGTACTCGACCGCGGCGATGCCCCAGGAGAACAGCGCGGCGAGATACCAGGGCTTGTCGTTCATCTCCTTCAGGTGGGCGTACCACGCGAAGGTCATGAACACGTTCGACAGCGTCAGCAGGACGACCGTGTGCCAGAAGGCGACGGGCATGGCGGATCCTCAGGCAGGGACGCCGAGGGCGCGAAGATCCTCGACGGTGCTCGGCTCGTCGCGGTGATGGATGGCGTGCCAGTGGCGCCCGCGCGCCGTGTCCACGTTCGCGACCATGTCGTCGATGAAGACCGTGCGCCGCGGCTCGAGCCCGAAGGACTCCTCGGCGCGGCGGTAGATGGCCGGGTCGGGCTTCGAGGCGCCGACCTTGTACGAGGCGATCGCGCCGTGGCCGATCGAGCCGATGCCCCAGCTGGCGTCGAGGTGCTCCCAGTGCAGGTCGCCGACGTTGGAGAGGATGAACACGCGGTGCGACCGGGACAGCCGCCGCGAAAGGTCGAGCATGCCTTCCTGCGGGACGAAGATGTCGAGCCAGTGCGCGCGCATCGCGGCCCGGTCCATCGGCCGGGCGGACATCGATTCTATGCGCCCGAGCAGCGCGTCGCCGTCGAAGGCGCCGCGCTCGTAGGCCGCGAGATCGATGCGCGTAAGCAGCTCGCTGATGTGCGCGACGTCGATGCCGTGGTCGTCGAGGAAGGCGAGCAGGCGCCGGAAGTCGAGGTGCACCAGCACCCGGCCGACGTCGAAGATGACGGTGTCGATGGCGGACATGGGAACCCCGGCGCCGGTTCGGGGGCCGGCCGCGGGCGCGATTCTGTCAGCCGGCGGCCGCGCGCGCCATCGGTGGCGGGGACATGGCCGCGGCGCGGTCGAACGCCTCGCGCAGGGTGAGATGCCCGCGGCGGGCCGGGCCCGGCGCATGCGCCGGGTGGTCACGGCGGAAGTGCCCGCCCCGGCTCTCCTCGCGCGCCAGGGCTGCCGTGGCGACGAGCAGCGCCGCCGTGGCCGCATTGCGCAGCACCGGACCTGCGCCCTCGCCGGCGGCGAGCGGCGCGAGCGCGGCAACGGCGCGACCGAGGCCGGCGGCATCGCGCTCGACGCCGACCTCCGCATCCATGGTGCGCCTGAGCCAGTCCAGCGTGTACGCGTCCTCGGCCGCCGGCCGCCGATCGGCCACGGCGGGCGGCGCAAGGGTGGCACTGGAGGCCGCGCGGGCGGCGATGTCGCGCGCGGCGCGCTCGCCGAAGACCAGCGCCTCGAGCAGCGAGTTGCTGGCGAGACGATTCGCGCCGTGCAGGCCGGTCGCCGCCACCTCGCCGACCGCCCACAGGCCCGGCACGGAGCTGCGCGCGGTCTCGTCCACGGCGATGCCGCCCATGTGGTAGTGAGCCGCCGGCGCCACCGGCATCGGCTGGGTCGCAGGGTCGAGGCCGGCCTGCCGGCAGGCGGCGTACACCGTCGGGAAACGCCCGGCGAAGCGGTCACCGAGCGCCTCGCGCGCATCCAGGAACACCCCGCGGCCGGCGGCGCGCTCGCGGAAAATCGCCCGCGCCACGACGTCGCGAGGCGCCAGGTCGGCCAGCGGGTGCAGGCCTTGCATGAAGCGCTCGCCGAGCGAGTTCACGAGCACGGCGCCCTCGCCGCGCAGCGCCTCGGTGGCGAGCGGCATCGGATCCGCGCCCAGGTCGAGCGCGGTCGGGTGGAACTGCACGAATTCCAGGTCAGCCAGCTGCGCGCCCGCGCGGGCGGCCATCGCGAGACCGTCGCCGCGCGCGCCGAGCGGGTTGCTGGTGCGGGCGTACAGGCCGCCGAGGCCGCCGGTGGCGAGCACCACCGCACTCGCGCTGATGCGCAGGCGCTCCGCGCCGCGCCGGGCGGTGAGCCCCGCGACCGCGCCGTCGCGCAGCAGCAGGTCCTCGACGTCCACGCCCTCGAGCACCGTCACCGAGGGCGTGCGGCGCAACTCGGCGACGAGGGCGCGGGTGATGGCCGCGCCGGTGGCATCGCGCACGTGCAGGATCCTGCGGCGGTGGTGGCCGCCCTCGCGTCCGAGCAGCGGCCGGCCGTCGGCGTCGGCGTCGAACCCCACGCCGAGCCTTCGCAGCCGCTCGACGCAGGCCGGTGCCGCCTCGGTGACGAGCGTGACGACGGCCGGGTCGCAGAGTCCGTCGCCGGCCGCGTGCGTGTCGGCGGCATGCTCGCCCGGGGAATCATCGTCGCCCACGGCCGCGGCGAGCCCGCCCTGCGCCCAGGCGCTCGCGACGTCCTCGCCGAGCCTGGCGCGGGTGACGAGCAGCACCGGCCGCGGCGCGAGCTCGATCGCCGTGGCGAGGCCGCCGAGGCCCGCGCCGACCACCACCACCGGCGTGCGCGCCGGGATCACGGCTGGAGCACCGGCGGCGGGCCGATGGCGAGCATTCGCTCGACCGCCGCACGCGCGCGCCCCGCGACCGCCGGATCGATGGTGACCTCGTGGGTCATGGTCTCGAGCGCGTGGCGGATCCGGCCGAGGGTGATGCGCTTCATGTGCGGGCAGAGGTTGCAGGGCCGCACGAACTCCACGTCGGGGTTCGCGACCGCGACGTTGTCACTCATGGAGCACTCGGTGATCAGGGCCACCTGCCGCGGCTTATGGTCGGCAACGTACTTCGCCATGCCGTGCGTGGAGCCGGCGTAGTCGGCCGCCTCCACCACCGGCCGGTCGCACTCGGGGTGCGCCAGCACGACGATGCCGGGGTGTGACGCGCGGATCGAGGCGATGTCGGCCGGCGTGAAGCGCTCGTGCACCTCGCAGTGGCCGGGCCAGGGAATGATCCCGACCCTGGTCTGCGCGGCGACGTTCTTCGCGAGGTATTCGTCGGGGATGAAGATCACCCTGTCCACGCCGAGGGACTCGACCACGTGGACCGCGTTGCCCGAGGTGCAGCAGACGTCGCTCTCGGCCTTCACCGCGGCCGAGGTGTTCACGTAGGTGACGACGGGCACGCCGGGGTGGCGCGCCTTGAGACCGCGAACGTCCTCGGCGGTGATGGACTCGGCGAGCGAGCAGCCCGCGCGCAGGTCCGGGATCAGCACCGTCTTTTCCGGGTTCAGCAGCTTGGCGGTCTCGGCCATGAAGTGCACGCCGCACAACACGATGACGTCGGCGTCCACGTTCACCGCCTCACGCGCGAGCGCGAGGCTGTCGCCGACGATGTCGGCCACTGTGTGGAAGATCTCGGGCGTCTGGTAGTTGTGGGCGAGCACCACTGCGTTGCGGCGCCGCTTGAGTTCGAGGATGGCGTCGATATCCGGCGCGAACACGGGCCACTCCACCGCCGGGATGACGCGCTTCACCCGCTCGAAGAGATGCGCAGTGCGCGCCTCGACCTCGGGCGTGAAGGCCGACTCGGGGATGCGTGCAGCGGGAGTCGCCATGGCCGTACCCTTATGCTCTCTATGAGTATTACAACGGTCAGATAAAAGCCGGCATCACCGGCAATGCTTATTCTAGGTTTGGGAATAAGCCTGTCAAGACCCCCTGGGCCCTGCCGCCCGGGTCGCCCGAACCCGGAGCCCCGGCGCAGGCCGCTCGAGGAGCGCCTCGCGGCGGAAGCGTACCAGCCGCGCTGGACGGCCACCGGTACCGAGCGTCATGGCGCCGGTGTCCTCCACGAGGCCTTGCTGCTCCACCAGGCGGCGGAAGTTGGGCTTGTGGAGCCCGAGGCCCGCCAGCGCCTCCACCGTCTGCTGCAGCTGCAACAGGGTGAACGTCGGCGGCAGCAGCTCGAACACCACCGGGCGGTACTTGATCTTGCCGCGAAGCCTCGCGATCGCCGTAGCCAATATGCGGCGGTGATCGCCCGCCATGGGCTCGCCTCCCACGCCCCGCGGCGGCCCCTGCCCCACGACCGCGCCATCGGCGTAGGCCTCGGCGACGAGTCCCGCCCCGTAGGCGAGCTCGTAGCGCTCGAGCACGCGGTCCTCGTTCCAGGTTCCGCCGTCTATCGCGAAATTGACTGCGACCCGCTCGGCCCGCTGGCGCCTCTCGGTGGCGCCTGACGCGCCTTCGACCCACGCGCGCAGCCACCCCTCGATGGCGTCGAGCACGGGTGGCCGGCCGTGACGCCAGTCCTCCCAGGGGAAGTAGCGGTACCAGTCGCGCCACGCCACGCCCTCGGCGGCTGACTGGCGCGGCTCGCGCACCAGCGCGACGTAGCCGATGGAGAGCACGCGCGCGGCTCCCGTCGCGGCGGTGGGCACGTGCCGGTCCCGGTCGCCGAAGGTGTAGAGCTGCTCGACGTACCCGAGCGTCTGGCGGGTCTGGGACTCCACCCAGCTTCGCAGGCCCTGCTCGAGGGTGCGGTGCCGCAGCTCGAAGGGACCCGACGGAAGCCGCTCGAGCTCGCCCGCCGTGCCGTCGAGCGTCAGTACCCTGGGCTCTCCGCCGGTGACCGCGACCACCACCGCGGTGAGATCCGCCGTGACGGCCTCGTTGCGGCGCTCGCGGGCCTTCGGGTTCCTGTTCACGGTCACTCCCTCGCGGCTCAGGCCGCGGTGCTGGCGACCCAGGGCAGCGGCCCGTCGCGGCCGGCGCGTGGCTCGCGCGCCTCGTGACCCATGCGCACGAGCGACACGATACGCGGTGCGCAGGCAAGCAGGTAGCGGCTGACCGCCGCCGCGCTCACCAGCGTGCCGTCGATCACCTCGTCGCCGACCGGGTGGATGCGCGCCGCGCCTGCCGCCGCGGCATGGCAGGCCACGGAGGAGGCGCGGAACACGTCGATCACGACGGCGACGCCGCGGGCCTGCCGGGCGCCCGCGACGAGCTCGAATTCGAGCATCTCAGGTCTCACCTTGCCCCTTGGGCGGCGCGGACCTCGGCCACCATCGCGGCGGTGATGGGCGGGTAATCGTTGCCGAAGCTCGACCGCACGTGGGTGAGCACCGCCGCGAGGTCGTCGTCGGACAGCCAATGGAAGTGCGGCATCACGACGAGGCTGCGGCCCCTCACCAGCCCCGGCGGGCGAACACCGAAGGCCACCCAGGCGATCAGCGCAGCCGGGTCGCCCGACACCGTCGGCGTGCCGACGAGGCTCGGCTGCGTCTCGCCGAGGCCGCGGCCGTTACGCTGGTGGCAGGCCATGCAGTGCTGCGAATAGACGCGCGCGCCGGGGTTGGGCGCGCCGCCCCGGCCGCCGTCGCCACCACAGCTGGAAACGAGCAGGGACAGGGTCGCGGCGAGGGCCGCGGCCACGGTCTTGCGCATGATCGGGACTCCGCCGGGACTCGGGGCACGCATCGTATCTCAGGCGAGGCTGCGGCTGGATGCGCAGCGCCGTTCAGCCCGGGACGAGCCGGGCGGACGCCGTCGTGTCGCGAGACCTCAGCCGGCCCAGGTCCGGACGCGACCCGTGTCGAGGTGGACGAAGTCGGACTTCGCGTAGTAACCGACGCCGCCCCGATTCATCGACACCGCGAGGTCCCGCAGCCGGTCGGTGCGGTAGCCGACGAGGCGGACGTCGATGGCCTTGCCGTCCATGTGGAGGCTGCGGCGGGCGACGCCGCTCGACTGAGCGTTGAGCATGGCGTTCGTGTGCGGCGAGCGGTAACCCGAGATGACCTCGAACTTCGGCTCGCGGTCGGCGAGCGCGGCGACGTCATGCAGAAGATCGAAGAGGCCGCGATCCATGGGGACGAACTCGCCGGTGCGGTGGTCGCGCAGCATGTGGTCCAGCGCCGCGAGCGCGCAGTCGTCATAGCTGCCGGCGCAGAAGTACTCGACCGCCAGTCGCTCGCTGGTGTGCGTGTTCACCAGCGCGACCCCGCGCCGCTCGATGGCACCCGCGAGCGCGCTGCCGGGCCCGCCGAGCGCCACGGCGGCCGGGACACCCATCAGCACGCCGCGCAGGAAGCGCCGGCGGCTCACGCGAAACGGAGAAGCTGCATTCGTCATGATCAGGTACGCCCCGGGGCGGCAAAACGGCGCCCAGCATCCCGGATCCGCGCGCCAATATCAACCAATTCAATCACATGCATGAGGACCCGAGGCCACCTGGAGCGTCGCGCCAACGCCACGGCGACCGGACGGCGCCCGGGCCACCGCTTCAGACATTGACCGGGAGGACGCGGGCGCGCGGGAAAAAATTGAAGTCCGTGGCGGAGGCCCAGGTGTAGGCGCCCATCTGCCGGCCGACCAGGATGTCGCCGGCGCGCAACGGCGGCAGCGCCAGATCCTCGGCGATCACGTCCACGCTGTCGCAGGTCGGGCCGGCCAGCACGCTCGGTTCCGCCGCTCCCTCGCCCGGGAACAAGGGCTCCACGGGGTAATGCGCGTGGTCGTAGAGCTGCCCGCTGAACGAGCCGTACAGCCCGTCGTCGAGGTAGTACCACCAGCACCCGTCGCGAAAGGCCCGTCCCATGACCGTCGTGAGCACGGTGCCCGCGGGCCCGCAGATGAACCGCCCGGGCTCGGCGATGACGCGCGTGTCGGCGGGCAGCCTCGCGAGCGCCGCGCGGATCGGCGCGCAGAATTCCTCGATCGGCGTGGCCTGCTCGACGTAGTCGATCGGGAAGCCGCCGCCGATGTCGAGCGTGCCGAGCGCCGCGAGACCCTCCCGCCGCGCCTCGGCCATGAGCGTGCCGCAGGCATCGATCGCGTGGACCTTGGTCTCGGGCGATCGCGACTGCGAGCCGACGTGGAAAGAAAGCCCGCGCACCTCGACGCCGAGCCGCTTCGCCTGGCGCATCAGCTCGAGCGCCGTATCCGCGTCGCAGCCGAACTTGCGGGACAGGTCCACCACCGCCTCGGGGCTGCGGAAGGACAGGCGGATCAGCAATTCGGCGCGCCCGGCATAGGGCGCGAACTTCTCCATCTCGTCGGGGTTGTCCACGACGAAGGTGGTCACGCCGTACTCGAGCGCGTGGCGGATGTCGGCGTCGCGCTTGATCGGGTGCGTGTGGATGCAGCGCAAGGGGGAGATGCCCTCGGCGCGCACGAGGTCCACCTCGCCGTTGGTCGCGAGATCGAAGCAGGCACCCTCGTCCGCGAGCGCCCTCACGACGGCCGGAACCGGCAGCGGCTTCAGCGCATAGTGCAGCACGACGCCCGGCAGGGCCGCCGCCAGGCGCCGGTACTGGGCACGCAGGACGTCGCAATCGACGACGAGGAGCGGCGAGCCGTAGCGCGCCGCCAGACCTGCCAGTCCCGCCGCGTCGTAGGGCCTCGGCAGGACGGGAAACGGCGCTTCGATGGCCGCCGGGGCGGGCCGGATATCGGGGTTCAAGGCAGGCCCCTGCGGGAAAACCGCGGATTCTAGGCCAAAAGCCCCGGCAGGCAACTGCGCATTTCTCATCCCGAAGGCGGCGCCAGCAGCGGCTCGATGAGATCCAGCAGGCGCGCGACCGCGCCGCGGTTGCCCTCGACCACCTCGCGGCCGCGCTGACCCATGGCCCGCCGCCTGTCGGGGTCGTCCAGGAGGTCGGCGACCGCCTGCCCGAGCGCCTGCGGATCCGGGACGCTCTGGACCGCGCCCGCTTCCTCGAGCTTCCGG
>JALORP010000013.1 GCA_025458865.1 Steroidobacteraceae bacterium | reverse complement strand
CGACAAGGTGGCGATCATCGGCATGGGCTGCTCGCGCTTCGGCGAGCGCTGGGACTGCGGCCCCGACGACCTCATGCTCGAGGCCTTCGAGGAGGCCGTTGCCGACGCCGGCGTCGAGCGCGACCGGCTCGAGGCGGCCTGGCTCGGCGTCTTCTACGACGAGCAGAACGTGTCGAAATCCGCGCTGCCGCTCGCCATGGCGCTGCGGCTGCCGCAGATCCCGGTCACGCGGGTGGAAAACCTCTGCGCGACCGGCACCGAGGCGCTGCGCGGGGCGGCCTACGCGGTCGCGGCCGGCGCCTGCGACTTCGCGCTCGCGATGGGCGTGGAGAAGCTCAAGGACACCGGCTTCGGCGGCCTGCCGGAGCGCACCAAGGGCACCTTCGAGGACCTGTGGCAGCCGGGCTTCACGCCGCCGGGCGCCTTTGCCCAGCTCGCGGCCTCCTACGCGGCGAAGCACGGAATCGCGATGGAGGATTTGAAGCGCGCCATGGCGCGCGTGTCCGTCAAGAGCCACGAGAACGGCGCACTGACCCCCAAGGCGCACCTTCGCAAGCGGATCACGGAAGCGCAGGTGCTCGCCGCGCCGATGGTCGCCTGGCCGCTCGGCGTCTTCGACTGCTGCGGCGTCTCCGACGGCGCCGCTTGCGCGATCGTGACGACCCCGGAGAAGGCCCGCGAGCTCGGCCGCCTCGACGCCGTGACCATCAAGGCGATGCAGCTCGTGCCCTCCAACGGCTACGAGCTGTCGCACGCCGGCTGGGACGGCGCGCACACGCCGACGACGCGGGCGGCGGCGCGGCGCGCCTACGCCGAGGCCGGCGTGCGCGACCCGCGCGCCGAGGTCTCGCTGATGGAGGTGCACGACTGCTTCTCCATCACCGAGCTCGTGCTGATGGAGGACCTCGGGATGTCGGACGAAGGCCGCGCAACCTTCGATATCCTCGACGGCGCCTACGACCGCGACGGCCGCAATCCCTGCCAGACCGACGGCGGCCTGAAGTGCTTCGGCCACCCGGTCGGCGCCTCGGGCCTGCGCATGGCCTACGAGGTGTACAACCAGCTCCTCGGCCGCGCCGGCGAGCGCCAGCTCGCCTCGCCCACGCTCGGCCTCACCCACAACCTCGGCGGCATTCCCAACCGGAACGTCGCGAGCGTCTCCCTTTTCGGCCTCAACCGCCTCTGAGCGGCGCCCAGGAGCCCACGCATGGCAGCGACCACCCCCCTCGACCCGGAACAGGACGAGACACGTCCGCGCTGGGGCTTCACGGACGAGGAGCTGGCGTCCCGGCCCCACGCCTTCCGCGACGATCTGCTCGCGGGACAGGTCTGCCTCGTCTCCGGCGGCGGCAGCGGCCTTGGTCGCGCCATGGCCTTCCTCTACGCGCGACTCGGCGCCGAGGTCGTGATCTGCGGCCGGCGCGAGGAGAAACTGCAGTCCACCGCCGAGGGCATCCGCCGGCTCCTCGGGCGCGACATCGGCCTCACGGCCATGACCATCCGCGATCCCGAGCAGGTCAACGCGCTCATGGCCGAAACCTTCGAGCGCCACGGCCGCCTCGACCTGCTGGTCAACAACGGCGGCGGGCAGTTCCCGCAGGCCGCGATCGACTACTCCGTGAAGGGCTGGAACGCGGTCATCGACACCAACCTGAACGGCACCTGGTGGATGATGCAGGCGGCCGCCCGGCAGTGGCGCGACCGCGGCCAGCAGGGCTCGATCGTCAACATCGTCGCGAACGTCTGGCGCGGCATGCCCCAGGTCGCGCACACCTGCGCCGCACGCGCGGGCGTGATCTACCTGAGCAAGTCGGTCGCGATCGAGTGGGCGCCGCTCGGCATCCGCGTGAACTGCGTGTCGCCGGGCTCCATCGCCACCGAGGGTCTCAACGTCTACCCGCCCGGGGCGGCCGAGCGCTTCGGGGACGCCAACCCCATGCGCTGCTACGGCGACGCCTACGACATCGCGCAGGCCGTGCTGTATGTCGGCCTGCCCGTCACGGGCAAGTTCATTACCGGCGAGGTGCTGGTGGTGGACGGCGGCAACCAGATGTGGGGCGACGTATGGCCGGGCAACATCCCGGACTGGTTCCGCGTTTCGCAGCGCTAGCACGAGGGGGAAAACCATGGTCGACACGCTGTTCACCCGCACGCCGCGGGACAAGCTGCCCGAGGGCATCCAGCCCGCCTGGGACATGCTCGACAAGCTCACCGGCGAACCCACGTTCATCGAGGTCTTCGCGCAAGCCCCGGAACTCCTGAACCTCGTGATGAACGAGTTCTACATGAAGGTGTTCTTCGGCGGCCGCGTCGAGCAGCGCTACAAGCAGCTGGTGCGCCTGCGCCTGTCGATCGTCCACGGCTGCCGCACCTGCAACAAGCAGAACGTGCCGGGCGCGCTCGAGGCCGGCATCAGCCAGCCGCAGGTGGACTCCATGATCGCGGGCACCCATGAGACGGGGCCGTTCACCGACGCCGAGAAGGCGGTGCTGGCCTACGCCGACCAGATGGTGCTCACGAACATGAACGGCGATGTGTCGCCGGAGCTATTCGCGCGCCTGCGCGCCCACTTCAGCGAGCCGGAGATCCTCGAGCTCGGCGTGGTCATGGCGATTGTCGCGGGCATGGCGAAGCTGTCGTTCCTGCTGAGCCTGGTCGAGAAGGAGCAGTACTGCCCCTTCGTACCCGAGGGCGCGGCGGCGTAGGGGACGGTCCCCATTTCCTGATGCAAAGGAAAAGGCCGGCTTGCGCCGGCCTCTTCCGTATCCGCCGCAACGGGGACAGCCCCCGTGCAGTGCGTTACTGACCGAACTTCAGCCCGACCTCCACGCCGTAGCTGCGCGGAGCGCCCCACTGGGTGTGCGTCCACAGCGTCGCCACCGACTGGCTGGCGATGCGGTAGCGCTCGTCCGACAGGTTCTTGCCCCACAGCCGGACGAAGTAGCGGTCCGCGTCGTCTGCGTAGGTGACCGACGCGTTCAGCAGCGTCTTCGCGTCGAGGTAGGCGTCGAACTCGCGACCCGCGGCCGAGATGTAGTAGAGGTTCGCGTCCTCGTAGTACACCTCGCCCGAGATGTCGAGCGAGCCGGCCGCCAGGCCGACGATGTAGGTCGCCTGGATCGAGCCCATGAACTCCGGTGAGCGCGGCACGGGCAGGCCCGTGAAGTCGCCATTGAACTCGCGAATGACGAGTTCATCGTTCGGGTCAGGGGTCGTCGGATCGTCGGTCACGATCTCCGGCTGGTTGATGATGAACGACTTGTACTTCGCATCCAGGTAGGAAGCCTGGGCGCGGATGCGGAAGTTGTCCGTCAGCAGCCCCTGGAACTCGAGCTCGACACCCTTCGATTCGACCTCGGCCGCGTTGTAGAACACCGTTTCCTGGAACTCGGCGCCGCCCTTCTCGGTGATGATGTTCACCGCCCGCTGGGCATCCTCGTACTTCGTATAGAACACGGTCGGGTTGACGCGCCAGCGGCCGCTCGGCGACTGGTACTTGAAGCCGAGTTCGTAGTTGGTGGCGAACTCGGGGTCCACCGGGCGAGTCAGCTCCGGCACCATGATGCCGCTCGTGCCCGTCTGGTCGTTGTAGCCGCCCGCCTTGTAGCCGTAGGAGATCGTCAGGTACGTGAACAGGTCGTCGGTGGCCTGGTACGAACCCGTCACCCGCCAGCTCGGCTCCTCCCAGGTCTCGTCGAGATTCTCGAAGCCGGGAGTGGACGCATTGACGATCGTGCCGCCCGGGTACCTGTTGAAGTCACGCGCGTCGAGCGCCCTCGAGAGGTCTTCCCAGGACAGGCTGCCGTTGAAGGTGTTGTCGTCGAGCAGGTCGAAGGCCACCTGCGTGCGGCCCTCCCAGGAGCGCTTGTCCTGGGTGTAGCGCACGCCCGCACCGATCTGGAACTTCTCGGTGACGTCGAACGTCATGTCGACGTAGCCGGCGATGGACTCCGAGTCCTGCGCGTTGCAGAGCACCGACGGGTTGCTGTTGTTGAGCTGCGCCGGCAGGCCAAGACCCGCGAAGTCCACGATCAGGTCCACGAAGCCCAGCACCTGCACCACGCAGAACTCGGCGTCGTTGGTCTGGTAGAAGCCGCCGACGACGTAGTTGAACCGGCCGTCGAGCTGCGAGGCGAGGCGCAGTTCCAGCTGGTTGGTCTCACGGTCCGTTTCGCGGTTCGCGTCGAACAGCGACACGACCTCGCCGGTCAGCTGGTTGACGGGCGCGGCGCCGGTGTAGGTGTTCGGCAGGCTCTCGTTCTGGTCACGCGTGCCGGCCACGCCGAACAGCTTGTGCGACCCAAGATCCCACTCCATGTTGAGATAGAGCCCGTCGACGTCGATCTCCTGTCCGCGGCCCATCTTGAGCAGCGAGTCGTCGCGCTGGGTCGAGCCCATGTTGTCGATCGGATCGCCGGTCGGGCGCGTGACGCCGATTAAGTTCCAGACGTAGGGCGCGCCCGGCGGCGTGTCGTTGAACGCCGGCACCGAGTCGGAGCTGTCACGGAAGTACTCGTACTGGAGCAGGAAGTTCAGGTTCTCGGTCGCGTTCCACTCGGCCTTGATGCGGCCGTTGATCACGTCTTCGCCGCCGGCGCGCTCGCCCGTGCCCTGGCCGCTCTCGCCCGTGATGCCGGGGATCGTGAAAGGCTCGCCGGCCCCGGCGGTGTTGAACGTGTTAATCGGGCCCCAGGGGGCGCCGAGCTTGTAGTACCCGTCCGACTCGACGTAGCTGCCGACGAAGCGCAGCGCGAAGACGTCCTCGACCACCGGAATGTCCACCGACGCCTGGGCGCGCAGCGTGCCAAAGCTCCCGTAGCCGAGGCGCACGTCCGCGCCATACTCGGCCATGTCGGGCCGCTTGGTGCGGATCTGCACCGCGCCGCCCGTCGTGTTCTTGCCGAACAGCGTGCCCTGCGGGCCGCGCAGAACCTCGACGCTCGCGATGTCGAAGGTGTCGAGCAGCTGCGTCTGCACGCTCGGCATGACGAAATCGTCCACCTGCACGCCAACCGGCGAGTCCTGGTAGACGATGATGTCGGTGACGCCGACGCCGCGCATGGCGAAGGAGGCCGCGTTGAACGCGGTCACGCGGGCGGCGGAAAAGCCCGGCACGGAGGTGGCGATGCCGGAGATGTCCTTGGCGACCATCCGGTCGATGTCGCTCGAGGTCACCGCGGTCACGGAAATCGGCGTGCGCTGCAGGGCGGTCTCGGCGGCACGGCGGCTCGCCGTGACGGTGACTTCCTCGAGCTTGACGGTCTCTGCATCGGCCACGGCGCCCGCGACCTGCGGCAGCGCCGCGGCAGCGGCGCCTGCGACGAGCGCGGCGCGCAGGGCAACGGATACCGCTCGTCTCAATTCGATCGACATGGATGGTCCCCTCCAGATGGATGTCTTGCCAGCCTCGGCAGCGCGTCCGCGGGCGGTCGTGTCCGCCAGGGCGCAGGTACGTGCTTTCCGAGGGAGTCCCGAGTCAGGCGCCAGTGTGGTGCGCTGGTTAAAAAAAATCAATCCATCCTGTTTTTTCTCGGTGCAACGCCAGCGTCGGGCCAGATTCCTTCGATTTCCCGCATTGCAACAAGGATTCGGGGGACATGCTCAAGCGGCCGTTGCGAAAAAGTTACAGCCGGCCCGGCACCCTTTCGCACCGTCCTGGAACGGCCGCGTACCAGTTCGGAGCCGGTCGCCGATCCGGCCTTATACCCCGCGGCCTTACCCAAACAAACAGTCAGGACTGTTTATCCTGCAACGGGCCGGGGGTATAGTCCGGGGACGTCTGGCACAACGAGGTGGGACATGAGCTTCGACATCCGGGTCAACCCGAACGCTCCGGCCGGCTCGCTGGAGGCCAAGCAGCCGCCCGTGGACAACGGGCTCGACGTGCCGGATCCGTCCCGCTACTACGTGCCGGAGTTCATGCGCAAGGAGTGGGAGCGCCTGTGGCCGCGCGTCTGGCTGCTGGCCGGCATCACCGCCGACATTCCCGAGGAAGGCGACTACTTCACCTTCGAGATCGGCCACGAGTCGATCCTCGTCGTGCGCCAGGCCGATGGCGGCGTGAAGGCCTTCTATAACGTCTGCCCGCACCGGGCGAACCGCGTCGCGCTGAACGAGTTCGGCAGCGTCGCCCACTTCACCTGCGCCTTCCACGGCTGGCAGTTCGAGTGCGACGGCAAGCTGAAGTGCATCACCGACGAGGAGACCTTCGCGCCGCAGCTGGTGGCGCACCGGCCGAGCCTCAGCGAGGTCCGCTGCGACGTGCACGCGGGCCTGGTGTTCGTGAACATGGACGGCAAGGCGCCGCCGCTCGTGGACTGGATCGGCCTGCCGAAGGGCTATCTCGAGAACTACCAGATCGACAAGATGCACGCGGTGCGCCACGTGCGCAGCACCTGGAACGCGAACTGGAAGGTGGGCGTGGATTCGTTCTACGAGACCTATCACCTTCCGCACATCCATCCGCAGACCCAGGGCGTGATGGAGGACTTCAGCCAGTACGACCTGTACCCGAACGGCTTCAGCCGGATGATCGTGCCGATCTGCAACGTGTCGCACCGCTTCCCGGACCAGAAGAACGTGAACCCCGGCCAAGCCTACATGATGGCGGAGGCCGGCATGAAGCCCGAGGAGTTCAGCGGCACCGCGGGCGAGGTCCGCGCGGCCGTCCAGAAGGCCAAGCGCGCGCGCGCGAAGCGCCTCGGCCTCAGCCACTACGACAACTTCACGGACGGCCAGCTGACGGACAGCTGGGCAACCGGTCTCTTCCCGAACGTCCAGATCGGCTGTCACCCGGAAGGCGTGTTCATCATGCGCTTCCTGCCGCACCCGGACGACCCGAAGAGGTTCTACTACGACAACATCACGATGTTCCGCTACGTCGACGATCCGGACTACTTCGTGCCGGGCTGGATGGGCCTGCCGAAGGGAACGGACGTGACGGGCCGCACGCGGCCGACGATCGAGCACGTGCCCGAGGGCGTGAAGCCCGAGTTGGGCGAGGTGCTGGACCAGGACGTGGAACTCGTGGCGGCGGTCGGCGCCGGCAGCCGCTCCCGCGGCTTCAAGGGCCCGCTGTGGGGCGAGCAGGAAGTGCGCATCCGCCACTTCCACCGCGAGCTCGACCGCTACATCAACGGCGAGAAGTAGGCGGCCAGGGCAGCTCCCGCGCCCGCCCCGCGACGAGGTGCAGCCGCCGGTTCACGACCGGCGGCACGTCGTCGTGGTGGTGCACGGCAACGACGAGTCGGGTCCCGCGCCCGGCGAGGCGCGTCAATGCAGCCTTGAGCCGCGCCCGGCGTGCCGGGTCGAGACCCGTGAACGGCTCGTCGAGCAGGAGCAGCCCGGGATCGTGCACCCAGGCGCGCGCCATCAGCGCGAGGCGCAGCTCGCCATACGAGACCTCGCGCGGCCCGCGCGAGCCGAGGGACTCGAGCCCGACCTGCGCGAGCGCGCGCCGGGCGGCGCGCCGCTCGGCCGGCGTCGCGGGCTCGTCCAGCCCCACCGATCCCCGCAGGCCGCTCACCACGATGTCCTCGAGCGTGGAGTGCGGGTCGTAGTCCGCCTGCAGCTCGGGCGAGACGAGGCCGATGCCCGCGCGAATCTCCTCGAGCGGCGTGCCCGGCGGGTGGCCGCGGCGCTCGACGCGCCCGCCGAGCGCCGCCGGTTGAGCGCCATGGAGCAACCCGAGGAAGGTGCTCTTGCCGCTGCCGTTGCGTCCCGTCACGACCCAGTGATCGCCCTCCGCCAGCGTCCAGTCCAGGTCGCGCAGCGCCGGATGCCCCTCGCGGTACACCCAGATTCCGGACAAGGCGATATACGCCGGGCGGGACGCATGTCGGCGGCGCCTCGCCTGGGGCGCGGCCGCCCCCGCCGCGCGCGCGAGCCGCGCGACCGCACGCGCCGGCTCGCAGCGTTGCAGGCGCCCGGACTCCAGCCAGGCGGCCCGCGTGATGCCCGGGGGCACGTCCTCGGGCCGATGCGCGGTCGAGACCAGCGTGACCGCGCTCCTCGCGAGTCCCGCGAGCGCGCGTCCCAGCAGCGTGCGGTGGGCGTCGTCGAGGCCGTTGTAGGCCTCGTCCAGCAGCAGCAGCCGCGGCGACGCCGCGAGCGCCCGGGCGACGAGCGCCAGGCGCCGCTGGCCGTAGGAGGCCTCCAGCATGCGCCGGCCGGAAACCTCCGCGAGGCCGAAGCGCGTGAGCAGCGCCTCGACGCGGCGGCGCTGAGCCGCATCCGGCTCGTCGAGCGGGATGTCCGTGCCGAAGAGGCCTGTCGACACCACTTCGCCTAGCGTGTGGTTCCACCCGTAGCGCGCGTACTTGTCCTGGGACTCCGCGCCGACGTAGGCGATGAAGGGGCGCGCATCGATGAGCTCGAGCGGCGCGCCCCGCGCGTCGCGCCATTCGCGCCGGCAGCGGCCGTCGGGCGTCGGCCAGCGCAGGCCCGCGAGCAGCTTCACCAGCTGCGTCTTGCCGGCGCCGTTCGGTCCGCACAGCAGCCACTTCTCGCCGGGCCGCACGCGCAGGCTGACGTCGCAGAGCACCGCGCGGCCGCCGAGGCGCAGCGAGCAGTGCGAGAGCGTGACGCCGATGCCGGGCACGCGCTGGCCTAGGCGCGGCGCCAGCCGTCGCCGGAGCGCAGCGCCACGCCCCGCCGCTCGAGGCGGATCAGGTGCGCGAGCAGCGTGTGGCGCGCGAGCTCGTGCAGCGACACGTCCACGTCGCCGTAGACACTGGGCAGCAAGCCATCGAGGTTGACCGGGGCGTCACCGAGCGCAGCGCTCACCTTCGCCTCGCGCTGAAGCCGGTGCGCGACGAGGCCGTCGATCACCCCGGCCGGGTTGTCGAGCATGGGGCCGTGGCCGGGCGCGATCCCCAACAGGGGCAGCGCGCGCAGTCGCGCGAGCGACCCGAGATAGTCGTCCATGTCGCCGTCGGGCGGCAGGATCACGGGCGTCACATGGCCGAGGATGTGGTCGCCGCTGAAGAGGAGACCCGCGTCCACGAGGAGCCAGCAGACGTGGTTGGACGCATGGCCTGGCGTGGCGATGCAGCGCAGCGCCCGCCCGTCGAGTTCGATGGCCTCGCCATCGCCCGGCTCCAGGTCCGGCTGGAAGCGGCGGTCCTGCCGGCCACCATCGGGCGCGCGCCGCCCGACGACGGGCGCACCGGTGCGTTCGCGCAGCAGCCCGCAGGCCGGCGAGTGGTCTCGATGCGTGTGCGTCGCGAGGATCCAGCAGATCCGGCCCTCGCCCGCCGCGACGATCGCCTCCACGTGCGCAGGATCGACCGGTCCTGGGTCGATGACCGCGACCTCCCGTTCACCGACCAGCCAGGTATTGGTGCCGGGACCCGTGAGTGGACCCGGGTTGCGGGCGACGATGCGCCGCACGCCGGGCATAAGCTCGACGGCGCGACCAGGGGTGAATTCGTCGCTCAACGGTGGGTGCCTCCGGCGCAGCCGGCCCGCACCGGCCGGACCCGAAGCTTAGCGGATGATCCCCTGCCGGCGTGCCCCGTCCCGGGCGCTGCGCTAGACTTCGGCCAGTTCCCTCCCCAGGAGACAGACCCATGACCTTCAGCCTGCCCCGCGCCGCGCTGGGCGTGTTCCTGGCCCTTGCGGCCGGCGCTGCCGCCGCGCAGGGCACCTGTATCTACCCTCGGCCCCCGGAGAACATCCCCGACGGTGCCACCGCCACGCGCGAGCAGATGGTCGCGGCCTTCGCCGCCGTCAAGCAGTTCGACACCGACATCGCCGCCTACAACGCCTGCCTGGAACTCGAGCTGCAGTCGATCCTCGCCAACCCCGAGCTGGCCGATCTCGACAAGGAGCGCCTGCGCGCCATGCAGGCGCAGAAGAACAACGCCGCCGTGGACCACGCCGAGCAGGTCGCGCAGAACTTCAACGACCAGCTGCGCGCCTTCAACGCGCGGCCCGAGAACAAGAAGAACTAGGGCCTGTCGACGTTACGACGATCGCAGCGCTGGAGCCCGCGGCCATGCTGACGCCAGCCGAGGCCGCAGCCGCGATCGCGGCCCACGTGACGCTGTTGCCGGCGGAGCAGGTGCCGCTTGCCCGCTGCGGCGGACGCGTGCTGCGCCAGCCCGTCCGCGCCGAGCGCGACGCCCCGCCCTTCGACCGCGTGGCCATGGACGGCATCGCCCTGCGGCACGCGACGCTTGCGGCAGGCTCGCGCCGGTTCCCGGTCGCGGGCACGCAGGCGGCCGGCCATCCGCCGCTCGCCCTGCCGGATCCGCACGCTTGCCTCGAGGTGATGACGGGGGCCGTGCTGCCATCGGGTTGCGACGTCGTCGTGCCCGTCGAGGACGTGTTCCGCGAAGGGCCGGAGGCGGTGCTGCCGCCGGCGCTGCGCTGCGAGCCCTGGCAGCACGTGCACCGCCGCGCCTCCGACGCCCGTGCCGGCGACCTTCTGCTGGCCGCTGGCACCGGGTTGCGGGCGCCGGAGATCGCCATCGTGGCCTCCGCCGGCCTCGCGGCGGTCGAGGTCACGCGCCAGCCGAGGGTCGCCGTGATCTCGACGGGCGACGAGCTGGTCGACCCGGGTGCGCCCATCCTGGATCACCAGGTGCGGCGCTCGAACGCCTATGCGCTGGCGACCGCGCTCACCCGCCGCGGCGGCGCGCAGGTCGAGGACGCCCACGTCCGCGACGACGAGGACGCCATCGCGGCGGCCATCGCGGAAGCGCTGGAGCGCAACGATTTCCTGGTGCTGTCGGGCGGCGTGTCGATGGGGCGTTTCGACCACGTCCCCCGCGTGCTGGGCCGACTCGGCGTGCGCGAGATCTTCCACCGCGTGGCCCAGCGCCCCGGCAAGCCGATGTGGTTCGGGGTCGCGCCCCTGGGGCAGCCGGTGTTCGGCCTGCCCGGCAACCCGGTGTCGGTCCTCGCCTGCCTCCTGCGCTACGTCCTGCCCGCGCTCGAGCACGCCCAAGGCCTGCCGCCGACGCCGGTCCGGCGCGTCGCGCTCGCGGAAGCCGTGACGTTCCGCCCGGCGCTCGCCTGGCTGCTGCCGGTGGAACTCGAGTGCGATGCCGAGGGTCGCAGCTGGGCGCTGCCCCGGCCGACACACGGTTCGGGTGACTTCAACGCACTGGCGGGCACGAGCGGATTCATCGAGCTTCCGCCCGGCCCGGTGCAGCTTGCCGCTGGCGCTACTGCGCCGTTCCATTCCTGGTAAGCATGGCCATGTTCGACAGCCCGCTCGCAGGCACGCCGCTCGCCACCGGTGTCGTGGTGATGCTGGCCGTGGTCGCCGTCGACTGGCTGGGTCGCACGCGCCGCTTCCGCATGGTGGGAGCGGCAATGCTGGCGCTCATCCTGGGCGCCGTGCTGGCCAACCTGCGCGTGATTCCGCCGGCCACCGGGCCGCACCCTGTTTACGACGCCGCCTTCACCATCGTCGCGCCGCTGATGATCTTCCTGCTGCTGCTCGAGGCCAGGCTGGCCTCGCTCAGGCGTGCCGGCGGACGGATGCTCTTGGCATTTTCCCTGGGTGGCGCAGGCACCGTGCTGGGCATCATCGTGGCGCTGTGGCTGGTGCCGGTGCGCGAATCGCTCGGTCAGCTGCACGGTCCGATTGCCGGCATGTTTACCGCGACCTTCATCGGCGGCAGCGCCAACCTCAACGCCGTGGCGCTGCACTACGACATCACCTCGCAGGGTGGCGTTTACGGCGGCGCCGTCGCGGTCGTGAATGCGCTGACGGCCGCCTGGATGGCGTTCGTGCTGGCTGCGCCATCACTGCTCAGCCGCCTCCGCTGGTGGCCCGCGCCCGGCCCGCTGACGGAAGGCAGCGGCGCGACGCACGCCCCGTCCACACAGGTCGTTCCGCTTCCGGACTCGCTTGGTCTCGCCGCGCCCCTGACGCTCAGCCTGCTGGCCATGCTGCTGTCGAACGCCGCCGCCGGGCTGTTGGCGAGTTCCGGCCTTCCGGTTCCGTCGGTGCTCATACTCACGACCCTGGCCCTGGTCGTCGCGCAGTTCGAATGGGCCGCGCGGATGACGCTCGCGCGGCCGCTGGCGCTCCTCGCCGTCAACGCTTTCCTGATCGTCGTCGGCGCCAGCGCCGATCTGGCGGTACTCATGCAGAAGGGCACGCTGGCAGTGGTGCTGTTCGCCTATGTCGCGGTCCTGCTCGCGGTCCACGGCGTCTTCGTCTACGGCGTCGGTGCGCTGCTGCGGATCGACCTCGGCACCCTGAGCTGCGCGTCATTCGCCAACATCGGCGGCCCGGCGACCGCCCCTGCCGTGGCCGAGGGCATCGGACGGGACGACCTGGTGCTGCCGAGCGTGCTGGCCGGCGTGCTCGGGGCCGCGATCGGCACCTACGTCGGCTTCGCGGTCGCGGTCGCCGTGGGCTGAGGTCAACCAGCAGGCGACGAGTCGCGCAGCACCTTGCCGGGATTCAGCAGGCCACTCGGGTCGAGCGCCCGCTTGATGGCCACCATCGTCGCGATCGCATCGCCGGCCTCGAGTTCCAGGAAGTCGATCTTGCCGGCGCCGATGCCGTGCTCGCCGGTACAGGTACCGCCCATGCCGATCGCCCGCTCCACCAACCGCTGGTTCAATGCCTCCGCACGGGAAATCTCGTCGGCGGACCCGGGATCGATCAGCAACACGACGTGGAAGTTGCCGTCGCCGACGTGGCCGAGGATCGGCGCCGTAAAGCCCTCGGCGTCGATGTCGGCTCGAGTCTCCAGCACGCAGTCCGCGAGGCGCGAGATCGGCACGCAGACATCCGTGGTGATCGCCATGCAGCCGGGACGCAGTTCCTTCGCGGCCCAGAAGGCTTCGTGGCGTGCCTCCCACAACCGGGTGCGGTCCTCGGGCCGAGCGGCCCACTGGAAGCCGCTGCCGCCGTTGTCGGCGGCCAGTTCACCGACCGCCTTCGCCTGCTCCTCGACCGAGGACTGCGAGCCGTGAAACTCGAAGAACAGGGTCGGCTTGAGCGGATAGTCGAGCCGCGAATGCCGGTTGACGGCCTCGACCTGCAACTCGTCGAGCAATTCGATGCGCGCGACGGGAATGCCCATCTGCAGCGTCAGGATCGTGGTCTCGACAGCGCCGCGCAACGTCTCGAAGGAGCACACCGCGGCGGCAATCGCCTCGGGGTGACCCTGCAAACGGAGTTGCACCTCGGTGATGACCCCGAGTGTGCCCTCGGAGCCGACGAACAGCCTGGTCAGGTCGTAGCCAGCAGAGGACTTGCGCGCACGGGTGCCGGTGCGGATCACGCGGCCGTCGGCCAGCACCACCGTCAGGCCAAGGACGTTCTCGCGCATGGTGCGGTAGCGCACGGCATTGGTGCCGGAAGCGCCAGTTGCCGCCATGCCGCCGAGCGACGCGTCGGCGCCCGGATCGACCGGAAAGAACAGGCCCTCACTGCGGATGTAGTCATTCAGCTGCTTGCGCGTGACACCTGCCTGCACCCGGCAGTCGAGATCCTCGGCGCTGACCGCCAGCACCTCGTTCATCCGGCCAAGGTCGATGCAGACGCCGCCGAAGGGCGCGGAGATATGCCCCTCGAGCGACGTCCCCGTCCCGAAGGGGATCACCGGGACGCGGTGCCGGACGCAGGCGCGCACGACCGCCTGGACCTCCTCGGTCGAGGTCACGAAGACGACTGCGTCGGGCGGCGCCGCGATGTGGTGGGTGGCATCCTCGCCGTGGTGCCGCCGCACCGCGGCCGAGGTCGACAGGCGGTCGCCGAACAGGCTGCGCAGTTCTTCGAGCACGGCGGGCACGCCGCTCGCGACGAATGCAGCCGCCGCCGCGGGTGCGGTGCTCATCCGCGCCCGCCGGCCACTCTTCCGGCGTTGTAGGACTCGAAACGCCGGAGCCCTGCCTCGATGTGCCGCTCGGCGGCGACCACCGCGGCTGAAAGGTCGCGCTTCTCGAGCGCAGCGACGATCGCCTCGTGCTCGGCGACGTTGTCCACCAGGTCCGGGATACCGCGCCCGTGCGAGTGCCGCGCGAACTGCGGCCCGTAGCTCAGCGACTTGTAGGCCTCGGTGATCAGGCGGTTGCCGCACAGGCCGACGATGGCCATGTGGAAGCGGTCATTCAGCTGGAGGAAGTCGACGTACTGCCGGAACTTCTTGCCGGTGGACAGCCGCGAAATCCGCTCATTGATCGCGCGCAGCTCGGCGATCTGCGCGGCCTTCACCCGGTTGCCGCAGTAGCGGATCGCGCTCGGCTCGATCACCATCCGGGCCTGGAAGAGCATCGCATAGTCGGCCTTCGGCGTGACTCGATAGCCCTTGTTGCGCTCGTACTCCAGCAGGTGCTCGGCGTGCAGCCGGGCGAGCGCCTCGCGTACCGGGATGCGGCTGATGCCGAGCTGCTCGGCGACATCGTCGATCACGATCCTGTCGCCGTCGTGGTATCCGCCATTCGTGATCTTCTCGAGGATCTGGTCGTGGGCCAGTTCGACGAGGCTCGATGTACGCACCATCGTCAACCGCGGCGGGCTCATCGCTGCATCTCCGGGACGAATCGTCCAGTTTCCGCGCGATTGTACAGAAACGCCCCGGGCCGTCCGCGACAGCGACGCGGCCAGGCTCAGTGCATCACCCAGCCGCCGTCGACGTTCAGTGTCTGGCCCGTGATGAAGGCGCTGCGATCGGACACCAGGAACAGGATCGCTTCGGCGATATCGCGCGCGCTGCCGCGACGCTTGATCGACTGGTGGTCCAGTACAAAACGCGTGTAGCCCTCCGGGTCGGGATGGATCTTCTCGGCGTCGGTCGGGAACGCGCCCGGGGAGATTGCATTGACCGTGATGCCGTATTGTCCCAGCTCCCGCGCCAGCGACCTGGTCAGGCCAACGAGGCTGCCCTTGGAGACGACGTAGGGCATCAGGTTAGCCCAGCCGCCGTAGAAGGTGATGCTGGCGATGTTGACGATGCGTCCCCAGCGCTTCTCCATCATCGCCGGCGTCAATGCCTGGACCAGCGCGACGCCAGCCTCGACATTGACGCGCTGCACCGCGCGATATTCGTCCATCGAGTACTCGTGGATCGACCTGGACGGATAGATGGCCGCGTTGTTCACCAGGATGTCGATGCCGCCGCTCGCGGCCGCGAGGCGACGCGCGATCGCCTGCGTGCCGTCGATGTCGGCGAGGTCGCAGGGCACGAACTCGACCCGGCCACGGCCCTGCTGGCCGGCCGCGACTTCGGCGACGAGCGCCCGTGCCGCCTCCGCATTGCGCTCGAGCACATGGACGTTCGCGCCTTCCGCCGCGAGCGTCCTCACCATCTCGCAGCCGAGGCCGCCGGCGCCGCCGGTGATGATCGCGTTCCTGCCCTTCAGAACCATCTTGCCCCCCTCTCCCCGAACCGGCGAAACCGCCGCTCAGTCGTCCCAGCGCCCGGTGATGACCGGATATTCCGCCTCGTCCTGCCGCGCGATCGACCGGATTCGCGAGACCGCCCGGTCGATCGCGGCGGCGTCCTCGAGGACGACGAAGCGCGTCGTGTAGCTGTACTCCTCGCCGTGCTCCAGCCAGCGCAACTCGTTCCGCTCCCTGGCGAAGGGCTTGCCGAACACGTGGTTGCTGCTCGGCTCGATGCCGAGGCCGTACATGCCTTCCTGCAGGTTCTGCCACTGGAACAGGTGCGGAAACTCGCTCTTCCTGAACTCGACCATCAGGCCAATGCCGCGCCCGCCGTCGAACCCGCGATTGACGACGGCGACCGGCACGAGGCCGGCGTCGTCCGCGGCGATCGCGTGCTCCCAGACCTGCTCGTGAAAGTTCGCCTGCGGCGCCGGCTGGGTGAAGTAGCCCACGCCCTGCTTGCGCAGGTCGGCCGCGTGCGAGGCCCAGGGCGTGTGCCGGATCGGCGCGACGAACTGGCTGCCCTCGTCGAGCACGGGATAGCCGACGTTCAGGTGGTACAGGAACATGTGCGGCGTCCGGTAGAAGCCGTGATTCACGACCCGATCACGCACCGTGAAGGCATTCTCGCCCAGCTTCGCCTCGATGCGCCGGTGCAACTGCAGGTCTTCCCCGAAGACCGCGGCCTGGGTCACCACGCCCTCGCACCAGAAGGTGCACTCGTCGCCCTGCCACGTCTCGCCGTAGCCGGTCAGGCGCGCCGGGATGTTGGCCACGCGGCCGTGCAGGCTCGACTTCACGGCAGACCGATGCTCGTAGACGTAGTGCGGCGACGGATCGGAATCCATGAACAGGGTGTGGTCGAGGCCGCAGGTCTGCATCAGCCCGGACATCGAGCGCAGCCAGGCGAGGCCGCCCTCGCCCTCATACTCGTGCAGGCCCGGGTTGCGGAAGCCCGTGGGCGAGTGCCAGCCGACGGCCGCACCCCGGTACTCGAAGGGACCGACGTCCATCGCCCGGTCCACCAGCACCTTGAACTGCAGCCCCGTCCCGGTCCGGAACTCCAGGAAACGGACGCCGCGCTCCAGGCCGTCGCTGAAGGTGCCCGCCTGGATCCCCCCGAACTGGAGCAGCGAGCCGGACCGCCGGTCGATGTCCAGCCGGCCCATCTTTCTCCCGTAAAGCAGCGCCATCCGCGATTCCTCCCTGGCCGCGCTCAGGCCGACTCGACTTCCGCCGGGGCGACCACGCGCCGCTCGACCATCGACCGGTATCCCGCCTCCACGAGCGCCATCGTCTTCAGGTTGTCGCGCCCGCTCAACGCCGGCGGGGTGCCCGATTTCAGCGCATATTGCAGCTGCTCCATCACGCCGCGAAAGGCGTGCGGGAACCACATCGTCGTCCAGCGCGGCTGCTGCCACTTGCCGCCGGTCGCCGGGGCGCACCAGTCGAGCGTGCTCGGGCTGCCCGCGGGGTAGTCGGGCCATCCGATCGTGCCTTTCGCCACGCCCTGGTCGCCCTCGACGCGCCAGCGGATGTAGATGTCCGATTCGAAGCCCGGCTCGGTGGGCGACGCCCAGACGTCGTCGAGACAGCTGCCGATGACCCCGGATTCGAAACGCAGCGTCGAGATGCAGATGCCGTCGATCGGCACGTTCTTGGTCCGCCGCGGATCGGGCCGGGTGCCGACGTAGATATCGGCAACCTCGCCGAACAGGTGCCGCATGATGTCCAGGTGGTGGACGCTCATGTTCAGCAGCGTCAGCCGCTGATAGTCGTCCAGGTACGCCTGCCAGTGGGGAATTGCGCGCATGTCGATCGAGCCGATGACCGGGGTGCCCAGCAGGCCGCGGTCCAGGATCTGCTTGAGCACGCGCATCGACTGGTCGTAGCGCATGTTCTGGTTGACCGACAGGATCTTGCCCGCGCGCTCGCAGCACTCGACGATCGCCCGCGCCTCGGCGTAGGTCGGCGCGAGCGGCTTCTGGGCGAGGATCGCCTTGATGTGCGGCTGACGGCAGGCCGCCTCGATCAGGGCCGCCTGCAAGTGCGGCGGGTAGGCGAGGTCGACGATCTGGATCGACGGATCGGCGAGCAGTGCCTCCGGCGTGTCATGGACCTTCGGGATCTTCCATCGATCCGCGGCAGCCTGCGCCTTGTCGCGCGTCCGGGACGCGATGGCGCGCACTGTGAAGCCCGCGTCGGCGTAGGCCGCGAGGTGCACGTCCGCCATGATGAAACCGGCGCCGATGCAGCCGATGGCGTAGTCGCGGCAGCGAATCCCGGCATCCGGCTCGAACTTCTGGTCAGTCATGCCCCACCCCCAAGTCCGTCAGCAGCCGTTCGCCCTGAGCTTGCCGTCGAGGAAGCTCTTGGCGCGCGGGACGTCGCTCTCGTCGAGGTGCTCGATGATGATCG
Source organism: Steroidobacteraceae bacterium (assembly GCA_025458865.1). Taxonomy (GTDB): domain Bacteria; phylum Pseudomonadota; class Gammaproteobacteria; order Steroidobacterales; family Steroidobacteraceae; genus SG8-30. The sequence continues at coordinate 32,705 of JALORP010000013.1, read as the reverse complement.
GGATGTTCGGGTGGTGCTTGCTCAGCCGCTTCAGGTACAGGTCGTAGTTGAGCGACCCCTGGCCGGGCGCCGGCAGCTCGATCTCGCCGACTCCACGGTAGGTGTGCGACTCGGCCGCGTCGATCGCCGCGTGCTTCTCCGACTTGTCCGCGCCGGCCCGCTTGACGTCCTTGGCGTGGGCGATGCGGATGCTGCCCGACAACGCGTTGAAGATCTTGTTCAACTCGTGATCCATCGCGTCGATGTTGTGCGACTCGAAGTAGTTCGTCGGGTCCATCAGCAGCCCGAGCGACGGATGGTTGATGTCTGAGAAGAGCCGCAGCGTCTCCTCGACCGAGCCAATGACGTTGTTGACGTAGGTCTCGACCAGGAACACGGCGTCGTGCTTCGCCGAGTATTCGACCAGCTCGCCGATGACGTCGCGGCAGATCTCGTAGCCTTCCTCGGTCTTGTTCTTGGGGTCGTGCACCCAGTCGCTGTCGCGGCAGAAGGTGCCGGTCTCGCTGATCACGTAGGGCGTGCCGAGCTCGCGCGCCAGCGCGATGATCCTGCGCAGGCGATCGAGGTTGGTCTTGCGCACGGCCGGGTCCGGGTGCACCAGGTTGGTGTAGCCGGAGACGCAGCAGATCGGCAGGTTCGCGTCGCGGAAGGCGTCGCGGATCTTCTTGGCTGCCTTGCCGTCGAGCGCCGCCGTCGTCATGTCCATGTCCCGGAAGTCGAGGTCGAGCTGCGCGGTGGTGAAACCGTGCCCCTTGATCCTGGTGATGACCTCCTGGAGGCCGTAGGGGAAGTACCCGGTGAAAATGCCGACTTGAATCATGAGCGACCCCCTCGCTGTGTGGCTGAACGGCCCCGGCTGGATGCCCGATAACCGTATATGATATATACGTGATCCAGTCACGGACATCAACATTCCCGGCCGGTGACGACGAGGTGACAAGCTTGGAAGGCGAAGGCAAATCCGCGCAGGTGCTCGACGGAATCCGGGTCCTGGACTGTTCCATCGCGATGGCCGGCCCGTTCGCGGCACAGCGGCTCGGCGACCTCGGCGCGGACGTGATCAAGATCGAGCCGGTGGGCGGCGAGTGGCATCGCGGGGTTGCGGCAGGCAATGCGACCGGCAACCGGATCAACGCCTCGTTCCTGTCCCTCAACCGCAACAAGCGCAGCATCGCCGTCGACCTGAAGTCGGCGGCCGGGCGCGACATCGTCTATCGCCTGGTCGATTCCGCTGACGTATTCCTGCAGAACTACCGGCCGGGCGTGGCCGAGCGCCTCGGCATGGACTGCGCGACGCTGTCGGCACGCAACCCGCGGCTGGTCTACGTGTCCATTTCCGGCTACGGCGAGGACGGCCCCTACCGGCTACGGCCGGGCCAGGACCTGCTGCTGCAGGCCATGAGCGGCGGCATGATGAGCACCGGCCGCGCCGAGGACCGACCGACGCCCGCGGGCCAGTATCTGGTCGACGCCGTCACGGCCTACAACGCCTTCGAGGGCGCGCTCGCAGCGCTGTTCCACCGTGAGCGCACCGGCAAGGGCCAGCGCGTCGACGTCAACATGCTCGATGCGATCGTGTCGCTGCAGATGCAGGAGTTGTCGGTCTTCACCGTGGGCCACAAGCCGCAGCGCCGCTCGACGCAGCCGCACGGTCATGTCTACATCCGCGCACCCTATGGCGTGTTCCGCACCCGCGACGGCATCTGGATCGTGCTCTCGCTGAGCTCGCTCAAGACGTTGAGCGAGATCCTCGGCGTGCCTGAGTTCCTGGCGATGGACGAGGCGACCGCCGGCCACGAACAGCGCGACCGGGTCTTCGAACTCACCGAGGAGGCGATCCTGCGGCACGACGCGGCGCCCCTGCTCGAGGCCTTCGACCGGCTGGGCGTCTGGGCGGGGCGCGTTTACGGCTACCAGGACCTCGTGGACGACCCGCAGGTCAGGCACAACGGCAGCTTCGTCGAGTACGAGCATCCGACGGAGGGGCACGTAAAGACGCCGGGCTTCCCGATCAGGTTCGCGAGCACGCCCTCGCGGGTCAACCGCGGCGCACCCCTCGAGGGCCAGCACACGCGCGAGATCCTTGCCGAGGCCGGCTTCGATGCGGAGGCCGTTTCGCGGCTGCTGGCCGAGAAGACCGTTTCGGAAGTCCCGGTCTGAACGGGCATTCACGCCACCTGGCGACCAACAAGGCAGGAAGATCGTGAGCGACGTCGAGTTCATGCAGCAGGGTCCCGTGGCGGTCATGACCCTCAACCGGCCATCGAAGCTCAATACCGTCACCGCCGCAATGGCGGCGGAGATCAAGACCCTGGCCGAGCGCTGCAACGACGAGGCAGGGATCCGCGTGGTGATCCTGACCGGTGCAGGCGAGAAGGCCTTCTGCGCCGGCAGCGACGTTCGCGACCTGGACAACTACGACTCCGCGTGGACGTTTCGCAACCGCGCGGACTATTGCGATTCCATCCGTTCGATACGCAAGCCGGTGATCTGCGCGGTCAACGGCCATGCGTACGGCGGTGGCCTGGAACTCTGCCTCAACAGCGACATCCGGCTCGCCTCGACCAATGCAAGCTTCTGCGCCGCGGAGATCAAGCTCGGCTGGATCGGCGGCGGCGGCGTCAGTTTCCTGCTGACCCACAACATCGGCGCGAGCAACGCGGCCAAGATGCTGCTGACCGGGGAGCCGGTCGGGAGCGCGGAGGCGCTGCAGCGCGGGCTGGTTTCCGAGGTGCATGCCCCCGATGCACTGATGCCCGCGGCCATCGCGCTCGCGGGGCTGATCGCGGAACGCCCGCCGATCGCCGCGCAGGTGGCGAAGGACAACCTGCGTGCCGCCTACGCCATGAACCTGGAGATGGCCGTTCGCTATGAGCGTGACCTGCAGGCCGTCTGCATGGGCACTGCCGATGCGGCCGAGGGTCGTGCAGCGTTCAGCGAGAAGCGCAGCCCGCGTTTCACGGGGCGCTGACGTGAACCTCGGCCTCGACGGGCGCAAGGCCCTGGTCACGGCCGCGGCCCAGGGCATCGGCGAGGCGGTCGTCCGCCAACTGGCACAGTCCGGCGCGACCGTGGTCGCGGTCGACGCAAGTGGCGAGCGGCTGATACGGGCCTGCCAGGACCTGCCGCAGGTCACGCCCGTGTGCGGCGACCTCACCAGCGCGGAATTCGTTCAGGCGCTGGCGGCCGCGCACCCGGACACCGGCATCCTGGTCAACGTCGTCGGCTACGTCCACCACGGGACGATCCTCGATTGCGACGAAGCGGCATGGCAGCGCTCGATCGACCTCAACATGACCACCATGTACCGCCTGACGCGCGCCGTGCTGCCCGGCATGCTCGAGCGCGGCGGCGGCAGAATCATCAACGTCGCCTCGGTCGTGTCGACCCTGAAGGCCGTGCCGAACCGCTTCGCCTATGCCGCCACCAAGGGCGCGGTCATAGCGCTGACCAAGTCGGTCGCCGCGGACTTCGTGCGCCAGGGCATTCGCTGCAATGCGATCTGCCCCGGGACGATCGACACGCCTTCCCTGCACGAGCGGCTCGCCGCCAGCGGCGACTATGCCGCCAACCTGCAGGCCTTCCTGCAGCGCCAGCCGCTCGGCCGCTTCGGCCGCGCCAGCGAGGTGGCGGCGATGGCGCTCTATCTGGCCTCGGATGCCTCCGACTTCGTGACCGGCGCCGTCATGGTCTGTGATGGCGGCATGACCCTTTGAGCGGGAACCGAAACGCATGAAGCTCCTGAGATTCGGCCCGAAGGGCCGGGAACGGCCGGGCGTCGTCGACGCCAGCGGCGTGATACGCGACATCAGCACCCTCGCCCGCGACATCGACGGACCGGCCTTGGCCAACGGGCTCGCCTCGCAGCTGCGCGCGGCCGACCTGTCCCGGCTGCCGGCCGTCGAGCCGGGTGTCCGCCTGGCCGAGCCCTTGGCGGGCATCGGCAAGTTCCTTTGCGTCGGGCTCAACTACAGCGACCACGCGCGGGAGTCGGGCATGGCGCTGCCGGAGGAGCCCGTGCTCTTCATGAAGGCCACGTCAGCGGTATGCGGACCGGAAGACGACACGATCATGCCGCGCGGGGCCAGCAAGGTGGACTGGGAGGTCGAACTCGGCGTCGTGATCGGCAAGCGAGCGAGCTACGTCGAGCGCGAACGCGCGATGGAGTACGTCGCCGGATTCTGCGTCGTCAACGATCTCTCGGAGCGGGTCTTCCAGCTCGAGCGCGGCGGGCAGTGGGTCAAGGGCAAGTCCTGCGACACCTTCGGGCCCGTTGGCCCGTGGCTGGTGACCGCGGACGAGGTGACGACCCCGGGTGAGCTGCGGCTGTGGCTGGACGTGAACGGGCAGCGCATGCAGGACGGCTCGACCCGCTTCATGGTCTTCGACGTGCCCTACTTGGTCCACTACATCAGCCAGTTCATGACGCTCGAGCCCGGCGATCTCATCTCGACCGGCACACCGCCTGGCGTCGGGCTCGGGATGAACCCGCAGCGCTGGCTGGCCGCCGGCGATATCGTCGAACTCGGCATCGACGGTCTTGGGACGCAGCGCCACCGGATGGTGGCGTACGACGGCTGAGCCGCCGCGCTCAGCCCGCCGCTTCGTAGGCGGTCTTCACGGTCGTGAAGAAATCCCGCGCATAGCTGCCCTGCTCGCGCGGCCCGTGGCTCGACGCCTTCCGGCCACCGAAGGGCACGTGGTAGTCCACGCCCGCCGTGGGCAGGTTGACCATGACCATGCCGGCCTGGCTGTGCCGCTTGAAGTGGGTCGCGCGAGCCAGCGACCGCGTGCAGATGCCGGCCGACAGGCCCATCGGGGTGTCGTTGGCAATCGCCAGCGCCTCGTCGTAGTCGCGCGCGCGGATGACGCTCGCCAGCGGCCCGAATACCTCCTCGCGGTTGATCCGCATCTCGTTGCTGGATTCGAGGAAAAGCGCCGGCTTCATGTAATGCCCGCGCTGGGCCAGCGGCGGTCGGTTGCCGCCCACGACCTCCGCGCCCTCCGCCCGGCCGATCTCGAGGTACTCCAGGTTCTTCCCGAGCTGCTCCGCGGACGCAACGGGTCCGATGTCGGTGTCTGGCGCAAGCGCGGGTCCGGTCACCAGCTTCGCCATCCTGCCAATGATCCTTTCGACGAAGGCGTCGTGCACGGCCTCGACGACGATGAGCCGCGACGACGCCGTGCAGCGCTGGCCGGTCGAGAAGAAGGCGCCATTCACCGCGACCTCGACCGCCAGATCGAGGTCGGCGTCCTCGAGGACGACGAGAGGATTCTTGCCGCCCATCTCGAGCTGGAACCGCTTGCCCGTCCCGACCGCAGCGAGTGCGATCCCGCGGCCGACGCCGACCGATCCCGTGAAGGACACCGCATCGACGTCCGGCGACTCGACGATGGCGCGACCGACCTCGCCGCCTGCGCCCATCAGGAGGTTGAAGACGCCGCGGGGGATGCCTGCCTCGTGAAGCAGCTTCGCGAGCATCCAGGCGCTGCCAGGGACGAGTTCGGCCGGCTTGAACACGACGCAATTGCCGAAGGCGAGCGCAGGCGCGATCTTCCAGGCAGGTATCGCAATCGGGAAATTCCACGGGGTCAACAAGCCGACCACGCCTGCCGGCTCGCGGGTGATCTCGACCCTCACCCCGGGCCGCACGGAGTCGAGCAACTCGCCACCGGGCCGCAGGGCTTCGCCCGCGAAGAACTTGAAGATCCTCCCGGCGCGAACGACCTCGCCGATCCCCTCCTTGAGCGTCTTGCCCTCCTCCGAGGACAGCAGCCGACCCAGTTCCTGCTGCTGCTCCAGCAGCCGCGACCCGACCGCGTCGAGGATGTTCGCGCGCTGCTCCCCCGGGCAGGTCGACCACGCCGGGAACGCGGCGCGCGCGGCGGCGATGGCCACGCCGACCGCACTGGCATCGGCACGTGCATAGCGCCCGAGCACTTCGAGGTTCGAGGGATCGAGGTTGACGATGGCATCCGGGCTGTCGACCCAGGCGCCGTCGATGTAGTTCGGGAACGTGTCCAAGATCTTGCCCCGGGGTCGAGTACGGTCATCGGGCCCGCAGAAATTCAGCGGGAGAAATAGTCCTCGCGCAGCAGGTCGGCGGTGTCGTGCACGCCCGCCTCGCCCTTGAGGCAGGCGACGATGCGCTGGCCAGCCTCGCGGAAGTGCGGGATGTAGCCGTCGAAGGTCGGTCTGAGGTAGGCCTGTTCCAGGGTCTTGCGCGTTCCCGCGAAGAAGCCTGAGGTCAGATCATCGTTCACGGGCGCCGTCCACGCGGCGCGGCTGGCAGGCTGTCCTCCATTTCGCACGTAGGCGCCTGCCTGGTAGTCAGTCGAGCAGAGGAAGCGGGCATAGTCGAGGGCCGCGCCCGGGTGGCGGCTGGCCGAGGAGATCCCGAGGCCGGCGCCGCCCAGCACCGCGCCGGCCGGCGTCGCGGCGGCCAGGCCGGGAATGTCGCAGTAGCGCAGCTTCTTCGAGCGATCGGCGCGCGAGTAGTTGGTGTAGCCGAAGGCGTAGGGCACGTAGGCAACATCATCGGCACTGCTCATGTGGTCGTAGCAGCGGATCGGGTTCCAGCTCGCCGAGGCGGGATGTGCAGCGCCAGCGAGGCGCTGCATGGCATCGAGAACGAGCGCGGCGTCGGCCCGCCCCGGGAATGAAGTCCGGTCGCGCGAGACCGGGAAGCCCGCGCTCGCGCACAGGGTGAGGAAAGTGCAGATGGCGTCGGTCGGCACCCAGGGCCAGCCCAGATAGAGGCCCTCATGGTGGGCCGCAGTGGCCAGTTCGAAGACCGCATCGAGGGTCTGCGGCACCTGCCAGCCGAAGCGTTCCATCAGGTCGGGGCGATAGCTCGACACCTGCCCGGCAGCGTCGAGAGGCAAGCCCCAGATGCCGCCTTCGGCATGATACGAGGCCCAGCAGGGGCCCAGCGAATCGCTGGCAAAACCGGCCTGCTCATCGGCCGTGAGAAGCTGGGCGAGGTCGAGCATCGATCGCTCGCGGGCCACCTGGCCGCAGTACGGATGGTCGAATACGATGAGGTCGTACTGGAGCAGTTCGTGGAAGTTGCCTTCGCCGAACTCGAACAGGCTGCGCGCCTCCCAGCTGACCTCCACGCCAGGCTCGAGCCGCCGGTAGTCGTCGATGCTCGCCCGTAGCGGCGCCATGCAGCGCGGGTGGTCCCAGCCGATGCCGCGCAATCTCACCGTCTCGGGCATGCCTAGGCCTCTTCCTGCAGGATTTTTCCGACTTCGCCGCAGCACCGGCCGGCTCGCCGCCGGTCACTGGCCGCTTGCGGCACTGCATATATCATATATGCTTTGGGGCGGCCGCGATGCGCCGCTGGCGGAACCGCCCGGACTGCAAGGCGGCGGCGTCCGCGGCCAGGGGGACAAGGCGAATGAATCCAGGCAGCTGCAGCCCGCAGGACGGCGGGACACTCGTAGGCCGCGTGTGGACGCCGGGCGATGTGCCCGGCCCGAGCATCGTCTCGGTCGTCGCCGGACTCGCCTACGACCTGACCGCCCGCGCGCCGACGATGAGCGCGCTGCTCGAACGCGAGGACGCCGTCGGGATCGCCCGCGACGTCGATGGCCTGCCGCTGCTCGGTCACATCGAAGAAATCGCGATGAACAGCGTCGCCGGCTCGTCGGACCCCCGCAGGCCACGACTGCTGGCGCCCTGCGACCTGCAGGCAATCAAGGCCTGCGGCGTCACCTTCATGATCAGCCTGATCGAGCGCGTCATCGAGGAGCGCGCCGGCGGCGACCCTGGCAAGGCCGAGGCGCTGCGGCAGATGCTCTCGGCGGAGATCGGCGAGAACTTGCGCGACGTCAGGCCAGGCTCGGCCCGCGCCGGCTCCCTGAAGGAGGCGCTGATCGCCAAGGGAATGTGGTCACCGTACCTCGAGGTCGCCATCGGTCCCGATGCCGAGGTGTTCACCAAGTCGCAGGTGCTCTCGGCCGTCGGCCATGGCAGCGAGATCGGCATTCACCCGGACTCGGCCTGGAACAACCCGGAGCCCGAGATCGTGCTGGCAGTGGACAGCCGAGGAACCATTCGCGGCGCGACCCTCGGCAACGACGTCAACCTGCGCGACGTGGAGGGCCGCAGCGCGCTGCTGCTGGGCAAGGCCAAGGACAACAACGCCTCCTGCGCCATCGGGCCCCTCCTGCGCCTCTTCGACGAGCGTTTCACGCTCGACGACGTGCGCAACTGCCCGGTATCGGTGCGGGTGTCCGGTCCCGACGGATTCATCCTCGAGGCCGTGAGCGAGATGCGGCAGATCAGCCGCGACCCAGCGGACCTGGTGCGCCAGGCGATCAACGAGCACCACCGCTATCCGGACGGGCTGGTGCTGTTCCTCGGCACCATGTTTGCGCCGGTCGCGGATCGCGACCGGCCGGGCAGCGGCTTCACGCACAAGCGTGGCGACCTCGTCGAAATCGCCACGCCGCTCCTCGGCCGCCTCGCCAACCGGGTCGGCTACACGCACGAGATCCCGCCGTGGGAATTCGGGATCTCCGCAATGATGAACAACCTCGCCGAGCGCGGCCTGCTCGGCAAGGAACGACCAGCCGGCCGTGGCTGACCCACGGCCGCACAGGCCAACACCCAGGACATCGGCCGCAAGGCAAGAGAGGTGCTTCCATGAAACGACTGCTCGCGATGAACCAGATCGGCATCCAGCTCGAGTTCGGCGATGCCGTCCGAGCGATCAAGGCGGCCGGTTACGGAGGCATCGGCATCTGGTACGACTCGCTGTACAAGTATGGCTATGACCGTGGCAAGCGGGAGCTGCGCGACTCGGGGCTGGTGAACTGTGTCGCGTGCTTCATCGGCTTCTTCAACCAGACCAACGAGGCCGACTACCGTCGCGCACGCGACGAGGACATCCGCAAGATCCGCGAGGCCGCCGACCTCGGCGCCCTCTCCGTCCTCGCCGTCAGCGGCCCGCGGGGAAGCATGCGCCAGGAGGAGGCGGACAGGCAGGTCGTCCGCGCATTGAACGAACTCGGCCCCGTCGCCGCCGAGGTCGGCGTCAAGATCGCGCTCGAATCGATCCATCACATGTACCAGGACGAATGGACCTTCATCACGACGCTCAGGCAGGCACTGCGACTCGTCGATGAGGTGAACCACCCGGCGGTCGGCCTGATGTTCGACACCTACCACCTCTGGCAGGAGCCAGGGCTGCTCGACACCATCAAGGCCGCCAAGGGACGCTTCGTGGGTGCCCAGGTCAACGACTGGCTGCCGGTCACTCGCAGTGGCAACGACCGCGGCATCATGAGCGAGGGCGTGATTCCGCTCGGTGAACTGCTCGCGGCGGTCGAGCAGGCAGGCTTCTCGGACTGGTACGACGTCGAGATCTTCTCCGACGAACTGTGGGCGCTGGAGCCCGCGAATTTCCTGCGCCGTTGCCGGGCCGGCTGGGACAAGGTGCGCTTCTAGCCCTCGCGGCGAAGCAGCCCTAGCCGCCCGGAGGCCTCCCCCGGCGAAGGAGGAAAAGACAAGGGCCGCAGCCTACTGGCTGCGGCCCTTGTCTTTTACGTTCCCGGCCGCGGTGCCCGGCAGCGATGTCGCTGCCGGGCACGCCGGATCAGAACTTGTGCTTCAGCTGCAGGCCGTAGGTGCGACGCCGGGCGTCGTAGGCGATGTCCTTGGACGGACCGCCGAAGAGCACCATCTCTGCCGGTTCATACGAGTAGATGTACTCGTTGTCCAGGCAGTTCTTGCACCAGGCCGCGATCTCCCAGTCGTTGTTGAGAACGAGGCCAAGGCTGCCGTCGAGGATGTTCTCCCAGCCCTGCTTGTCGGTGTTGTCGATCCACCAGTAGCGGTCGCCGTAGCCTTGGTAGTCGAGCCGCGTCACGAGCTCACCGCCACCGAACCAGCTGACCGGATACTCATGCACCGCGGAGACGTTGGCGGTCTGGTGCGGGAACTTGGTCAGCTTGTAGCCTTCGAAGTTGTTGTCGAACGCCTGCTGCGAGTCAGGGGTCAGCTTCACCGTGTTGGTGATGCGGGCGTTGAGCTGCTCTTCGAGGGTATCTCGAATGGTCTCGTTGAACTCCTTGACCTCGGAATCCAGGAAACCGAAGCCGGCGCTGATGGTGAGGTTCTCGGTGGCGAGCCAGTCGAAGGTCAGCTCGAAGCCCGAGATCTCGCTCTCGGGGATGTTGAACAGGCTCTGCACGAAGATCGAGCCGTCGAACTCGAACACCTGCACGTCGTCATACTGCATATAGAAGGCCGCGGCGTTCACGCGCAGGCGCCCATCCAGCCACTCGGTCTTGGTTCCGATTTCGTAGCTGTCGAGGATCTCCTCGTCGTAGATCTCCGCGAGCAACGCGCCGGAGGCGTTGAAACCACCGCTGCGGAAGCCGCGCGCGGCGGTGCCGTAGAACATCACGTCTTCGTTCATGCGGTAGGCGAGCGACAGCTTGGGCTGCACGGCGCTGAAGGTCTTCTCCTCCTTGAAGCCGCGCGGCACGCAGCCGCTCACGCCGATGACGCACTCCGCGCCGAACACGCTGCTGCCGAGCCCTTCGCCGCCGGTGTTGACCGTCGGGCCGTCGAGCCGGGTGATCTCGCGCTGGTCCTCGTCGTAGCGAACCGCGGCGGTCAGCGTCAGCTTCTCGGTCAGGTCGTAGTCCATGTTGAGGAACAAGGCCCAGGCCGTGTTGTCCTGAGTGTTCGAGGTATCGAACAGCAGGCCGCTGGTCGTGGCGAAGTCGGTCGGGCCAGGCAGACCATTCGGCAGCCGCGCGCTCAGGGGCAGGCTTCCGGGGATGGTCAAGTCGGCGCGGATGGTGTCGTTTCGCTCCGTGAGCAGCAGGTAGGCGCCACCGACCCAGCGCAGCTTCGCATCATCCCGCGAGGTGAAGCGGAACTCCTGCGAAAAGTTTTCGATGTCGTAGAAGTTGTGCGACCCGACGCCCTGCAGCTGCGTGTCGATCAGCGCGGCGTCTACCGGGTCGGCGGTCTCCTTGAACCGGTCGACGAAGCGCTGACTGAAGAAGTCGACGTCGCCCATCTGATTGGAGCCGCGGCCCTGGTAGGGCACGCCGTAGCGCTCCTCGGTGTCCGTGTACGACGTAATCGACGTGAACGTGCCGGCCGAGATGTCGTGGTCGATCTTCAGCGTGGCATTGCCCAGCAGCCGCTTGGCGACTGTGTTGACGTCGTTGTTGATCGGGAAACTGTAGAGCTCACCGGTCGACTCCAGCCGAATGTACGGGCGGTACCAGTATGAACCGGCCTCGAGATCGCTGTGCGAGAACCTCAGGTCGACGCGGGTAGCGTCGTTGACCTCCCAGAGCAGCTGGGCGCGGACGTCCTTGTTGGTCTCGAAGTCGACCAGCGCGTCGCGGCCCCGACCGACGTCGAGCGCCGGCGAAACGTTCGCGCCGGCGGCCAGCTCTGCAAGGTTGGCGTTTTCCAGCGTGCCGGCGAAGTCTCGGTAGTTGGCGGCGACGCGGAAGCTGACGCTGTCGGTCAACGGGCCGGTCAGTGAGCCACGAAACTCCATCAGATCGCCGTTGCCTACGCCCACCGTGACGTTACCCTCAGCCTCGTTCGACGGAGGCTTGGAGGTCACGATGATCGCCCCGCCGATGGCGTTGCGGCCGTAGAGGGCGCCCTGCGGGCCCTTCAGGACCTCGATCGACTGCAGGTCGTACAGCGCCTGAGTGACCTCTGTCGCGCTGCCGATCTGCACGCCGTCGACCACGACGGCCACGGCCGGCTCGCCGTTGCGGGTCGAGATGACGCCACGGACGCCTATGAAAGTCGAGGTCGGGCTCAGCGACTCCTCGATCGACACGTTCGGGATGCGCGCAGTCACGTCGCGGACCTGGATGACGTTCGCGCGCTCGAGGGTCTCGGCCGACAGCGCCGCGACGCTGTCCGGCACGTCCTGAAGGTCCTCGGCGCGCTTGCGCGCGGTCACGCGGATCTCCTCGAGGACGGCCTCCGAGGCCGCCTGTGCATAGGCCGGCGCCGCACCCACCGGCAGCAGCAGCGTTACCGCTGCGCCGGTCAGCGCGCAGGAGGCGAGCCTCCAGCGGACGTGCTCGCGGACAGAATCCCGCGCGCGCTTCTCAACCCCATTCACGAATTTCATCTGGATCCCCCCGATGGACAAGATGGTGTACGCGTCGAACGCCAACCCCGCAGCAGACCGCCCCTGATAAGCCGCTCGATCACATACCATATATGATCCACCGGCCAAGTGTGCCCGCCTGCAAGCGACTCCGCCCAAGGGGACAGAACCCATCGGGCGAACGCCGCTTCAATTGGAGATTAGCACAAGAATGAAACGTTTCAACTCGAATTTTAGTAGCGAGCAACGCTGCATAAGCACGTTTAAACGGCAATTGTTGTCTGCGAGCAACATCTTGCCGCCCGCTACTGAGTACTTTTCTATAACGTTATAAGCTGCTTAGTGATGCGCCGAGGTCGGTGTCGGGCATCCGAAGCGAGTCGCGGCCGAACGGCGTAGGCGCACCGCCCTGCCTGCGCTCGCCCGCGGGCGGCAGCTGCCAAGATCCAGGCGCGACTAACGGGCCAGGTAGGCCAACAAGAACAGCAGCAACAGGAGCGCCAGCACAATGCCGATGCGGACGCCACGGCGCGCAAGCAGCGGCACGGCCCCAGCCGGCACCTCGGCTGCGGCCGCGGGACCCGCGGTCGCGACCAGCTTGGCAAAGAAGTCGGCAGCGAAAGACTCGGCCGTGCCTTGGAGCAGGCGCCCGCCGATCTGCGCCAGCCTGCCGGTGACGGCGACGTTGGCGTCGTAGTTCAGCGTCGTGCCTACGGCGCCGTCGCGCAGGGTGATCGTCGCCTGGCCCTTGGCGCTGCCACTCGGGCCGCTGTCGCCGGTGCCGGTCAGGCGGTAGGAATGGAACTCCTCGAGGTCTTCGATCTGCAACCGGCTCACGAAGCGGGCACGGATCGGCCCGAGCTTGGAAACGATGGTGGCCTTCATCGAGCCATCGTCCTGGCGCTCCAGGGCCTCGCAGCCCGGCAGGCAGGCGGCCAGGACCGCCGGGTCGTGCAGGCGCTGCCACAGGATCTTCCGCTCCATCGCCACGTCGTACTGGCCGCCGAACTGCATGCAACGATCTCCTGGGTAGCTGACCGCTAATCAGTCCGCGAGCTGCTGCGGACTCTCGATGACGCGCCTGAATGACTGCAGGAACCTGCCTGCCAGCTCGCCGTCGACGACGCGGTGGTCGACGGAAGCAGTGCAGCTCATCACCGTCCTGACGCCGATCAGGTCGCCGACCACGGACACGACCCTGCGCGCCTGGCCGATGCCGAGCATCAGCGCCTCGGGGACGTTGATGATCGGGAAGAAGCGATCGATGCCGTGCATGCCGAGGTTCGAGATCGTCAGCGATGCGTCGCCCATGTCCCGCTGGGTGAGCGCGTCGGCGCGCGCAAGCGCGGTCAGGCGCTGCAGGTCCTGCCCGATCTGCTGCACCGTCATCCGGTCGGCGTCACGCACGACCGGCAGCGCGACCCGCTCGGGCAGGCCGACCGCACAGCCGACATGGCAGGCACTGCGCTGCTGGATGGCGTCCTCCGCCCAGGAACGATTCGCTGCCGGAACCTCGCGCAGCGCCAGCGCAGCGGCGCGAATCAGGTAGGCGGTGATTGTTGGACCGCGGCCTTCCGCGGCACTCGCCGCGACCTGCCGCCGCAGCGCCAGCAGCGCGTCGAGGCCGATGTCCACCTCGGCGTAAAAATGCGGCACGGTGGCCTTGGCATGCACAAGCGCCCGTGCCATGGCGCGGCGCATCTGTGCCGCACGGTCGCCGGAAGTCGCGGCTACTGCAGCGGCCCCGGGTCCGGCGGCGGCCGGTTTCGGGACGCCGTTCAAGTCCGCCCGCACGATGCGCCCCCGTGGTCCGCTGCCCGCGACCTGCCCGAGGTCGATGCCACGCTTGCGCGCCAGCGCCCGGGCCGCCGGGCTGGCCCGCAGACGCCGCGGGGGCGGCGGCGTGCTCCCCTGCCCCACCGGCTGCGCCACCGGCGCAGCGGTAGCAGCCACGGAATAGGCACTGGCGGCAGCCGGCGTGACAGCGGCTGGCTCACCCTCGAACTGGACAACGGCGAGCCCGGCGTTCACCGGGACATCATCGTCCCCGGCAGTCACCAGCAACTCGACCACCCGGCCCGCCTCCGGCGCCTCGATGGTTGCGACCGCCTTGTCGGTCTCGACCTCGGCAAGCACCTGACCCTTGGCGAACGCGTCACCCGGCGCCACGACCCACGACAGCAGCTTTCCGGCTTCCATGGTGGCGGAGAAGGCCGGCATCTTGATGATCGTGGACATGATGTCGCTCGGCGACCCCTGGTCAGTGACTGAAAGGTGGCGTGCGGCGCGCGATCAGCCGGCCGCGCGCGCCCTGGCCGCCTGCAGCAGCGCCCAGACCCGGTCCGGCCGAACCGGCAGGTCGCGGATCTCGATGCCGAAGGGCTCGAGCGCATCGCAGATCGCGTTGCACAGCGCGCCCGGCACCGGGCCCGGCACCCCCTCGCCCATGCCACGGGTACCGAGCGGCGTGTGCTCGCACGGCGTGTCGGCGTGCAGGATCTCGATATTCGGCACATCAGCGGCGTTCGCGAGCATGTAGTTCTCCATGCTCGAGGTGAGCTGCTGGCCGTTCTCGTCGTAGATGAACTCCTCGAACATCGCGTTCGAGAGTCCCTGCACGACGCCGCCGCGGACCTGGCCCTCGACGATGAGCGGGTTGATCACGCGACCCACGTCCTCCGAGCTGATATAGCGCAGGATCCTGAACTCGCCACTCGCAGGATCTGCTTCCACGATCGCGGCGTGCGCGGAGAAGGCCATCATCGGCTCCTTGGCCTCGAAGAAAGCCGTGTGCTCGAGGCTCGCGTCCGCGCCGGCCGGCAGGTCGAGCGGCTTCATGATGATCCGGTTGCAGACGCCGGCCATGCTGGTCAACGCCTCGGCCCGATCCTTGTGCCAGATCGACTTCGCCTCGAAGCGGAAGTGAGCAGGGTCCGGCTCGAGCTTGTGGTCATGAGCCACCACCTTCACGATCTTGTCGCGGATGGCCTTCGCCGCCATGGCAACCGCGCTCGCCGTGTACGAGCCGCCGCGTGCGCCAAAGGTGCCGGAGGCGAACGGCGTGTTGTTCGTGTCGCCGACCCGCACGGTGACGTCTTCGGGGTCCAGGCCGAGGATTTCGGCCGCGATCTGCGCCATCGTCGTCTCGTGGCCCTGGCCCTGCGGCGCATCGCCCTCGAACACCGTGACGGTGCCGCTCGAGTCCATCTTCAGCGTCGCCGAGCCGTAGCCGGGCTGGCCCTCCATCGGCACCAGCGCCTCGGAAGCCACGCCGGAGGCGTGCACGGCAACGCCGAAGCCGAGGCCGATGTACCTCCCCTCGGCCCGCGCCGCACGCTGTTCCTGGCGGAACCTCGGCACGTCGATGTGCTGCACGAGCTTGTCCCAGACGCCGACGAAGTTGCCGCTGTCGTAGTGCACGCCGGTGGCGATGTTGCAGGGCAGCTGCGTGATCAGGTTCATGCGGCGAACGTCGGCGGCGTCCTTGCCTACCTTGCGAGCCAGCATGTCGATTGCCCGGTCGAGCGCGAATCGCCCTGGCAGGCTGCCGAAGGCCCGCGCCGGCGACAGCGCCGACTTGTTGGTTGCGACTGCGGTGATGGAGATGTCGCAATCGGGTATGTGGTAGGCGTTCGGGACCAGCGCGGCGCCGTAGAACGGCATGATGAAGCCCCAGAAAACGCCCTCGCAGCTGTCGCCGTTGTCGGCGATCACGCGGTCGCGCAGACCCAGGATCCGGCCCTGCTTGTCTGCGGCGAGCTCGAGCTCGTGGATCTGGTCACGCTCCTGGCTCACCGCCATGAGGTGCTCCTCGCGCGTCTCAATCCACTGCACCGGCCTGCCGAGCAGCTTGGTGAGGTACACGATCATGATCGGCTCGCGGTACACCGGCGCCTTCACGCCGAACGCGCCGCCCTGGTCGCGCGGCGCGCTGACCTGGACCTGGTTCTGGGGGATGTCGAAGAGCTCGGAGAACACCAGGCGGTCGATGTGCGGCCGCTGGGTCGACATCCACACCCGCAGCCCGGCCTCCGGATCAAAGGAGGCCACCGCACCGCGGGTCTCGAGCGGCATCACGCCGCAGCGATGACCATAGAAGCGCTCCTTGACGACGACGTCGGCCGTCGCGAAGATCGAGTCGACGCGCGCCTTGTTCGCGGCCTGCTCGGCTTCGGTCAGTCCGCCGGTCAGCACCATGCTGAACATCACGTTGGTGCCGATGTCGGGATGGACCAGGGGGCTGTCCGCGAGCAGCGCCTTCTCCGGGTCCGTGATCGGCGGCAGGTCTTCGTACTCCACCTGGACGAGCTCGACCGCATCCTCGGCGGTGTACTTGTCGGTGGCGACGACGGCGGCCACGGGCTCGCCGTGGAACCGGACCCGCTCGACCGCGAGCGGCCAGTGCGTGGGGTAGTGCCCTGGCAGCAGCGGCACCGTCGAGGGTGTCGGCAAGGGCCTGATCTTGTCGCGAATGTCGGCCCCGGTCAGCACGGCCACCACGCCGGGCAGTTTCGCCGCGGCCGATACGTCGATCGACTTGATCAGCGCGTGAGCCACGGAGCTCCGGACGAACTTGACCACCAGCGGGTCCCGCACCACGCGCAGGTCCGCCAGGTACTGGCCCTTGCCGGTCAGGAGCCTGAGGTCCTCGCGGCGCGTGTAGCGGGCCCCGATCCAACCCTTTTCGACGGTCGTCATGTCGCAGTCCTCCGCGATTCCTTCAGGAGCCCGATTTCGCCGGCGTGCCGGCCGCGGACATCTCTTCCGCCGCTGCGGACACGGCCGCGACGATGCCCTGGTAGCCCGTGCAGCGGCAGATGTTGCCGATCAGCGCGTGACGGATCTCGTCCTCGGTCGGGCGGGGATTCGTGCGGAGGAATTCCTCCGCATTCATGATCATGCCGCTCGTGCAGAAGCCGCACTGCAGGCCGTGGTGTTCCTTGAACGCCTTCTGCAGTGGGTGCAGCACGCCGTTCCTGGCGAGGCCCTCGATGGTCGTGACCTGCTGCCCGTCGGCCTGGACGGCCAGCATCATGCAGGACTTGACCGCCTCGCCGTTGAGCTGGACGGTGCAGGCACCGCAGACACCCTCGTAGGTGCAGCCCTGGTGGGTACCGGTGAGGTCGAGCACGTCGCGGATGAAGTCCACGAGCAGCAGGCGTACGGGTACCTGCTTGCGATAAACCGTGCCGTTCACCGTGACTGAGATTTCCCTGGTCATGACATCTGGCTCCTTGCACGCCGGACGGCAGTGCCGATCATCTCGAGGCAGAGCCTCTCTATCAGGTGCGACTTGTAGCTCGCCCCGATCCACGGGTCCGCGGCGGTATCGCATTCCTCGGCCGCCGCCTTCGCGCAGGCGGCGAGTGACGACGGATCCCCGAGGTCCGCCGCCTTGAGACGCGCCTCCGCCCGCGGCGTCCGCGCCGGGCCGCCGGGCAGGCCGACCACGGCGATGCGCGCATTCCGGCAGGACGACGCGGAGGCGAGTTCCACGAAGACGGCCACGCCGATGGTCGGCAGTGCATCCACCACCACGCCCCACTTGCGGTAGGCGCTCGAGGCGGGATTCGCCGGAACCGGCATCTCGATGCCGAGCAGCAGGTCACCCTCGCTGAGCGCGGTCGTCATCGGCCCCTGCAGGAAGTCGTCGATGGCGAGCGACTCCCGCCGACCGTCGGCCCGCAGGATCGAGACCGAGGCGCCGCAGGCCAGCGCGGCGACCGGCGTACAGGCCACGACGAAATTCCACGAGAGGCTGCCGCCGACGGTGCCGCGGTTGCGCACCTGCCGGTCGCCGACGCGATCCGCCGCGTCGGCGAGGGCCTGGTAGGGCCCGAGGGCCGCGCGTGACTCCGCGACCGCCCGATAGCGGGTCATCGCTCCGATTCGCACCCGGCCGCCGGAATTCTCGACGCCCCTGAGTTCGCTGACCTGACTCAGGTCGATCAAGGCCCTGCAGGACAGGACCCTGGACTTCATGGCCTGCATGAGGCTCATGCCGCCGGCGATGTACATCGCCTCGCCGCCGGCGGCGGCGTAGGCGGCACGCGCCTCGTCGACTGTCGCGGGTCGGTGATACTGCTCTATGCTTGCGGGATACATCTTGTGGCCCTTCTATGTGAGGCTCCGACTGTCCATACCTCGCGCCGCGCGAGCGGCGCCGTCAATCCGCGATTCCTGCAAGCCTCCGCAGGTGGCGGATGACCTCCGCGTTGCGCCGCTCGAGCACGTCGCGGACCCGTTGCTCGTCCCAGGCGTGAAACCCCTGCCCGCTTGCCGCGCCGCGCCACCCCTGCCGCAGCATCGAGTCGATGACGTCGGGACTGCGGGAAGCGTCCAGGTCAGGAAACAGGTAGGTCGCCACGCTCGACACGAGTTCGAGGCCGGCCAGGTCCATCTTCTCGAGCGGACCCTCCTCGGCCAGGCGAAGCGCGAGGCCGCGCTTCACCACTCCGTCGATGTCCGCCGGCGAGGCAACTCCCTGGCGAACGAGCGCCATGGCTTCCCTCAGCATGGCGAACTGGATGCGGTTGAAGATGTGCCCTGGGACGTCGCGCTTCAGCCGGACCGGCTGCTTGCCGAGCCCGCGGACGAACTCCTCGAGGAAATCCATCGTCCTGGCGTCTGTCCTGGTGCCCGGCACGAGTTCCACCGCCGGCATCAGATGCGCCGGGTTTGCGAAGTGCATGACCGCGACGCGCTGCGGGGTCCCACAGCGAGCGGCAATCGCATCCACCGGCAGGCCGGAGGTTGAGCTGGCGAGGATCGCCCGGGCGGGAAGGCGATACTCCAGCATCTCGAATACGGACTGCTTGAGCGCGACATCCTCATTGACGGCCTCGATGGCCAGGTCCGCGAGGATTGCTCCGTCGCCGGGATCGAGGAAGCTCAGGCGCTCGCGCCAGCCCGAGGCGGTGGCCGGCAGCAATCCCGCAGCAGCGAGCTCGCCGAAGCCGCCGTCGATGGACTCGCGGGCCCTGGCGTAGGAGCCGCCCGGACGGCCGAGGACCTTCACGCCATGCCCGGACAGGCTGCAGGCCAGCGCAACGCGGCTGGCAATCGTCCCGGCACCGACGACGAGGACCTCCAAATGCAGCGCTCCTGTTGGACTCGATCCGTAGCGGAGGATAATATCGTTTCAAATCCTCTACGTCCAGCGACCCCGGACGAAGCAGGGGCTCGCTCGCAGGCGGCACCGCCAACCGGGGTATCGCGCGCCATTGTTGTAGAATATAGCCCGCTGCAGGCCTTGCTGCTCGAGGTTGGATTGCCGCTGTTGTGTGGCTATGCTAGCCTGATCGCAATTGAAACGTTTCATTTAATTCGACTCAGGCGACTCTCGTCCGACGAACGACGCCGGAGCCGAACGGTCGACCACCCTTTCCCTTGTCACGCCGAAGGAGCTGTTGATGGAACTCGGGATCCCTTGCTGGAGCTTCGGAATTCAGCACCTACGAGGCTATTTGCCGCTCGCCGGGGCCGCGCAGATCGTCAAGGCACTCGGCTTTCACAATACCGCCATCGGCTGGGCACACATCGACTGGCCGCTCGTCCGCCAGGACCCCGTCAAGGCGGCCGACGACGTCCGCCGGATCATGGACCCGCTCGAGCTCAAGGTCGACGACAGTTTCATATGGTTCAGGAACAAGTTCGTCGACGAACTGAAGAACGAACTCAAGTGCACGCTGACGCAGCCCGACCAGGCGGCGCGCGACGACAACTTCGAGATGTTCAAGTCCTTCACGCGCTTCTGCCAGGAGATCGGCTGCCCGGGCATCACGCTGAGCTCCGGCATCAAGTACAAGGAGGAGGGCTTCACCTTCGAGCAGGTCTACGCCATCGCCCGCGAGGAACTGCGCCGCATGGTCGACTATGCGGGCGAGCGCGGCGTCGAGGTCCGGCCTGAGCCGCACAGCGAGTCCATCATGGGCACGCTGGCCACCTGCAAGCAGATGCTCGCCGACGTACCGGGACTCAAGGTGAGCCTCGACTACTCGCACTTCATGCCGCAGGGCCACTCGATCGAGGACGTCCACGCCCTGATCCCTTACGCCGGCCACGTTCACGCGCGCCAGGCGAACCGCCAGCGCCTGCAGTGCCGCTATGAGGAAGGGATCCTCGACTTCGAGGCGATCGTCAAGGAACTGGCCCGGCAGGGCTACACGGGCAACATCGCGCTCGAGTACGTGTGCGTGAACTACCGCGGCTGCAACGACATCGACGTCATCACCGAGAGCCTCCGCCTGAAGGAGGACCTGGTCCGCTACCTCGATCTCTACGACAAGCCCGGAACGCACTGACGGTGCCCGACGTGCCCCAGGACCTGGTTGAGCGGGTCGAGGCCCTCACCGTATCGCTGCCCCTCCAGCGACCGGTGTGGGCCTCGGGCCTGCGCATCGCCCTTCGCGACTTCCTGGTCGTGCGGGTGACGCTCGCCAGCGGCCGCCGCGGCTACGGATTCCACAAGTCTCGCGGGATCGCGCTCGACCGGATCGTGCGCGACAACCTCGCACCGCTGCTCGTTGGACAGGACCCGTGGAACGTGGAGCGCCTGTGGCGGCAGATGCACGACGCGACGCTCCTTGCGGGCCGCACCGGTGCGGTGATGCGCAGCATCGGCACCGTCGACATCGCGCTATGGGACCTTCGCGCGCAGGTCGCTGGTGTTCCTCTGCACCGACTGCTCGGTGGCTACCGGAACGACTGCGAGGCGCTGCTCGTGACCGGGTACTACGAGGAGGATCCGCTCGACTGCGAGCCGATGCAGCGCCAGCTTGCTGCTTGGCGGGCGGATGGCTGCGGCTTCTTCAAGATCGCCGCCGGGATGCTGGCGCCCGAAGCTGACGAACGCCGCATTGCGGCCGCGCGCGAGACGGTCGGCCCGGACGCCGCGCTGGCGGCGGACGTGAACGGCGTCTGGTCCGAGGTGAAGCACGCGCTGCGCGCGGCCCGTCTTTGGGAGCGGCACGGCTTGCGCTGGATCGAGGATCCATTCCCCATCGACCACGCGGCGCAGCGGCGCGAATTCACCCGCCGCTCGCCCGTCGCCGTCGCCATCGGCGACGAGCAGGGAAGCCCGGGGTACTTCCACGAACTGATCGCCACGCGGGCGCTCGACGTCCTGCGGCTCGATACGCCGGTCGTGGGCGGGATCACGCCGGCGCTGCGCATCCTCGCCATGGCCGACGCGGCGGGCGTGCCGGTGTCGCCGCACCTCTACCCGGAAATCAACGTGCACCTGGCCGCGGCCTTCAGGAACGTGGTGGCCGTCGAGACCTTCGGGACGCGTTCCGACCTCTACCAGATAGACAAGTTCATCGAGCCGGGGCTCGAGCTGCGCGGCGGCCGCATCGCGCCGCCCACCGCGCCCGGGCTCGGATTCCGCCTCGACTGGGACGGACTGGCGAAGCACTCGATCTGAGGAAAACCAACATGAATGCAGCTTCCATCGCAGCCGACCACCCACGGGAACTCATCATAGAGAAGATCGAGTTCGTGCCCCTCGTCATGCCCCTGCCCAAGATCTTCAAGGGCAGCAACTACTACATGTCCCATCGCTGCACGATCATCACGCGCGTCTACACCCGCGACGGCATCGTCGGCGAGTGCTACAACGGCGACGAGTTCGAGGGCCAGAAAGCCGTGCTCGAGGTGCTGCACAAGCTGGCGCCCACGCTGATCGGCATGTCGGCGTTCGAGGTCGAGAAGTGCTGGGATGCGATGCTGCCGCCGACCTACGACATCCTCGCCGACCGGGCCGCTGCAATCCAGGCGCAAGCCTGCCTCGACAGCGCCATCTGGGACGCGGTCGGCAAGGCCATGGGCCAGCCCCTCTTCCGCATCTGGGGCGGCGCCAAGACGTCGCTGCCGGTGATCGCGATCGCCGGCTACTACGGCGAGGGCCGTACGCTCGACGATTACGAGCGGGAGATGATCGAACTGAGAGACAGCGGACTTGGCGGCTGCAAGTTCAAGGTCGGTGGCCGCTCGCCGCGCGAGGACGCGGAGCGCGTGCGCGCCGCCTTCCGTGTCGCGGGTGACGACTTCCGCATCTGCGTCGATGCCAACCAGGGCTTCACGCTGCGCGAGGCGATCGAGTTCTGTTCCTATGTCGAGGACCTGGACCTGATGTGGTTCGAGGAGCCCTGCCGCTGGTTCGACGACCGGCGCTCGATGGCCGTGGTGCGCTCCACCACCGGCGTCCCGGTCACCGCCGGTCAGAGCGAGCGCAGCCGTGCAGGTTGCCGCGACCTGATGATGGATGGCGCGATCGACTTCTGCAATTTCGACGCAAGCTGGGGCGGCGGCCCGAGCGAGTGGCGCCGCGTGGCAGGCATGGCCCGCTGCTTCAACGTGACCATGGCCCACCACGAGGAGCCGCAGATATCGGCGCACCTGCTCGCGTCGATCTCGAACAGTTCGTGCCTCGAGGTCTTTCACCCGGATCGCGACCCGCTGTTCTATGAGCTGGTCGCGAACCGACGCCCGTTCGACAAGGGTCGCTATGAGGTCCCGACCGGGCCTGGATTCGGCCTGGAGCTCAACGAGAAGCTCATCGCCAAGTACCGGGTGGCCTGACGTGGCGGGCAAATCCAGCGAGGCCACCGGCCGGGTCGTGTCGATCGCCTCCGTACTCGGCGCCGCGGGCGCACGAACGGCCTACGAGAAGCTGCTGCTGATCCGCGAGTTCGAGAACAAGGTCTACGACAGCTTCGTCGCGGGGCTCGTGCAGGGCACCACCCACCTCTGCCAGGGCCAGGAGGCGGTCTCCGTAGGCACCGTGATGGCGCTGCGCGACGACGACTACCTGACCTACACGTACCGAGGGCACGGGCCCTGCATCGCCCGCGGCATGGACCTGGAGGGCGCCTTCGCCGAGATCTTCGGCCGCAGCACCGGCGTCTCGGGCGGCCTCGGCGGCTCGATGCACCTGACGGACATGCAGCTGGGACTGCTCGGCTCGTTCGCCATCGTCGGCGCCGGCCTGCCGGTAGCGGTCGGCGCCGGGATCAGCGCGCGCGAGCGCGGCATCGGGCAGGTCTCCATGACCTGGTTCGGCGACGGCGCAACCAACATCGGGGCCTTCCACGAGTCGATGAATCTCGCCGCCGTGTGGAAACTGCCGGTCATCTTCGTCTGCGAGAACAACCTGTACGGTGAATACTCCCCGATCCTGTCGACCACCCCGATGCAGGACCTGGTGGTACGAGCCAGCGCCTACGCCATGCCCGGCGTCGTGGTGGATGGCAACGACGTGGTCGCTGTGCTGGACGCCACGCGCCGGGCCGTCGCGCGCGCGCGGGCCGGGGACGGCCCGACCTTCATCGAATGCAAGACCTACCGGCAGTGCGGCCATTCCCGCAGCGACGCCGGCAAGTATCGCCCGCCTGGCGAACTGGACGCCTGGATGGAGCGCGACCCGATCGTCCTCTTCAGGAACCGCCTGCTGGCGGAGGGCCTGCTCGACAAGGCCGGACTCGCCGCCACCGAGCAGCGGGTGCGCGAAGAAGTGCAGGCTGCCGCCGCGCGCGCCGCCGAAGGGCCGTGGCCCGAGGTCAGGCCGCTGCACGACGCGACCTACGCCGGCACCTTGACCGCATAGGAGCGCGAGATGTCGACCATCACCTACCGCGAAGCCATCGTCCGCGCGCAGCGCGAGGCCCTCGCCGCCGACCCGCGCGTGATCCTCATGGGCGAGGACATCGGCGCCGCCGGCGGCCCCTTCAAGACCACGGAAGGCCTGTTCGAGGAGTTCGGGCCGCTCCGGGTTCGCGACACGCCGATCTCGGAGAATGCCTTCGTGGGCGCGGCGATGGGCATGGCCCTTACCGGCTATCGCCCGGTCATAGAACTGATGTTCGCCGACTTCATGGGCGTTTGCTTCGACCAGATCGTCAACAGCATCGCCAAGCACCGCTTCATGTGCGGCGGCAAGGTGGCGGTGCCGGTCACGATCCGCGCCATGGGCGGCGGCGGCGTGCGTTTCGGCGCACAGCACTCGCAGACGGGCGAGACCTGGGTCTATCAGTTTCCCGGGCTCAAGGTCTTCTGCCCCGCCTCGCCCGCCGATGCCTACTTGATGCTCCGGCAGGCCATCGACGATCCCGATCCGGTCATCGTGCTCGAGCACAAGGCCATGATGGCGATGAAGGGCGAGATTCAGACCGACGCCGGGCGCTGGCCGGCGCAGCGTCCGCAGGTCGTCCGGCCGGGCCGCGACGTCACGCTGGTCGCGTCGCTGGCGATGGTCCGGCGCGCCATGGCCGCCGCGGACGCGCTCGCGGCGCAGGGGATCCAGGCGGAGGTCATCGACCTGCGAGTCCTGCGGCCGCTGGTGGCCGAGCCGATCATCGACAGCGTCACCCGCACCGGTGCGCTGGTGGTCGTCGAGGAGAACCACGAGAGCGGCGGCTGGGGCGCCGAAATCGTCGCACGCGCGCTCACCGCGGCCTTCGATTACATTGACAAGCCGCCAGTTCGCGTCACGCTACCCGACTGGCCGATGCCCTACAGCCCGGCCCTCGAGGACGCGGCGGTCCCGTCCGTCCAGAAGATCGTCGACGCGGTGCTCGCACAGCACTGAATCCTGCCCCGGGAAGATCCATGGCCGAGAGCGCCACGACAACCCCAACGTTCGCCGGCATTGCCGGGCGGACCGCCCTCGTCACCGGCGCCGCCGGCGGCATCGGCCGCGCGATCGTGGCGGCACTCGTTGTCGAAGGCGTGCGGGTCCTCGCGACGGACCTGAACGAGGCCGCGCTCGAGTCGCTGCGGGACAGTCCCGCAGCGCGGGAGCAGGTTGCGGTGCTCGCCGGCGATCTCAGCCGGCTGGAGGAGCCGGAGCGCCTGGTGTCCCACGCCGTCGCGCTCTACGGCGGGCTCGATATCCTGGTGAACAATGCGGGCTGCATCATCCGGCGTGACTTCCGCGAGGCGGACACGCGAGAATGGGAGCTCATGGTATCCGTCAACCTGCGTGCTGCCTTCTTCCTGGCCCAGCGCGCCTCCCTTTCAATGACCTCCCGAGGCTGGGGCCGGATCGTCAACCTCACGAGCCAGGCCGGCCACACCGGCGGCGCCGCCGACTGCCCGATCTATGCGATCACCAAGGGCGGCCTGATGACGATGACCCGCGCCCTCGCCCGCGCGCTTGCGCCGGGCGGCGTGACCGTCAACGCGATCGCGCCAGGCATCGTGATGACCGAGATGATCTCCGGGACCCTCTCGCAGGAGCAGGTCGCCAACCTCGTCAACACGATTCCGGTCCGCCGGCCGAGCGAGACCACGGAGATCGCTGACGCAGTGGTATTCCTCGCCAGCCAGCGTGCTGCCACGATCACCGGGCACGTCCTGGACATCAATGGCGGGATGGTGATGCGCTAGGTCCGCTGCAACATGGTGCAAAAGCGCGTCAACATCCGCGACGTGGCCGCGCGCGCCGGCGTCTCCGTCGGAACCGTGTCCCGCGTGATCAACCGCAAGCCGGTCAGCGCCGAGACGCTGGCCCTGGTCAACCGGGCGATGCGCGAGATCGGGTTCACGCCAAGCGCGGTCGCGCGCAGCATGCGCACCCGCAGCACGCTCGCCGTCGGCTTCGTGATCAACGACATTTCGAACATGCTGTTCGCGACCGTCGCCAAGGCCGCGGAGAAGGTCCTTCAGGAACAGTCCTACTCGCTGCTGATCGCCAACACGGACAACGACCCTGGCCGCGAGCGCCTGATCATCGAGTCGTTGATCCAGCGCCGGGTCGATGGCCTGATGATCGCGGTGACCGACGAGACGGACGAGGAGACACGCTCGCTGCTGCGCTCGGTCGACTTTCCCGTCACGCTGCTCGACCGGCAGATGGACGGCCCGTTCGACTCCGTGTGCGACGACCATGCGCCGGGGATGCGCAAGGCGATCCGCTACCTGTTCGACCTGGGCCATCGGGACATCGGCCTGATCACCGGCGCCGACAACGTGCGCCCCGGACGCGAGCGTGCCCGCGGATTCCGCGAGGCCTTCGCTGAACAGGGCCTCGACGTGCCAGAGAGATGGCTGCGGCAGGGCCGACTCGACGCACTCTACGGCTACGCCCAGGCCTTCGAGATCCTCTCCGCCAGCCCGCGCCCGACGGCGCTCGTGGCCGGGGGCAACCAGATCTTCGCCGGCGTGTTGCGCGCCATCCGTCGCCTCGGGCTCGTGCTCCCGCGGGACCTGTCCATCATCTCCTGCGACGACGTGGACCTGACCGTGCTCACCGACCCGCCGGTGACGGTCATCTCACGCAACCTTGACGAGGTCGGCCGGGTCGCCGCGGAAATCCTCCTGCGGCGCATCCGCGGCAACGAGGCGGGCGAACGCTACTGCCACGTTGTACCTACCGAGTTGATCCTGCGGGAGTCCTGCGCCCAGGTCCGTTAGGCGCAGGCGGACGCCGCAGGGCGCCGCCGCCAGACGATGCGGGTAGAATCCCCGGGGGAATGATTGGCCGCCGGCAATCGCACGGCCCGGCCTTTGGCCCCCAGCCAGGGAGCAGACCATTGAGCAGCGAGCACCGCGTGTCCCTGGAGAAACTCGGCCGCCGTCCGGAAGCCGGCGACACACTCGGCCGCCCGCTGCGCGACCTGCGCATCTCGGTCATGGACCGCTGCAACTTCCGCTGCCCCTACTGCATGCCGCGGGAAACCTTCCACGAGGGCTACCGGTTCCTGCCGGCCGCCTCGCGCCTCTCGTTCGAGGAAATCACGCGGCTTGCGCGGCTGTTCGTCGCGCTCGGCGTGCGCAAGCTGCGCCTGACCGGCGGCGAGCCGCTGCTGCGCCAGGGCATCGCCGACCTCGTCGGCGAGCTCTCCGCGCTGCCCGGCGTCGAGGACCTCGCGCTGACCACGAACGGCGTCCTGCTCGCCCAGCACGCGGCGGAACTCAAGGCGAACGGCCTGACGCGCGTGACCGTGAGCCTCGACAGCCTCGACCCGGCCACTTTCCGCCGCATGAGCGGCGGCTTCGACGGCCTCGAGCGCGTCCTCGACGGCATCACCGCGGCGCGGGAGGCGGGACTCGCGCCCATCAAGATCAATGCGGTGGTGCAGCGCGGCGTGAACGAGGACAGCGTCCTCGGCCTCGTCGAGCACTTCCGCGGCAGCGGCGTGATCGTGCGCTTCATCGAGTACATGGACGTCGGCAACCGCAACCACTGGGAACCCGCGCGCGTGGTTCCCTCGCGCGAGCTCAAGGAGCGGATCGAAACCCGCTGGCCGCTGGTTCCCGCCGCCACGAACTACCGCGGCGAAGTGGCCGAGCGCTACCTCTTCGCCGACGGCGCCGGCGAGGTCGGCTTCATCTCCTCCGTGTCGCAGCCGTTCTGCGGCGACTGCACGCGCGCGCGGCTGTCTTCCGAGGGCGTCCTGTACACCTGCCTGTTCGCCACCCAGGGCACGGACCTGCGCGCCCTGCTGCGGGGCGGCGCGGACGACGCGGCGGTGCTCGAGCGGATCGGCGCGACGTGGCGCGGACGCGTGGACCGCTACAGCGAGCTTCGGCAGGCCTTGCGGGAGCAGCAGCCGGCCGCGAAGATCGAAATGTTCTACATCGGCGGGTGACGATCGGGATGAGCACGCTGACCCACGTGGACGAGTCCGGCCGACCGGCGATGGTGGACGTGAGCCACAAGGCGCCGACGCTTCGCAGCGCGACGGCCGCCGCGACCGTGCGGCTGCCGCCTGACGTGGCAGCCGAGCTGCGTAGCGCAGGCTTCAGCACCGCGAAGGGCCCGGTATTCCACACCGCGATCGTCGCCGGCACCATGGCCGCAAAGCGCACGCACGAACTGATCCCCTTCTGCCACCCGCTCGGCCTCGAGAAGTGCCGCGTCGAGGTGGACATGGACCCGGCCGGCGACGTGCAGGTTCGCTGCACGGTGTCGGTCCACCACCGCACCGGCGTCGAGATGGAGGCGCTGACCGGCGCCTCGGTGGCGGCGCTGACCGTCTACGACATGTGCAAGGCCCTGTCGCACGAGATCGTGATCACCGGCATTCGTCTGCTCGAGAAGACCGGCGGCAAGCGCGACTTCCATTCGGCGGAGACCGCGCCGTGAGCACGCTCTACGGCCTCGTGCTCGCGGGCGGCCGCTCGACCCGCATGGGCCGCGACAAGGCGGCGGTCGCCTGGCACGGCCGGCCGGCGCTCGAGCGGGCCTTCGAACTGCTCTCGGCCTGCACGGAGCGGGCGTTCGTGTCGCTGCGCGCCGAGCAGGCCGGCGATCCGCTGCGCACGGCACTGCCGCACCTCGTGGACGGCGTAGCTGGCCAGGGCCCCATCGCGGGCATCGCGTCGGCGCAGGCCGCCCATCCCGAGGCCGCGTGGCTCGTGCTCGCCTGCGACCTGCCGTTCGTGGAGGCCGGCACGCTGCGCCACCTGATCGGGCGCCGCGACCCGGCGAGCCTCGCGACGGCCTACCGCAGCGCGCACGATGGCCTGCCCGAGCCGCTGTGCGCCATCTGGGAGCCGGCGAGCCGCGGGCCGGTGCTCGGGTTCATCGGCGAGGGCCGGCACTGCCCGCGGAAGTTCCTGATCATGTCCGGCGCGACGCTCGTGGACCTGCCCGATCCGCAGGCCCTCGACAACGTCAACACGCCAGTCGAACTCGAGGCGGCGCGAAGTGCGCTCTCGGCGCGCGGAGCCGCGTGATGGCGGGCGTGCGCATCCAGTACTTCGCGCTGCTGCGCGAGCAGGCGGGACGCAGCAGCGAGGAAACCGACGCTTCGGGTGACGCGGCGGCGCTGTACGACGCGCTTGCCGCGCGCCACGGCTTCACGCTGCCGCGCGCCCAGCTCAAGGTCGCGGTGAACGGCGAGTTCGCCGACTGGTCGCGCGAGCTGGCAGATGGCGATGAAGTGGTGTTCATCCCGCCGGTGGCCGGCGGATGACCACCTTCGAGTTCAGCCGCGCGCCGCTCGAGCCCTCGCAGCTCGCCGCGGACCTGGCCGATCCAGCCTGCGGCGGCTATGCCTCGTTCGAGGGCTGGGTCCGCAACGAGAACGAGGGCCGCCGCGTCGAGCGCCTCGACTACGAATCGTTCGAAACACTCGCGATCCGCGAGGGCGAGCGGATCATCCAGGAAGCCATCGAACGCTTCGGCGTGCGCCACGCCCGCTGCGTGCACCGCATCGGCGAGCTGGGCCTCGGCGAACTCGCCGTCTGGGTGGGCGTGGCGAGCGGGCACCGGGCCGAGGCCTTCGCCGCCTGCCGCTACATCATCGACGAGGTCAAGCACCGCGTCCCGATCTGGAAGAAGGAACACTACGCGGACGGCGACTCGGGGTGGGTCAACTGCGAGCGCTGCGCCGAGGCGGCACATCACGCGCACGCCAGCGGGCACGCGCACGACCATGACCATGGCCAGGGACACGGCCACGCCACATCGTCGCCCGTGGCCGTGGACTACTCGAGGCAGATCGCGCTGCCCGAGGTCGGCGAGGCCGGTCAGCGCCGCCTGGCGGCGGCCTCGGTCGTCATCGTCGGCGCCGGCGGGCTCGGCTGCCCCGTGCTCTCCTACCTCTCCGCCGCCGGCGTGGGCACGATCCACATCGTCGACGGCGACGTCGTCGAGGCGAGCAACCTGCACCGCCAGCCGCTCTACGGCGTGGGGGACATCGGCCAGCCCAAGGCCCACGTGGCCGCAGATCGGCTCTCCGCCGCCCATCCCAACGTCATGATCCGCGCGCACGCCACGCGCCTCGATGCCGGCAATGCCGCGCAGCTCCTTGCGCTCGGCGAGGTCGTCGTCGACTGCACCGACAACTTCCGCGCCAAGTTCCTCGTCAACGACGCTGCGGTGCTTGCGCGCAAGCCGGCGGTGCTCGCGAGCATTCACCAGTACGAGGGACAGCTGCAGGTCGCGCGCCCCGACCGCGGCGGGTCCTGCCTGCGCTGCGTCTGGCCGGAGGCGACGCGCGACGGGCTCGTCGGCAACTGCGCCGAGAGCGGCGTGCTCGGCCCGGTGCCGGCCGTGCTCGGCAGCCTGCAGGCGATGGAGGTCCTCAAGATCCTGCTCGACCTGCCCGGCCAGCTGCGCGACGAGCTGCTGCTGATCGACCTGCTCGGCCTGCGCCAGACGCGACTTCGGGCGCCGCGCGCAGTCGAGTGCTCCGGCGCAGGCTGCGCCCGCATCCACGGCCTGCCTGCGCCGGCGCCGGAGGACCTCGAGCTCGACCTGCCGCTCGCCGAGGCCGCTCGCCGCGGCTTGCGGATCATCGACATCCGCGGGGCAGAAGAGATCGAGGCGGCCCCCCTGCCCGTCGAGGCATCGCTCGCGTACGCGCAGGAACGGCTCATCGCGGAAGCGGCGACCCTGCTCGATCCGTCGGCCCGCTACCTCGTGGTGTGCGCCCGCGGGGTGCGCAGCCTCGCGGTGGCCGAGCGGCTGCGTGCCGCGGGCTTCTCCGCCGTCCACTCGCTCGCCCGCGGCGCAGATGGCACTCGTCGCGCTCGCTGACGCCGAACTCGCCTTCGGCCTGCACCCGCTCCTCGATGGCGCGGCGCTTGCCGTCGACGCCGGCGAGCGCATCGGCCTGATCGGTCGCAACGGCAGCGGCAAGTCGTCGCTGCTCGCGGCGATCGAGGGCACCCTGCCGCTCGACGGCGGGGAGCTGCGTCGCCGCGACGGACTCGCGATCCAGCGCGTCGAGCAGGAGCCGCTGCTGCCGGCGGCCGCGACGCTGCGGGAAAGCCTTTGCGCGCGCGGCGGCATCGACGGCGTTGCGGACGAGCGCGAGCGCTGGCGACTCGTCACCCGCCTCGGCGAATACCTGCACCGCTTCGACGCCGACCCCGATTCGGACCCGGGAAGCCTGTCGGGCGGCGGGCGCAAGCGCGCCGCGCTCGCACTGGCACTCGCGCTCGATCCCGACCTGCTGCTGCTCGACGAGCCCACCAACCACCTCGACCTCGACGGGATCGCGCTGCTGGAGGATCTGCTGCTCAAGGGGCCGACCTGCATCGTCATCACGCACGACCGCGCCTTCCTCGACCGGGTGGCCACCCGCATCGTCGAGCTCGACCGCGGGCTGCTGCGGTCCTACCCCGGCAACTTCGCGGCCTACGAGCGTCGCAAGGCCGAGGAGCTCGCCGCGGAGGCGACCGCGCGGCGCAAGTTCGACAAGTACTGGGCCCAGGAAGAAGTCTGGATCCGCCAGGGCGTGGAGGCCCGCCGCACGCGCAACGAAGGCCGCGTCCGCCGGCTCGAGGAGCTGCGCCGCCTGCGCGCCGCGCGGCTCGAGCGAGCGGGCGACGTGAAGCTGTCGCTGGATGCCGGCGAACGCTCCGGCAAGCTGGTGGCGCGCCTCGAGAATGTCGGCAAGGCGTTCGGCGGCGAGCCGGTGGTCCGCGACCTGACCCTCACGGTGATGCGCGGCGACCGCCTCGGCGTCGTCGGGCCGAACGGCGCCGGCAAGACCACGCTGCTGCGCCTGATCCTCGGCCAGCTCGCGCCGGACGCGGGCACTGTTCGGCTCGGCACCGGGCTCGAGGTCGCCTACTTCGACCAGCTGAGGGAGACGCTGGACCCCGAACAGTCGCTCGCCGAGGCGATCAGCCCCGGCTCGGACTGGGTCGAGGTCGGCGGTCGACGCCGCCACGTGGTGAGCTACCTCGGCGACTTCCTGTTTCCCTCGGCCCGTGCGCAGTCGCCGGTGAGGATGCTCTCCGGCGGCGAGCGCAACCGCCTGCTGCTCGCGCGACTGTTCGCGCGGCCCGCCAACCTGCTGGTGCTCGACGAGCCGACCAACGACCTCGACATCGAGTCGCTCGAGCTGCTCGAGGCCACCCTGCAGGAGTATGCCGGCACGCTGCTGCTGGTGAGCCACGACCGGCGCTTCCTCGACAACGTCGTGACGCAGGTGATCGCGGCCGAAGGCGGCGGCCGCTGGCGCGAGTACGTCGGCGGGTACAGCGACTGGATCCGCCAGCGCCCTTCGCCGGAGCGGCCGCCTGCAGCCCCGCCGAAGCAGACACCGGCTGCCGCCGCACCCGCGCCGAAGCCGGCGGCGCGCGCCAAGCTGTCTTTCAAGGAAAGTCGCGATCTTGCGGCCCTGCCGGGCGAGATCGAGCGGCTGGAGGCGGAACAGCACGCGCTGACCGCGAGCATGGGCTCACCGGATTACCACCAGCAGGGAACGGCGCAGATCAAGGCCGACCGCGAACGCCTCGCGGCGATCGAGCGCGAACTCGAGGAGAAGTTCGCGCGCTGGGCCGAGCTCGACGCGCGCGCCAGCACCTCGCCTACTGCCTAAAATCCGGGCCGCGGCCGGAAACCGAAATGTGCCTGGCGCGCCGACGGGATTCGGAAGTGTTGCCTGCGCCGCGAAGGGAAACGTCGCACTGCCCCGCGCGCGGGCGGGATCCGGCCGGGCCCCCACGTCGCTCGCGCGGACAAACGCGCTCGCTCTGGGGGGCCTCCGGCCACCTCGCCCGCGCGCGCGTGAGGCAGCGCCTGATTCGGCACTACCCGATTCGGGCTCAGCGCTTCGCGCCGCGACCGAGGTGGCGAGGGGGCCCCACAGCCGAGCATAAAGCGGCGCGAGGCTCGGCGAGCGCCGCAGCGAG
>JALORP010000054.1 GCA_025458865.1 Steroidobacteraceae bacterium | reverse complement strand
CCTCGCGCGCCGGCGGGATCCGGCCGGGCCCCCGCTTCGCTCGCTCGGGAAGAAAACTCGCTCGCTCCGGGGGGCCACTGGCCACCTCGCCGGCGCGCGTGTGAGGTAACGCCTGATTTGGCACCGCCCGACTCGGGCTCAGCGCTTCGCGCCGCGACCGAGGTGGCGAGGGGGCCCCACAGCCGAGCGTAAAGCGGTGCGAGGCTTTGCGAGCGCCGCAGCGAGGCGAGGAGTGCCCCCCGCCGGATCCCGGTCGCGGCGCAGGCACCCCTTCCGGATCCCGCCGGCGCGCGAGGCACAGTCCGGATCCCGGTCGCGGCGCAGGCACCACTGCGGATCCCGCCGGCGCGCGAGGCACAGTCTCGATCCCGGTCCCGGTCGCGGCGCACGTATGACCGCGGCTAAACGACGTCCTTGGTGAGCATCAACTCGAGCACGCGCTCGTAGGCCGCGCGCAGCTTCTCGACGTCCTCGACCTTCACGCACTCGTTGACCTTGTGGATGCTGCGGTTCACGACGCCCAGCTCCACCACCTGCGCGCCCATCGGCGCGATGAACCGGCCGTCGGAGGTGCCGCCGCCGGTCGTGAGTGCGGGCGTCAGGCCCGCGACCTCCCGCACCGCGCGCTCGACGGCGGCGGAGAGCGGCCCGGGCGGCGTGTAGAAGGGCAGGCCGGCTTCCTTCCACTGGATGCTGTAGCGGACCCCGTGGCGGTCGAGGATGCCGAGCACGGTGCTCTTGAGCCCCTCGAGCGTCTGCTCCGGCGACCAGCGGATGTTGAAGCGAAGCTTGAGCTCGCCCGGGATCACGTTCGGGGCGCCGGTGCCGGCCGTGAGGTTCGACACCTGGAAGCTCGTCGGCTGGAAGTGCGCGTTGCCGCGGTCCCACTCGTGACGAACGAGCTCCAGCAGTGCCGGGGCGAGCGTGTGGACGGGGTTTTCCGCGAGCTGCGGGTAGGCGACGTGGCCCTGCACGCCGTGAACGGTGAGCCATGCGGACAGCGAGCCACGCCGCCCGACCTTGACCGTGTCGCCGAAGCGCTCGTCGCTCGAGGGCTCGCCGACCAGGCAGTAGTCGACGCGCTGCCCGCGCGCGCGCAGCGTCTCGACCACCCGCCGGGTGCCGTCCACCGATGGACCCTCCTCGTCGCTCGTGATCAGGAAGGCGATCGTGCCGGCGTGGTGCGGGTGTCGGCGCACGAAACCCTCGACCGCCGTGATCATCGCCGCAAGCCCGCTCTTCATGTCGGCGGCGCCGCGGCCGTAGAGGTAGCCATCGCGGATCACCGGCTCGAAGGGATCCGAGCGCCACTCCTCGGCCGGGCCGGTGGGCACCACGTCGGTATGCCCCGCGAAACAGAGCAGCGGGCCGTCGCCGCCGCGGCGGGTCGCCCAGAAGTTGCGGACATCGCCGAACGGCATGTCCTCGATCGTGAATCCGAGCGGGCGCAGCCGCTCGATCATGAGGTCCTGGCAGCCGCCGTCCACGGGGCTGACGGACGGTCGCGCGATCAGGGCCTCGGTGAGGGCGAGCGTGTCGGACATTGCGCGGTGTAGCTTCATGCGGGCGGCTGCGGGCGGTCTTTATAAGCCGCCGCGCGGCCGATCTCAAGGCAGCCCGGGGGAGGGGCTAAGTGCCTGATTCGCCGTGCAGGTCGTACAGGACGAACACGGGCTGACACGAAACTGTAACATTCGCTTCGTATATAAGGCGCCCGTACCGCCGGAGAGCGCGGAGAACGCCAGTCCCGATGCCAACCTCGACGGTGGTCCTGATCCTGCTGATCCTTTCGGCCGTGGCCTATCAGGTCGGCCGGGCGCGTTCGCTCGCCACGGTGGGCGGCCTCAAGGGCGCGCGGCACCTGCATTCCCTGCCGGGTTACTACGGCCTGCTCACCGCCCTGTGGTGCGCCATTCCGGCCCTGTTGATCCTGGCGCTGTGGAGCATGGCCGACGGGCGCATCGTCACGGAATTGGTCGTGGCCGGCCTGCCGCCCGAACTGCGCTCCCTTCCGGCCGACCAGCTGTCGCTGGTCCTGAACGACATCAAGAACATCGTGGCCGGCGCCGTGCCGGCTGGCGTAGCTTCGCCGGAAATCGTGGCCGCCTCCGCCCGCTACGCCGAGCTGCAGCAGTTGTCCGGCTACGCCATCGCGGTGCTCTGCCTTGCGATCGCCCTCGGTGCCGGCGCCTTCGTGGTGAGCCGCATCCAGCCGGCGCTCAGGGCGCGAAACCGGGTCGAGGCCATCGTCCGTGGCGCTCTGGTCGTCGCCTCCAGCATCGCGATCCTGACCACCATCGGCATCGTGCTGTCGGTGCTGTTCGAGTCCATCCAGTTTTTCAGGCAGGTGCCGGTCACGGAGTTCCTGTTCGGCCTGAACTGGAGCCCGCAGCTTGCGATCCGCGCCGACCAGGTCGGCTCCTCCGGCGCCTTCGGCGCGGTGCCGCTGTTCACGGGCACGCTGCTGATCGCCGGCATCGCGATGCTGGTCGCGGTGCCCGTGGGGCTCTTCTCGGCCATCTATCTCGCCGAATACGCGCACGGCAAGGTGCGCGCAATCGTCAAGCCGATGCTCGAGGTGCTGGCTGGCATCCCGACGGTCGTCTACGGCTTCTTTGCCGCGCTCGTGGTCGCGCCCAACATCCGGGGTTTCGGAGAGTCGTTCGGCCTCGAGGTCTCGTCGGAGAGCGCGCTCGCGGCCGGGCTCGTGATGGGCATCATGATCATCCCGTTCGTGTCCTCGCTCGCCGACGACATGATCACCGCCGTGCCGCAGTCGCTGCGCGACGGCTCCTACGGCCTCGGCGCCACGCAGTCCGAGACCATCCGGCGCGTCGTCCTGCCGGCGGCCCTGCCGGGCATCGTCGGCGGCGTGCTGCTCGCCATTTCGCGGGCCATCGGCGAGACCATGATCGTAGTCATGGCCGCCGGCCTCGGCGCCAACCTCACGGCGAACCCGCTCGAGGCGGTGACCACCGTCACGACGCAGATCGTCACGCTGCTGGTGGGCGACCAGGAGTTCGACAGCCCGAAGACGCTCGCGGCCTTCGCACTGGGCCTCGTGCTCTTCGTCGTGACGCTCTCGCTCAACATCATCGCGCTGCACGTCGTGCGCAAGTACCGGGAACAGTATGAGTGAGCCCATCCTTTCGCCGGACACGGGTGAGACGGCGGCCGAGCGTACGCGCCGGCTGGTGGAGCGCGGCCTCAGGCGGCGCTACCGCGCCGAGCGCCGCTTCCAGGCCTACGGAATCGCGGCCATCTCGATCGGGCTGCTGTTCATCGGCCTGCTGTTCACCAGCATCCTCTCGAGCGGCTGGACGATCTTCACCCAGACCTACGTCCAGCTCGACATCGAGTATTCGCCCGAGGAGCTCGGGTTGCCGGAGAACCCGACGGTGGAAGACCTCGGGCTCGCGGACTACCAGGCCCTCGTCCGCGTCGCGATCCGCGAGCGATTCCCGGACGTCGAGGGGCGGGCGAACCTGCGCGAGCTGTACGGGCTCGTGAGCAGCGGCGCGCAGTTCGAGCTGCGCGATCGGGCCATGGCGAAGCCGTCGCTCATCGGCAAGCGCGAGACGCTCTGGGTGCCGGCGGACGACCGTGTCGACCAGCTCGTCAAGGGCAAGATCGACCGGGAGGAGCCGGAGGATCGGCGCGGCGTGAGCGACCAGGCGGTGGCGTGGATCGACGCGCTCACCGCGGACGGCCGCCTCGAGCGGCGGTTCAACCGGACCTTCTTCACGACGGGCGACTCGCGCGAGCCGGAGCAGGCCGGCGTGTGGGGCGCCGTGGTCGGATCGTTCCTCACGCTGGTGGTGACGCTGCTGCTGTCGTTCCCGATCGGGGTGGCCGCGGCCGTCTACCTCGAGGAGTTCGCGCCGAAGAACCGCATCACGGACTTCATCGAGGTGAACATCAACAACCTCGCGGCCGTGCCCTCGATCGTGTTCGGCCTGCTGGGCCTGGCCGTGTTCATCCAGCTCTTCGGACTGCCTCGCTCGGCGCCGCTGGTGGGTGGCCTGGTGCTGACGCTGATGACGCTGCCGACGATCATCATCGCGAGCCGTGCGGCGCTCAAGGGTGTCCCGCCGTCCATCCGCGAGGCGGCCCTCGGCATGGGCGCCTCGGAGGTCCAGACCGTCGCCCACCACGTGCTGCCGCGCGCGATGCCGGGCATGCTCACGGGCGCGATCATAGGCATGGCGCGCGCCCTGGGCGAGTCGGCGCCGCTGCTGATGATCGGCATGGTCGCGTTCATCGTCGACATCCCCGGCGGTTTCCGCGACCCGTCCACGGTCCTGCCGGTGCAGGTCTACCTCTGGGCCGACAGCCCCGAGCGCGCCTTCCTCGAGCGCACCTCGGGCGCCATCCTCGTGCTGCTCGGTTTCCTCTTGCTCATGAACGCCACGGCCGTGGTCCTCCGCCAGCGCTTCGAGCGGCGCTGGTGACCCGCCGGCCCAGGAGTTAAAGACATGGCCAATGGTTCCTCCCCAGCGACGCGCCCGGTGAGCGGCCCCGGCTCGGGCTCGCTCGAGCGCAGCGAGGGCGTGCGGCGCACGGTCGGCGACTTCACGGTGCCGGATCCGGTGATGGTCTGCCGCGAGGTGGACGTGCACTACGGCGACAAGCACGCCATCCGCAAGGTGAGCCTCGACATCGCGAACAACGAGGTGATCGCGATGATCGGCCCCTCGGGCTGCGGCAAGAGCACCTTCCTGCGCTGCCTGAACCGCCTGAACGACACGATCCCGACGGCGCGCGTCACGGGTTCGATCTCGCTGGAGGGCCGGGACATCTACGACAAGCGCCAGGACGTGGTGCAGCTGCGCGCCCGCGTCGGCATGGTGTTCCAGAAGCCCAACCCCTTCCCGAAGTCGGTGTACGAGAACGTGGCCTACGGGCCGCGCATCCACGGCCTCGCGGCCGACCGCACCGAGCTCGACGAGATCGTCCAGACGAGCCTGAAGCGCGCGGGCCTGTGGGAAGAGGTCAAGGACCGCCTCGACCAGCCGGGTACGGCGCTTTCGGGCGGCCAGCAGCAGCGCCTGTGCATCGCGCGCACCATCGCGGTGAACCCGGGGGTGATCCTGATGGACGAACCCTGCTCGGCGCTGGACCCGATCGCCACCGCCCGCATCGAGGACCTGATCGACGAGCTGCGGCAGAACTACGCGATCTGTATCGTCACCCACTCCATGCAGCAGGCCGCGCGCGTCTCGCAGCGCACCGCCTACTTCCACCTCGGCGACCTGATCGAGGTGGGCCCCACCGACCTGATCTTCACCAACCCGCGCCACAAGCTGACCGAGGATTACATCACCGGGCGGTTCGGGTAGTACCCCTCAGAACGAGTAGCCGAGCGAGGTGACGACGCTCCAGTCGCTCGTCTCAGCGCCGACCGCGGGCTGGTTGTCGTAGGCGCCCCAGAGCGACAGCTCGAGGAACAGGTCCTTTACGAACTCCTTGCGCAGGTCGAGGCTTCCCCCGCTGCGCCACCGGCCCGATTCGGTCAGGCTCGGCAGGACGTTGAGCGTGAACTCGATGTCGGTCTTGGGCGTGTCCAGGCGGAACACCCGGAACGTGGTCGTCAGGACGCCCTCGACGCTCTGCAGGCTGGTGCCGTCGGTTCGCTCCTCGGAAAGCACCGCGAGTCCGAGGCCGGCGCGCCACTCGCTCTGGCCCGAGCGACGCAGATAGCGACCGGTCGTGCCGCCGAGCAGCGTACGCAGGTCGAGGCCCAGTTCGCGGTTCGTGCTGAACGCCAGGAGGCCCTCGCGGTAATACCGGTTGGGCAGGTACCTTTCCAGGGACAGGCGCACCTCGCCGCGCTGGGTGCTGGGCGCGGTGGGCTGGCTGGTGCGCTCCCCGTCGATCGCGACGTTCCATCGGCGCACTTCGTTCCGTGAGCCGATGTTGGCGCCGAAGTTCAGCACCGCGACGTCGCTCGAGCCCGTGTAGCTGTAGCCGATGCTGAAGTCGCCCTCGAGGCGCCGGTACCACTGCCCGCTTTCGAGTGTGTACAGGCGCGCCACCGAACTCATGGGCACCGGGGACGGCGGCGAGCCGTCTGCGTCGACGAGCAGCAGCGATCCGGGCTGCTCCGGCGGGGAGGGCGACCGGCCTACGACGCGTCCGCCGTTGGCGAGCTCGACCTGCAGCTGCTGGGTCGTCGTGAGGGAAGCGATCTTGTCCCACTCGATGTAGACCGTGCCCATGTCGTCGGTCTTGAACTCGAGCCGGCCGTAGGAGAGCTGCTTGATCTCGCCCGTCACGCGATCGCCGTTGTGGAGCACGACCACGTCGGTCTTCGCGGCCAGGGCCGGCGCGCTCGTCATGAGAGCCAGCAGCGGCCAGGCGGCCACCCAGGTCCTCGGCCTGCGGCGGGTCACGACGACAGCGTCTGCGAACACCATGATCTCGACTCCGATTGCTGCGAGCGTGCGGCGCCTGCGGACGTCCGCGGCGCGGCGCCCAGTCTAGGGCCGCGGCTGCAGGGCGGTCATCGCGCCTTTCGAAGCGGGGCGCCGGGCCGGACTGCCACCCTGCGCCCCGATGCGCCCGGCTCCCCGGACGGGCCCCGGCATCGCGTCAGGGCCGCAGCAGCTCGTTGATCGACGTCTTCGCCCGCGTCTGCGCGTCCACGCGCTTGACGATGATCGCGGCGTAGAGCGCGTACTTGCCGTCGGCGGAGGGCAGGGTGCCGGGCACGACCACGGCGCCGGCCGGCACGCGGCCGTAGTGGACCTCGCCCGTCGCGCGGTCGTAGATGCGCGTGCTCGCGCCGATGTAGACGCCCATCGAGATGACCGCGCCGGTCTCGACGATCACGCCCTCGACGATCTCCGAGCGCGCGCCGATGAAGCAGTCGTCCTCGATGATGGTGGGGCTCGCCTGCAGCGGCTCCAGCACGCCGCCGATGCCCACGCCGCCCGAGAGGTGCACATTGCGGCCGATCTGCGCGCAGGAGCCAACGGTCGCCCAGGTGTCCACCATGGTCCCGGTGTCCACGTAGGCGCCGATGTTCACGTAGCTGGGCATCAGCACGACGCCCGGCGCCACGTAGGCGCCCTTGCGCGCCACCGCCGGCGGCACGACCCGAGTGCCGCATTCGCGGAAGCGCTCCGTGGACAGGCCTGCGTACTTGAGCGGCACCTTGTCGTAGTAGCGAGTGAAGCCGCCCTCGATGACCGCGTTGTCGTGCGTGCGGAAGTACAGCAGCACGGCCTTCTTGAGCCACTCGTTGACCGTCCACCGGCCGTCGGCCTTCTCCGCGACGCGCTCGCGGCCGGAGTCGAGCAGGTCCAGGCAGTCGTCGAGCGCCACCGCGAGCGTGTGATCGACGCTGCCGGGACTGATCTGCGCCCGGCGCTCGAACGCCTCGTCGATCACGGTCTTCAGGTGTTCCATGGCTCAGGTTTCCTCGATGCAGTCACGGATGCGGCGCGCGGCCTCGAGGCAGTCCCCGAGGCCCGGCACCAGCGAGATGCGGATGCGGCCCGCGCCCGGGTTGCCGGCGCCGGCGTCCCGGCCGAGGTAGCGGCCGGGCAGCACGGCGACGTTCTTGCGGGCAAAGAGGCCGAGGGCAAAGCGCTCGTCGTCGCCGTCCGGCACGCGCGGCCAGAGGTAGAACGAGCCCGCGGGCCGCTCGACCTCGAGCACGGCCGTGAGCAGCGGCATCACGGCGTCGTACTTCGCCCGGTAGAGCCGGCGGTTCTCGGCGACGTGCGTCTCGTCGGACCACGCCGCGATGCTCGCGCGCTGCACGTGGACCGGCAGGGCGCAGCCGTGGTAGGTCCGGTAGAGGCGGAAGCCCTCGAGCAGGGCCGGGTCGCCCGCGACGAACCCGGAACGCAGGCCAGGCAGGTTCGAGCGCTTCGACAGGCTGTGGAACACGATGCAGCGCTCGAAGCCGGGCCGGCCCAGGCGTTCGCTCGCCTCGAGCAGGCCCGGCGGGGGCGCCGATTCGTCCGCGTAGATCTCCGAGTAGCACTCGTCCGAGGCGACCACGAAGCCGTAGCGGTCGGCGAGCGCAAGCACGCGCGCGAGGAAGTCGTGATCCATGACCGCGCCGCTCGGGTTGCCCGGCGTGCAGATGAACAGCAGCTGGCAGCGGGCCCAGGTCGATTCCGGCACTGCGTCGAGGTCGGGCAGCCAGCCGGTCCCGGGCGAGGTCGGCAGGTAGCACGGCTGCGCGCCTGCGAGCAGGGCCGCGCCCTCGTAGATCTGATAGAAGGGATTGGGCATCGCCACGATCGGCGACCGCCCGCGGTCCACGGCGGCCTGCACGAAGGCGAACAGCGCCTCGCGCGTGCCGTTCACCGGCAGCACCATCGTTTCAGGGTCCACGCGGCCGGCCCCGAGCCCGAAACGGCGCTCCAGCCAGGCCGCGCAGGCTCGGCGCAGCTCCGGCAGTCCCGCCGTGGCGGGATAGACCCCGACGCCGTCGAGCGCCGCCACGAGCGCATCCAGCACGAACCCGGGCGGCGGATGGCGCGGCTCGCCGATCGTCATGGCGATGGGCGAAAGGCCGGGCGGCGGCACGACGCCGGCGCGAAGGCGGGCGAGGCGCTCGAAGGGGTAGGGCGCAAGGCGCCCGAGGTTGGGGTCCATTGCCCGGGGCCTACGCCGCCGCGTCGCGGCGGTCGAGGGCGCGCGTGAGCGATTCGGCCAGGCGCGTGCGCAGCGCCTCGTCGAGCGGCTGGCCGTTCTCGTCGGTGAGGTAGAAGACGTCCTCGGCCCGCTCGCCGACCGTCATGATCTTGGCGCCGTGCAGGTCCACGTGCTCCTGCCACAGCACGAGGCCGATCTCCGACAGGAGGCCCGGGCGGTCGGCCGCGACCAGCTCGAGGATGGTGCGCTGGTTGCCGGCGTCCTCGGACAGCGTCACCTGCGTCGAGGTCGAGAAGACCCGCGCGGCGCGCGAGGCGCGCCGCGTGACGGTCGGCGCCGGCGTGCCGCGCTCCGAGAGCACCCGCACCAGCCGGTGCTCGATGTCGGCGAGCCGCTCGGCGTCGGCGATGGGCAGACCGTTGTCCTCGAGCACGAGGTAGCTGTCGAGGCTCGCGCCGTCGATGGTCGGCGTGATGCGGGCGTCGAGGATGGTGAGCCCCATCTGGTCGAGCGCCGCGGTGGCGCGCGCGAAGCTGTGCCGGCGGCGGAAGGTGCACACGAAAATGACGGTGGCGCCGCCCCGGCCGGGCTCCACGGAGACGGCGACGAGCGGGCTGCGGTCGTCCGGATCGCGCTTCGCGAGAAGCCGGGTGTGCCAGGCGACCTCCTCGGGCGCGTGGCGGAGGAAGTAGGTCTCGGTGAGCCCGGCCCACACGCGGTCCACGGCGGCGGGAGAGACGTGCCCGGCGTCGAGCAGCTCGCGGGCCTGCGACTGCGTCGCGGCGATGAGCTCCTCCTTGTCCACCGGCGCCTCGAGGCCCCTCCGGAGCGCCTGCTTGACGCGCTCGTAGAAGTCCTCGAACAGCGACGCCTTCCAGGAATTCCACAGCTTCGGGTTGGTGCCGCGCACGTCGGCCACCGTCAGCACGTAGAGGTAGTCGAGGTGCAGCTGGTCGCCCACGGTGCGCGCGAACTCGTTGATCACCTGGGGGTCTGCGATGTCCTTCTTCTGGGCGGTCACGGACAGCAGCAGGTGGTGGCGGACCAGCCAGGCCACGACGCGGGCGTCGTAGCGCGACAGGCCCTGCTCGAGGCAGAAGGCCTCCGCGTCCACCGCGCCCAGCTCCGAGTGGTCGCCGCCGCGGCCCTTGGCGATGTCGTGGAACAGCGCCGCGAGGTAGGCGACCTCCGGCTTGGGCAGGCTGCGGAAGATCTGCGACAGCCGCGGGAACTCGTGGTCGTAGCGCTCGAGCGCGAGGCGCCTGAGGTTGGACAGCACGAACAGCGTGTGCGCGTCCACGGTATAGGCGTGAAACAGGTCGTATTGCATGCGCCCGACGATGCGCCCGAAGGCCGGGATGTAGCGGCCGAGCACGCCGTAGAGGTTCATGCGCCGAAGCTCGTGGGTCAC
This sequence comes from Steroidobacteraceae bacterium, assembly GCA_025458865.1. GTDB lineage: Bacteria > Pseudomonadota > Gammaproteobacteria > Steroidobacterales > Steroidobacteraceae > SG8-30. The sequence goes on along the minus strand of JALORP010000054.1, from coordinate 7,806 downwards.
GCCCGCGGGCGCGCGCATGATGTCCACGAACAGCCGGTGGTTGCGCGGGTTCTGGCGGAATTCCTCGTCGATCAGCCACAGGTGGCGCGAGACCAGGCGGATGGTCTCGGCGCGCACGCCGCGCAGCTGCGGGTTGTTCTGCAGCACGACGAAAAGCTCGAGCAGCGCGGAGGGGTGGCGCACGAAGACGTCCGGCGAGGCCGCTTCCAGGTACTCGTCGCGCTCGCGGAAGCGCGGGGTCAGCGGCACCGTGGAGGCGCCGCTCGAGGAGAGCGTGGCCTCGCGGAAGTGCTGCAGCAGCAGCTCGTTCGTGAGGCTCACGAACATCACCGTGCGGTAGTAGCGCTGCATGAACTGCTCGACCGCCAGCGTGAAGGCCGCGTCCTCGTAGCCGAACTGGCGCGACAGCTTGATCTGGTGGTCGAACAGCAGCCGGTCCTCGCGGCGGCCCGTCAGCACGTGCAGCCCGAAGCGCAGCTTCCAGAGGTGGGATTGGGCGGCCTTAAGCTGCACCAGTTCGCGCTGGGTCAGGAAGCCGTGGCCGACGAGCTCGTCGAGCGTCTCGGCGCCGAAGTGGCGCTTCGCCACCCAGCCTATGGTCTGAATGTCCCGAAGGCCCCCGGGGCTCTGCTTGACGTTGGGCTCCAGGTTGTAGGCCGTGTCGTGGTAGCGCAGGTGCCGCTCGCGCTGTTCCTTGACCTTCGCCTCGAAGAAAGGACCCGAGGGCCAGAGACGGTCGGGGGCGAGCGCGCGGCGCATCGCGGCGAAGAGCGGCTCCTGGCCGGCGAGCAGGCGCGCCTCGATCAGCGTCGTGATGACGCTGACGTCCGACTGCGCCTCGCGCTGGCAATCGTCGATGGTGCGGACGCTGTGGCCGACCTCCAGGCCGATGTCCCACAGGAACGTGAGGAAGCGCTCGAGGTCGGGTGTCCAGGGCGCCGACTCGGTCTTCGGCAGCAGGACCATGATGTCGATGTCGGAGCAGGGCAGCAGCTCGCCGCGGCCGTAGCCGCCGACGGCGACCAGCGCGAGTTCCCCGGCGTGCGGCCCCGAGTGCAGCTCCCAGGCCCGGACCAGCAGCCGGTCCACGAGCCGGGCCCGGTCGCGGACCAGGTCGTCCACGGGCTCGTCCGCCATGAACCGGTCCCGCAGCAGCGCGTCGCCGTCCGCGAGCGCCTTGCGGAAGGCGCCGATCGCGGTGTCGCTGCCGTCGAGGCGGCGCTCCAGCTCGTGCAGGAAGTCCCAGGTATGGGGCCGCGGATCGGCGGGAAACAGGTCGTCGGGATCGTGCGGGGGCAGTGCGTGGACCATGCTAGGCAGTACGGTCGGCGGCGCCGAGCGTGAGCACCTCGACGCCGGTCGGCGTGACCAGCACCGTGTGCTCCCACTGGGCCGAGAGCGAGTGGTCCTTGGTGACCACCGTCCAACCGTCGGGCAGCAGCTTCACGTGGCGCCGGCCCGCGTTGACCATCGGCTCGACGGTGAAGGTCATGCCGGCCTCGAGCGCGAGGCCCGTGCCCGGCTCGCCGTAGTGCAGGATCTGCGGGTCCTCGTGGAAGACCCGCCCGATGCCGTGGCCGCAGTACTCGCGCACGACCGAGTAGCCCTGGGCCTCGACGTGGCGCTGGACCGAGTGACCGAGGTCGCCGAGGCGGGTGCCGGGGCGGATGCTGCGGATGCCCTCCCACATGGCCTCGAACGCCACCCGGCAGAGCCGCTCGGCCTGCAGCGAGCACTTGCCGACCAGGAACATCCGGCTGGTGTCGCCGTGGAAGCCGTCCTTGATGACCGTGATGTCCACGTTGACGATGTCGCCGGCCTTGAGGCGCCGGTCGCCGGGAATGCCGTGGCAGACCACGTGGTTCACCGAGGTGCAGATGGACTTCGGGAACGGGATGCGGCCGCCGCCCCCGCCGTAGTTGAGCGGCGCCGGGATCGCGCCCTGCGCCTCGACGATGTGCCGGTGGCAGAGGTCGTTCAGCTCGTCGGTCGTCACCCCGGGCCGGACGTGCTCGCCGATCATGTCGAGCACGTCCGCGGCCAGCCGCCCGGCCACCCGCATCCGGGCCTGCTCCTCGGGGGTCTTGATGGAGACGTGGGTCTGGCGGGCCATGAGCACGGGGGAGGAACCTCAAGCCATTGTCCGGGCGGGGGAAAGATGGTATAAAGCGCGGCGTTTTTTCTCAACCAAATCCACACGCGGATCGTCACGTGCGGCTGGGTGCCGGGCTTGTCCCGGTTGCCGCATGCGGGTCCGCGGAGGAACAACCCGACAAGGAGCTTTTTCATGGCCAGCGTGTCCATGCGGCAGATGCTGGAAGCGGGTGTCCATTTCGGCCACCAGACCCGCTTCTGGAACCCGAAGATGGCCCCCTTCATCTTCGGCGAACGCAACAAGATCCACATCATCAATCTCGAGAAGTCGCTGCCCCTGTTCGTCGAGGCGGCGGCCTTCGTCAGGGGCGTCGTCGCCGATGGCGGCACCGTGCTGTTCGTCGGCACCAAGCGCAGCGCCCGCGACGCCATGCAGGCCGAGGCCCAGCGCTGCGGCATGCCCTTCGTCAACCAGCGCTGGCTGGGCGGCATGCTCACCAACTTCAAGACCATCCGCCAGTCCATCAAGCGCCTGCAGGAGATCGAGGACTTGCGCGACAGCGGCGCGCTCGACCGCCGCGGCAAGAAGGAGGCCCAGACCCTTCGCCGCGAGCTCGACAAGCTGCACCGCAGCCTCGGCGGCATCAAGGACATGAACGGCCTGCCCGACGCAATGTTCGTCGTGGACGTGGGCCACGAGCAGATCGCCCTCGCCGAGGCCAAGAAGCTCGGCATCCCGGTCGTGGCGATCGTGGACACGAACTGCTCGCCCGAGGGCGTGGACTACATGGTCCCGGGCAACGACGACGCCATGCGCGCCATCCAGCTCTACGCCGCCAGCATCGCCGACGCGGTGATCGAGGGCCGGGCGGCGGTTCCGTCGGTGCCGGCCGGCGAGGACGAGTTCGTCGAGCTCGACGAGGAAGGCAACCCGCGCCGCCGTGCCGGCGCCGCGCGCGCGCCGAAGAAGCCGGCGGCCCCTGCAGGCCGCCGCCGCCCGGCCCGCCCGGCCGTGCGCCGCGCACCCGCGGCCCCAGCGGCGGACGCGCCCGCGGCCGACGACGGCGAAGAGGCCGGGGAGTAAGACACATGAGCATTACTGCCGAGGCAGTCAAGGCCCTGCGCGAGCGCACCGGCGCGGGCATGATGGAGTGCAAGAAGGCGCTGATCGAGACCGGCGGCGACCTGGACGCGGCCGCCGAGCTGATGCGCAAGTCCGGCCTCGCGAAGGCCGACAAGAAGGCCGGCCGAGTGGCCGCCGAAGGCGTGGTCATCACCCAGGCCACCGGCCCGGGAACGGGCGCGGTCATCGTCGAGGTGAACTCGGAGACGGACTTCGTCGCCCGCCAGGACGACTTCCAGCGCTTCGCGGCGGACGTGGCCGCGGCTGCGCTCGCGGCCGGCGCCGACACGCTCGAGGCCGTGCTGGCGCTGCCCCTGCCGGGCGGCACCGTGGACGAGGTGCGCCGCTCGCTGGTGGCGCGCATCGGGGAAAACATCGGCGTGCGCCGCGTCGCGCGGCTCTCGGCCCCGACCCGCATCGGCACCTACGTGCACGGCTCGCGCATCGGCGTGCTGGTCGGGCTCGAGGGCGGCGACGAGGCCCTGGCCCGCGACCTCGCGATGCACGTCGCCGCGGCGAACCCGCAGTACGTCTCGCCGGCCGACGTGCCGGCCGCGACCGTGGACAAGGAGCGCGAGATCCTCTCGGCCCAGGCCGCGGGGGAGGGCAAGCCGGCCGAGATCGTCGCCAAGATGGTCGAGGGCCGCCTGCGCAAGTACCTGGCGGAGATCTGCCTGACCGGGCAGCCCTTCGTGAAGGACCCCGACACCACCGTCGAGAAGCTGCTCAAGTCGGCTGGCGCCCGCGTCACCGGCTTCATCCGATTCGAGGTCGGCGAGGGCATCGAGAAGAAGCAGGAGAACTTCGCGGACGAGGTGATGGCCCAGGTGAAGGCCGCCGAGGGGCGGCACTGATCCGGCCGGTCCGCGCTGCGACTCGAGGAACCCCGCTGCGGCGGGGTTCTTTATAATCGGCGTCGCAGAACCGACAGGGGGCCCGATGTCCGACCCGTCCGCCCGACCGCTGAAGCGCATCCTGCTCAAGCTGAGCGGGGAAGCCCTGCTTGGAGCCGAGGACTACGGCATCGACCCCCTGGTGCTCAGGCGCATCGCCAGCGAGATCCGCGAGGTGATGGGTCGCGGCATCGAGGTGGCGGTCGTGATCGGCGGCGGCAACCTCTTCCGCGGCGCGGGCCTCGCCCGCTCCGGAATGGACCGCTCGACGGCCGACCACATGGGCATGCTGGCCACCGTCATGAACTCGCTGGCCCTGCAGGACGCGCTCGAGCGCGTCGGCTGCGACTCGCGGGTGATGTCGGCGCTGCGCGTGCAGCAGGTCTGCGAGGACTACATCCGCCGGCGCGCGCTGCGCCACCTCGAGAAGGGCCGCTGCGTGATCCTCGCCGCGGGCACCGGCAATCCGTTCTTCACGACGGACACGGCGGCGTCGCTGCGGGCCATCGAGATCGGCGCGGACCTGCTGCTCAAGGCGACCAAGGTCAACGGCGTCTACACGGACGACCCGCTGCGCAACCCGAAGGCCCAGCGCTACTCGAAGCTGTCCTTCGACCGCGTGCTCGCCGACCGGCTCGGCGTCATGGACGCGACCGCGATCGTAATGTGCCGCGAGAACGGGCTGCCGCTGCGGGTGTTCAACATGTTCAACGAGGGTGACCTGATCCGCATCGTCGACGGCGAGGACGTGGGCACGCTCGTCGTCAACGAGGCTTGAGGGCTGGAGGCGATATGTTCGAGGACATCCGGAAAGACGCGACCGACCGCATGGGCAAGTGCGTCGCGAGCCTGCGCGAGCACTTCAAGCGCATGCGCACGGGCCGCGCCAACGTGGCCCTGCTGGACGGGCTCAAGGTGGACTACTACGGCGCTGAGATGCCGCTGAACCAGGTCGCGAACGTCACGGTCGAGGACGCTCGCACGCTGGTGGTGGTGCCCTGGGACAAGTCGGCCGTCGGCGCCATCGAGAAGGCGATCTTCAAGTCGGACCTGGGCCTCACGCCCAACACGGCGGGCGCCGTGATCCGCCTGCCGCTGCCGGCGATGACCGAGGAGCGCCGCCGCGAGCTCACCAAGGTGGCCCGGCAGGAGGCCGAGAACGCGCGCGTCGCCGTGCGCTCGGTGCGCCGCGACCTGATGAACGAGCTGAAGGAAATGGTCAAGGAGAAGCTCATCTCCGAGGACGACGAGCGCCGCGCCCACGACGAGGTCCAGAAGCTCACCGACCACTACGTCGCCGAGGTCGACGCCGTGCTGGCGGACAAGGAAAAGGACCTCATGCACGTCTGACGGGCCGTTCCGTCGCGCGCAACCTCCCGAATGCCCACGCCGCAAGAACCCGCCGCCGCCGTCCCGCGGCACGTCGCCGTGATCATGGACGGCAACGGGCGCTGGGCGCAGCGCAGGCATCTGCCGCGGACCGCGGGCCACCGCGCCGGCATCAAGGCCGTCCGCGCGACGGTGGAGCACTCGGTGCGCCGCGGCGTCGGCGCCCTGACGCTGTTCGCGTTCTCGAGCGAGAACTGGCGGCGGCCGGCCGACGAAGTCGATGTCCTGATGAAGCTCTTCGTCGAGGTGCTCGGCCGCGAGGTGGACGAGCTGGCGGAGAAGGGCGTCCGGCTGCGCTTCATCGGCGACCGCTCGGCGCTGGGCACCCGCTCCGTGGAGGGCATGGCCGCGGCCGAGGAGCGCACCGCGGGCAATGAGCGGCTGCTGCTGAATGTGGCCGTTTCCTACGGCGGCCGATGGGACCTCCTGACGGCGGCGCGCCGGATGGCGGAGAAGGTCCGCGACGGCGCGCTCGACCTCGACGCGCTCGACGAGGCGGCCTTCGGGCGCGAGCTCCAGCTCGGCGACTGCCCGGACCCCGACCTCTTCATCCGCACGGGCGGGGAGCACCGCATCAGCAACTTCCTGCTGTGGAACCTCGCCTACACCGAGCTCTATTTCTGCGACACGCTGTGGCCCGACTTCGACGCGGCCGACTACGACGCCGCGATCGAGTGCTTCGCGCGCCGCGAGCGCCGCTTCGGGCTGACCTCCGGGCAGGTGCGGGGCGCCCGCTGATGCTCTGGCAGCGGATCGTCACGGCCCTTCTCCTGGCGGCGGTGCTCGCCGTCGTGCTGCTCGTCCTGCCGCCGGGGCTCGCGGTGGCCGCCTTCGCCGTGCTGGTGCTCGCCGGCGCCTGGGAGTGGGCCGCCTTCGCGGGCCTCGGCACCGCGCCGGCGCGCCTCGCCTACGTGGCGCTGGTCGGCGTGGTCGCGGCTGGCCTTTGGATCCTGGGCTCCAGCGGCATCGGGGCGCTGACCGGGATCCTGTGGGTCGTGCTCGCGTGGTGGGTCGTCGCGTTCCTCTGGCTCGCGCTGGCCCCCGGGCGCGGGAACCGCGTCCTGGCCGGACTCGGCGGCGTGCTCGCGCTGGCCCCGCTGTGGCTCGGTCTCGCCCGTCTCTACGGGTCGGGCGAGCTCGGCTACGAGCTCGTCATCTTCGTGCTGCTGCTCGTCGCCGCGGCCGATGTTGGCGCCTATTTCGCCGGGCGGCGCTTCGGGCGGCGCAAGCTGGCCCCGCGCGTGAGCCCGAACAAGACCTGGGAAGGGTTCCTCGGCGGGCTCGTCGCGGCCGGCGCCGTCGCGGTCGCGGGGAACGCCTGGTTCGGCCTGCCGCCCGCCGCGTTCCTTCCGCTGTGCGTCGCCGCGATCCTCGCCTCCGTGGTCGGCGACCTGACCGAGAGCCTGTTCAAGCGGCAGGCGGGCCTGAAGGACAGCGGCCGCCTGCTGCCGGGCCACGGCGGGGTGCTCGACCGCATCGACAGCCTCTGCGCGGCGGTCCCGGTCTTCACGCTCGGCATGGCCTGGCTCGGGGTGGTCTCGTGAAGGGGCTCGTGGTCCTCGGCTCGACGGGCTCGATCGGGCTGTCCACCCTCGACGTCGCGCGGCGCCACCCGGAGCGCTTCCGCGTGGTCGCGCTGGCCGCGCATTCGAACCACGAGCGGCTGCTGCAGCAGTGCCTCGAGTTCATGCCGGAGGTCGCGGCCCTGGCCGATCCGCGCGCGGCCGCGGCCCTGGCCGAGGGCGTTGCCGCCCGCGGCCTGTCGACGCGCGTGGTGTCCGGGCCGGAGGGCCTCGCGGAAGCGGCCGCCTGGCCCTCTGGCCGCTACGTCATGGCGGCCATCGTCGGCGCGGCCGGGCTCGAGCCCACGCTCGCCGCTGCGCGGGCCGGCCGGCGCGTGCTGCTGGCCAACAAGGAGTCGCTGGTCTGCGCCGGGCCGCTGCTGATGCAGGCGGTGGAGCGCCACGGCGCCGAGCTGGTGCCGATCGACAGCGAGCACAACGCCATTTTCCAGTGCCTGCCTGCGACGATTCCCGCGGGGCGCCGCGCGCCGGGCGTGCGCAGGATCCTGCTGACCTGCTCGGGCGGTCCGTTCCTGCACACGCCTGCGCAGGCGCTGGCCAACGTCACGCCGGAGCAGGCGGTCGCGCACCCGAAATGGCGCATGGGCCGGAAGATCTCGGTCGACTCGGCTACCCTCATGAACAAGGGCCTCGAGCTGATCGAGGCCTGCCTGCTGTTCGGCGTGGAGCCGGCGCTGGTCGAGGTGGTCGTTCACCCGCAGAGCGTCATCCACTCGATGGTCGA